>NZ_JARWKZ010000001.1:0-539487 GCF_050577975.1 Rhizobium sp. BR 315 | reverse complement strand
ACAAATTTGCGCACTGCATCGGCACGGTTGGCGATTTCGCCGTAATAGCGAACCTCGCCTTTGCGGCCTGCTTCCGCCAGACCGATCGCGATTTTTTCCTTACTCACATCCAAACCAACGTAAAGTGCGATATCATCGACCACGGCTCGTCTCCTATGTTTGAGGCTCTGGCTCTGCAGCTAACCCTCGTTCTGAACATAATGCGAGACGAGCCACCCTGCCGGCCAAGGACATGGGGTCTCATTTGGTCTTTTCCGCGGTCGAAGCGCTTTCACGGTTTAAGCCGAAACACTTCCGTCAGAAAGGCACGAACGAAAGTACAAGCCTGACTATTCGCGCATTCATTGTAGGCAATCGCTGGGTCTTTTTCGACACACGCGTCGTCATATGTGAAAGGTTTTTGCGCATCTACTGAGATTAAGGAATCCAGGCTGGCTCTTACCCCCGGGGTTGGGTATTTCAACGATTTGTTTTCGTGGTGACAGCCAGCGAGTATCATCACATTGTCGGTGAGCTTCCTGGCAGAAAATGCGGTCACGTCGGAGGCCCAGCGAGCCGGCAGCTCCATGATGTGCGCCAAAGTCGAAAAATCACCGGCACCAAGCCTGCCATCATCGCCGCCACTGAGCTTCAGTGCCACACGGTCATTTTCCAATCCGGGAAATGCGCGCGTATGCGCCTTGGTGCTTCAACCCAGCATCTGCATCGATCCGAGTCCCAGAATATCGTTCAGCAGCGCAATCCCTATCCCTACCGCCACGATGACGACGCCGATCAGAAATAGCCGTCGCGAGCGGTCGTACTTTGCAGCTATTAAGGAATCGCGCGCAAGCAGGTCAGCGAGCACTTTCACCTGGATGGCGATACCGATGGTCAGTACTATCATCGGGATGATGTCGATGCGGCTCCAATCGTTGGGGTTCGAGAGCCAGCGGCCGATGAAGTTCAGCGAGAAACCGAGAATGATCCCCGCGGCGGTCAGCGAGCCGTTACGGAACGTCGCATCGATTTTCTCCTCTGGATCTGGCTCGGACATCACGTTTCTCCGGATGACATTTCTCCAAAGAAAGGCAGAAGTAACCGCGACAGGCAAGG
Source organism: Rhizobium sp. BR 315 (assembly GCF_050577975.1). Classification (NCBI taxonomy): domain Bacteria; kingdom Pseudomonadati; phylum Pseudomonadota; class Alphaproteobacteria; order Hyphomicrobiales; family Rhizobiaceae; genus Rhizobium; species Rhizobium sp. BR 315. The sequence goes on along the minus strand of NZ_JARWKZ010000001.1, from coordinate 538,392 downwards.
CCTCTGCATTCTGGCTCTTTGCGAGACACAACAAAGAACCGTCCAGACGTGGTCGCGAAGGACGGTTTACCGACCACAATAAGGCGCATCCGATACCCAGAAGCAATTGCTCGCGATGACGCTTCCGCGGTTATTGAAGATGGTCATGCATCTCAAATTTGCGGATGCAACGTTGAGAAACGTCTACCACGTCGGCACCTACAGCGTTGAATGCGCCTCCGACAATAAGCATCTCCTTCTCACCTTAGCTTCAGGCAACGGCTTCGATATCGTCTTCGACTTTGATGCTCAGATAGTGCCTGCCCTCATACGTGACCTGGAAGCTGGCGCGACGCTTCTCAAGGCGCCGCGGACGACTTTCCCGAATTGACGATTGAGCGCAATCCCATGGGAAGCGTGACTTCTCTTGTGAGGTTCAGGGAGCACAAGAGAGGAAGAAGCCCCGGCGGATGATCCGTCGGGGCTTCTTGTTCATTGCGGTCGCTTAAGTCTTAGGCACCGATCCACGGCCATCAACGCGCGTCGTGAAAGATAATTCCGACTGTATGGCGCATACCCGATCGCACACGGCTTACACCGTGGCGGAGATTGACGCGATAATTTCCCTTCGTGCCCTGTACCGGACGATTATGCACCGCGAAGGCCACCGCGTCGCCCTGGCGAAGCGGTACGACTTCAACGCGGCTCTGCATGCGCGGCCGCTGTTCGGTCAGCGCGAATTCGCCACCCGTGAAGTCGCGCCCAGGCTCGGAAAGCAGGATCGCTACTTGAATCGGGAAGGCGATATCACCGTAGAGATCCTGGTGCAGACAATTGAAGTCGCCCGGGACGTATTGCAGCAGCAGAGGCGTCGGCCGGGTCTGCCCGGCATCATGACACCGCTGCAGGAAGGAAGCATGATCGCCAGGAAAGCGTTCATCGAGCCCCATGCGCTCGTTCCATTCATTGGCAACTGCCGCCAGACGTGGATAAAGCGCGGTACGAAGTCCGGCAAGCGGATCGGGGAGTGGATATTTGAAGTAGCGATACTCGCCTTTGCCGAAACCATGTCGGGCCATGATGATATGGCTGCGGAAGCGGGTCTCGTCCGTATAGAGACCAGCGATCGCCCGGCATTCGTCTGCAGTCAGCAATTTCGGCAGGATCGCGCAACCGAAACTGTCAAGGTCTGTGTTGAGGGCAGCCCAATCATAGGTGGCTACCCTGTCCTCCGCCGACACTGCCATGGAGGCGGGATCAATGATATTGGTGCGTGGCTGGTTCATACCGCCGCCTCCTTCCGAAGCAGTTCAAGTTTGCGCTCGAGGCCCCAGCGATAGCCGGCCATATCGCCATTGCTGCGCACGACACGATGACAAGGCACCGCCAGCGCGATGGGATTTGCGGCACAGGCGCGCGCAATTGCGCGGGGATGGGTAATCGGGCTGATCCAACGGCCGAACTCGGCGTAACTCACCGTCCTGCCGACAGAAATCGCCTTCAGCTTCTCCCATACCCGCCGCTGGAAAGGTGTGCCGCGCATATCCAATGTCAGATGAAGACCATCGGATGGATTCTTGATGTAGCGAAGTACTTTCGCCATATCATCGTTGACCAGGTTTTCATCCTCAATGATCGTCGATTGGGGAAAGCGGCTCGCGAGATCGGCTGACAGTTCACTGGCGCTGTCGCCGAGCAGGATCGAGCAGACACCCTTGCTGCTCCGTGCCACGAGCACCTTGCCCAGTTCACATTGTGCGACGGCATAGGATAAAATGTCGGCGGCTGCCGGGATTGGTATTGCCTGCGGTACAAACCGCATCGCGTTCTTGTTGATCATGAGATCCATGGTCGTAGCTCCTTGCTATGTCTTCATGATCAAACCTACATTTCCGACGGGAACCCCAAACTCCGATCCTTGCTATCAAATCGATAAATCATTCCTGGGACTAACGGGCGCCGGAGAAGCCGAGGCCCCGCTCCCCGACGCTCCTCTGATGGCGGGTCGGCCGAAGCAGTGCCGACATGCTATGTCGCGTCGTGAAAAATAATGCCGAGTGTGTGGCGATGTCCCGACTGCAGGCGGCTGACCCCGTGACGAATATATGCCCGTGCTCAGATCGACTAATCCGGTTCAGCTCCGCTGACACTGCGAATCCTGCCTTCAAAGTCGAGCGAACATCTGGTCGTTCGCTGCGGCGAAACTTCGTCACGCCCCTTGCCTATTGCCTCGCGCGGTAGGGGACGCTGTTCCATCAATCAGACAAGGCGCAGGATTGTTGTTTCAGCGAGAACAAACATCTCCCCGGAGTTAAAACGTACCTCGATCTCTCCATTTTCGAGGATGTCCCAGACCGCGAAGCCATCGGCGACCAACTGGCCCACATAGGATAGCACCAGCGCCTTATCCGGGTTGCCGGCGGTAAGCGCGACGACGGCGTCGATGCTCGCTTTCGTTTCCGGTAGCGCGCGCCGACTTTTCTTTGCGCCGATGTCGCCACGAAAAAGCATGATGTGGGCGTCCTTGTCGCCGCGGTCGTCTGGCAGGCCGGGAATTTGCCTGGCAACAGGCTTGATACGATCACAGTTGGCCGAAAGATCTGTCCGTCGTCACTCCGGTTATTGTCATCAAACCGAAAGAATTCCGGCCGTTATAGCGCACAGCGGAACGTCAGATTAATGCGCCTGCGCCCGACCGCCTCGTGCATGCCTTCCTTCAGTTCCGGCACGCCGTGATAACACAGCCTGGAGGGGCCGCCCCAGACGGCGACATCGCCGTGGCGTAGCGCGAACTTCTTCACCGGATCGTTGCGCTTGAGTCCGCCGAACTGGAAGGTCGCCGGCAAGCCCAGCGACACCGATACGATCGGGTTGGTGAAGTCACGCTCATTCTTGTCCTGATGAAGCGAGAGACGAGCTCCCGGCTCATAGCGATTGATGAGGCAGGCATCGGGGCGAAATCCGGGATAGCCCGCAAGGGATGCGGAACGGACCGCCAGCTCAAGAAAACATTCCGGCATCGCGGGCCAGGGACGCCCCGTCTCAGGGTCGCAGCGGTCGTAGCGATAACCGGTGCGATCCGTGACCCAGCCAGCCGTCCCGCAATTCGTCATGGCAACCGACATCGTGAAGCCGCCTGGCGTCACCATGTGTCGAAACGGCGCCTGCCCGGTGATCTCGTCAAGTGCAGCCAGAACATCCTTCTCAAACAGGAGAGCCGCACCGCGCAAAAGCACGGCTCCTTCCGCCATGCGTTCGAATGGAGGGTCAAGAGGGACAATGTTGTCAAACAGATCGGACATGGCGTTGCCCATAGGAGTTGGCTTGGATCACCGGGTGAAAGACCGGCACGTAGCCTGCGCGGAGCGCCATGACGGTGGAAGGCGGCGTCAGAAGCCAATCGGCGCCGTTGAGGATTTGTGGTGGCGCATATCCTTCGTTCGTCCAGCGATATGCGTAGCCTCCTCGCAGAGTGAATGCCCCACCACCCCGCGCCACCACCGTGCCGTCGGGCAGGTCGTCCAGCAACCGTGCCAAATGATGGAGGCGCTTGGCGCTGCGTTCGATGCGCTCGGCGTGCAGCACAGTGTCCATTCTCCGGGCAGATGGGGGTGTTTCGCTGTTACCCTTTGCCCAGCATGCCCGATAGCGCTCGGCAGCTTGACGCCTGCAAAGAAAGCAAGGTCGATGGCCGGCGGCCAACGCAACCGCCTCGTCGAGGAAGAACAGTTCGGTCCAACTCCGCGCCGCCATGACCTCGCGATGCTGTCCCTTGTAGCTGCAGTTGCAGACCAGCCACGTCTTCGAAGCCCAGCGTTTTCTAAGCAATGTCTTGGTCGACGGGTCATGTATGATGCCGCGATTGCCGGTGAACATGCCGCGCTGCGAGATCGCAACGATGTCGCCGAACGGAGTGACGCGGTTTTGCAGGTGCATGGCTTTCTTCCTATGCCGGATATCGTCCACGGCGCAATCAAAGGTTCACGACACCATGCAGCGCGCACAGGCCGGCCGCACTCCGACTCTTGCAATCAAATCCGCAAGCGCTCGGGCGGCCTATTTCAGCACGTTTCCGCGCTCACGCGGCATGCGCCAAAGATACCATGCGGCGACCGTGCGGTGCGGCGACCAGGCTTCGGAAATCTTGCGCAATTCCTTAGGCTTGGGTTGCTCGGCGAGCGATTTTAGGGCGCGATACCCCTCGCGCACCCCGAAATCGTCGACGGGCAGGACATCCATCCGCTCCAGCGAATACATCAGAAGCATCTCCACGGTCCAACGTCCGACCCCTTTGATGATAATCATCTGCTTGATGAGCGTCTCGTCGTCCATCACGACGGCGTCTTCACGACTGGGAACAATACCCGTCAGCGCGCCCTCGGCAATCGCCTTGATCGTCGCAATCTTGCTGGCGGAGAAACCGCAGGCCCGCATTGCGTCGAAGTCGGCGGCGATCAGTTCCTCCGGACGGGGGAAATCACGGTCTTCAAACAACGCTTTGAGACGCCCAATGATCGCGTCGCCGGCCTTGGCCGTCAGTTGCTGGTAGGCAATCGCCCGAACCAGCGCCTCGTACGGCTCGCGGGCAGCCTTGGGGTCATGTCGACACGGTCCCACAAGCTCGATGAGCCCGGCCCAGTCATCGTCAACTTTCGCAAGGAATGCCATCGAATTGTCATAGCGCGAGAACGAATTCATAGGGTGTGCAGACCTCCGCATGCATCAGCACTTGTTATTCGTCTGCGACTGAAGCGCACGTCATTCATTCCGGTTCTCGCATCATTGGAAATGGCAGCCGGCCAGGCGTTTGGGATAGGAGGCGCAGATCGCATGTTTATACCGTCTGGGACGCTTCACGCTCGAGGAGCGCGCGTTTTCGAGCCACGCCCCAGGCGTACCCCGAAAGTGCGCCGTCATTGCGCACCACCCGGTGGCAGGGTATCGCCACGGCGAGATTGTTGGCGGCGCAGGCACCCGCAACCGCTCGAACCGCATTCGGCGAGCCGATACGGCGCGCAATCTCCGCATAGGATACATGCTGGCCGACGGGAATTTCCTGCAGTGCCTGCCAGACACGCCGCTGAAAGGCCGTTCCCCTGACGTCGAGCGGTAAATCCAGACCGATATGAGGATTCTCGACAAATCCGACGACACGCGCGATCAATGCCTCATATTCCCGGTCGGCGCCGACAAGGTGCGCCTTCGGGAAGCGATCCTGCAAGTCGCGCACCAATTTATCGGGATCGTCACCGAGCAAGATCGAGGCGACGCCCTTTTTGCTGGAGGCAACCAGGATCGCGCCAAGCGACGTTTGTCCGACCGCAAATTTGATCTCCTCATTGGCGCCGCCGCCACGATATTGTGTCGGCGTCATGCCAAGGATACCTGTCGACTTCTCGTAGAAGCGGCCGCTCGAATTAAAGCCCGCGTCATAGATCGCCTCAGTAACGCTGTTGCCGATTTTGAGGCCCTCACGCACCTTTTTCGCCCGGTCAGCTGCCGCATAGTCCTTCGGTGTCAGACCCGTCGCCGACTTGAACAGACGATGAAAATAGCTGGGGCTGCGATGCACTGCTTCGGCCAGCTCCTCCAGGGAAGGCTCCTCCTCGCGTTCCTCGATCATGCGGCAGGCTCGGGCGACGAGCGCGGCATTTTCGCATTTGAGCGAAAGACCGTCGGGATTGCAGCGCTTGCACGGCCGGAAGCCGGTCGCACGCGCACTCTCCAGCGTATCGTGAAGTGCGACGTTCTTTGGGTTCGCAGCACGCGACGCGCAGGACGGGCGGCAATAAACGCCTGTTGTCGAAACGGAATACCAGAGCTGGCCGTCCGCCGTCCTGTCGCGCGCTACAATTCGCGCCCAGCGCGGATCGTCCGCCACAGAAAGGGCCCGGGAACGCGGAAAAATCTTGGTCATGCTGGTCGTTGCCGTCTTCTCGTATCGTTGCAGGGCGAATTTGGTCCCAAATTGTGCCCACTACACTGCGATCTTTGCTTTCAAAGCGGATTCCCGGCCACCCGATTCTTGCGGCCATGGTGCATGGCCGGCGCGAATTCAACCGGCGAACGAACAGCCATGGCATCGATGTTTTCCAAGGCTTTGCGCAAGGCGCTGCTCGATGTTGACAACGTATAGGGGAAGTAGACGACCTCCACGCCCAAGACAGCGAGGTCCTGTTCGAGTCTGGCACCCTTCTCGACGCCTTGCCAATCGTTTCCCTCGAACAGGACGTTGAACCTGAGGTCTCTCCAGATCTCGACCTTGTCGTTGGTCGTGGCCGCGTGCACAGCGTCGACGAAGCGAACGTTACGCACGATTTCAAGCCGTTCATGGAGCGGCACGACAGGCGAGACGCCTTTATGAGCGATCAGGACCTCGTCGGCCACGACGCCAGCAATCAGGTAGTCGCAATGCTCTCTCGCCCGACGCAATAGATTGAGATGGCCAATATGAAAAAGATCATAGGCGCCGGGGGCGTAGCCGATGCGTGTCATGGCTGGATGTCCTGTTCTCGCCAGTTTAATTGAATAGGCGAAACTAGCCTGGAGAACCCGCTGCAACGCTCCGATTCCTGTTCTTCAATCAACAATTCGGCCGGCGAAACTCGAGGGATTGCGGAAGTGAAAAGGCCCGCATGACAAGCGTGCGGGCCTCGATTTGCCTGAGAGGCGTGCGCCTTCCTTCAGCGGGGCGCCGTGGTCATACTCAGGCGGCCTTGACGAGACCGAGCTGCGTCATTGCGGTGAGACCATCGTCGAGGCCGATCTCTTCGACGATCTTGCCGTCTATGACCTTGAGGATAGTCGTGCCGGTAAAGCGCATCGTGCGGCCGGTTGCAGCCGGCAGGCCGCCAATCAGGAAATCGCCGAATGCGGGACCTGTATGTGTACCACCGCCTTCCCACTGACCAACCACATAGTCGCCTTCGGCGATCAGATCGGCAGTTCCCCAGAAGTTGAGGTTCGGGAACGCGGCCCTGAAGTCGGTCATGAACGCCCTGATATCGTCGCGGCCGCGGCGCGGCTCATGCAGGGAATACTTCAGCAACATGTCGGGTGCGGTGATCTCATCGATGACCGCAAGATTGACATCCTTGCCCCAGAACTCGGTGAACCAACGGCCGACGACGGCCTTGTTATCGTCTTCTTTGCTCATAGTAGCGGGTCCTTCCATCGATTTTGAGGGATCATCGAAAGCGCTCGATGATCTGACGAAAGGGATATGCGACTGCGCAAAGTGCCAAACTCCGATTCTTACCTTCAAACAGAATGTCCGCTTGGCCGGTACAGCCCGCATCTTCATTCTCTCGCAACGATTATCGCGGTCAGTGCGTCATTGCGGAAAGCAATTGGGCGCCCGTTTCCAGCCTTCGGCGCAGGTTTTCGCCGAGCTGAACGCGAACACGTTCTCGTACGTTTAGGACGTTGGACACCCTCCTCGATGTCCCAGAGCTGCACGAAAATCTCTGACCACGCTTCGGGATTCGCCCCGCAATCCAATGCCGAGAGCCGCCCGACCTTTACTTCGGTCACATGGTATCCGGCTTTCAAGGAGTGACCATCGTAGTGAAAGACCAGTGGCAAATCCTTGGCGTGGGCCAGCGTTTCGAGCAGGAGACCGAGGCTGATACCGGCGTTCCGAATTTTTGAGTTGTCGATGGCGTTCACCTGCGCTATTCCTATATTCAATAATTAAAGGACTATTGAAATATGAATCAGCGTCAAGCCCTGACCTCCTTCGCCGCTCTCTCGCAGGAAACCCGCCTGCAAATCATACGCCTGCTCGTCGTCGCCGGCCCCGAGGGCATGGCAGCCGGAGCCCTGGCCGAGAAGCTCGAGGTCTCGCCGTCGAACATCTCCTTTCACCTGAAGGAGCTCGAGCGTTCCGGATTGATCGGTGCCCAACGCCAGTCCCGCTCGATCATCTACACCGCCAACTACGAATCCCTGGGCGGCCTCATCCGCTTCCTGATGGAGGATTGCTGCTCCGGACATCCCGAAATCTGCGCACCTGCCGCAGTGGTCGCGACATGCTGCGAACCCCAAATGGAGGAGAAACTGCAATGAGCGCCGACCACGTCTACAACGTGCTGTTTCTGTGCACGGGCAATTCCGCCCGATCCATCCTGGCGGAATCCATTCTGGAAGCAGAAGGAAAGGGCCGCTTCCGCGCCTTCTCGGCCGGAAGCCAGCCCAAGGGAAAAGTCCATCCCTGGGCCCTGAAGACCCTCGAGGCTCTCGGATACCGCTCGTCGGGCTTCTCTTCCAAGAGCTGGGACGTGTTTGCCAAGCCGGATGCGCCCCAGATGGACTTCATCTTCACAGTCTGCGACAACGCCGCCGGTGAGGCCTGCCCGGTCTGGATCGGCCATCCCGCCACCGCTCATTGGGGGATCGAGGACCCTGCGGCTATAGAGGGTTCGGAGCTCGATCAGGGTCGCGCCTTTGCCCAGGCTGCCCGGTATCTCAAGAACCGCATTTCCCTGTTCGTGAACCTGCCGCTCGCCACGATCGACAAGCTGGCGCTGGAAACCAAGCTGCACGAAATCGGCCGCATCGAGGGTAGCACCCAAGGCAAGGGCGGAGTTGCCTGACGATGTCGGCCTTTGAACGTTATCTCACCGTCTGGGTGTTCCTCTGCATCGTTATCGGCGTGGCGCTCGGGCATCTGATGCCCGGCGTGTTTCATGCAATCGGCTCGGCGGAGATTGCCAAGGTCAATATCCCGGTCGCGGTCCTGATCTGGCTGATGATCATCCCGATGCTGATCAAGATTGATTTTGCGGCTCTGAGCCAAGTCGGTCGGCACTGGCGCGGGATTGGCGTGACCCTCTTTATCAACTGGGCGGTCAAGCCATTCTCGATGGCGCTGCTCGGTTGGCTGTTCATCGGCTATCTGTTTCGATCCTTGCTGCCGGCGGATCAGATCGACAGCTACATCGCCGGCCTGATCATCCTGGCTGCTGCCCCCTGCACCGCCATGGTCTTCGTCTGGTCGAACCTGACAAAGGGAGAGCCGCACTTCACCCTCAGCCAGGTGGCGCTCAACGACGCAATCATGGTCGTCGCCTTTGCACCGATCGTCGGCCTCCTCCTTGGACTTTCCGCGATCACCGTGCCTTGGGACACATTGGTCATATCGGTCGTCCTCTATATCGTTCTACCGGTCATCGCAGCGCAGCTTCTGCGACGCAGCCTGCTGGCTGGCGGATCGACCGCGCCACTCGACCGCCTCTTGAACGCCCTGCAGCCGCTGTCGCTTCTGGCTCTACTCGCAACGCTGATTCTGCTGTTCGGCTTCCAGGGTGAGCAGATTATCGCGCAGCCCGCCATCATTGGGCTCCTGGCCGTGCCGATCCTGATTCAGGTCTACTTCAACTCCGGGCTGGCCTATCTGCTGAACCGGGCAAGCGGCGAGGAACATTGCGTCGCCGGACCATCGGCCCTCATCGGCGCGTCGAACTTCTTCGAACTTGCCGTCGCCGCTGCCATCAGCCTGTTTGGCTTCAATTCCGGCGCGGCGCTCGCCACCGTCGTCGGCGTGCTTATCGAGGTGCCGGTGATGCTGTCAGTGGTCTGGATCGTCAATCGCAGCAGGGGCTGGTACGAGCGCGGTTCCGCCGTGCGATCCGTATCCGCCTCCAGACTTACAAAGCCAAGGGAAGTCTGATCATGGATGTCACGATCTATCATAACCCGGACTGCGGCACGTCGCGCAACACACTGGCGATGATCCGCAATGCGGGTATCGAACCGACGATCATCGAGTATCTCGAGACACCGCCGGCGCGCGAGCAACTGGTGAAGATGATTACCGACGCGGGGCTCACCGTGCGCGAAGCCATCCGCGAAAAGGGCGCGCCCTATGCGGAACTTGGTCTCGACAATCCCGGACTGTCCGATGACCAACTGCTCGACGCGATGCTCAAGGAGCCGATCCTGATCAATCGTCCCTTCGTCATCACGCCGCTCGGCACGCGCCTGTCCCGTCCATCGGAACTGGTGCTGGACATTCTGCCCGATACGCACAAGGGCGCCTTCACCAAGGAAGACGGCGAGAAGGTACTCGATGCGGAGGGCAAGCGCATTGTCTGATATGCCTGCTGCATCGCTGGAGCACCTGCAACTCCCTGATCAAGCTGCGTTGCGGCCGCCCTTCTCGACCCACAAGCCGCGCATCCTCATCCTCTACGGCTCTCTGAGGGCGATCTCCTATAGTCGGCTTCTGGCGCAAGAGGCCGCGCGGCTGCTTGAACACCTCGGCTGCGAAGTGCGAATCTTCAATCCGGAGGGCCTGCCGCTGCCCGACGGCGCGCCCGCGACGCATCCCAAAGTGCACGATCTGCAGAAGCTGTCGGAATGGTCGGAAGGGCAGGTCTGGGTCAGCCCGGAACGCCATGGTGCGATGACAGGCGTCATGAAGGCGCAGATCGACTGGATTCCACTGTCAGTCGGCTCGGTACGCCCAACGCAGGGCAAGACACTGGCTCTGATGCAGGTCTCGGGAGGATCGCAGTCGTTCAACGCGGTTGGCCAGATGCGCATTCTCGGCCGCTGGATGCGGATGATCACCATCCCGAACCAGTCGTCGGTCGCCAGGGCCTTCCAGGAGTTCGACACGGACGGGCGCATGAAACCCTCGTCTTATTATGACCGTGTCGTCGATGTCTGCGAGGAGCTGGTGAAGTTCACGATTCTCACGCGCGACACGTCTGACTACCTCACCGATCGCTATAGCGAGCGAAAGGAAGAAGCCGAAAAACTCGAGCAGCGCGTGAGTCTCAAATCCATATGACCGCGGCCAGCACCGAACGTCCACCTGTCGCGCGCGAGCTAGCGCGAGCACCGATCCGGTAGCCTGCGTCGATGCATGTTCGTTGTGGAGGCAGAGGCCAACTGCCGCGGGCCAGAGTATCCTTTCCGCTTTGCCTGCGGCGGGCGAGATTGTGCTTGTCATCTAAGGCGCAGATGGTCGGTCATGGTGATCACTTCGAACCAAGGCTTGAGCGCCACCGCAGTTGCCGGAACTGACGGGTAGGACGCCGAGCAATTTGGCTTGGCAACGCCCCGGCTCGCCCACTGCGACGAGCCTTGCACACTCCGAGACTATGCGACCGCCCAACATTCGAGCCGATCCTCGCCAAGGGCCTCTCCGACACCGCGCGCAGACCATCACGAAAGCGGTTCATGTTCTTGAGCGAAACGGGATAAGAGGCAGATCGATAAAGATTGGGTTGATAAGGCATGGGTCGCAGAAGAAGGGGCTTAACGTTGAAAGGTATTGGAGGGTTTTTCCACAACGATGACTTGAGAAACAATTCTGCCTCTGGTCGTCACCCAAAGTCGAGTTAAGCCCCAAAATAGTCCTTGACCGCTTTGAAGTGCGTGAGCTAACAGCTTCATAAGTAACGGCACGATTATGTAATTGAGAATATTGCTAATATTCTACTTTCCTTCAGCTACTGATGACAAAATGAGGAGAGAAAATGGTACTCTTTGGTTCGGTTCATCTTGGGATTGCATTTAAGACACATGCAAGGCTGCTTTCCCGCCGTAATCGAAGTGCCATTCTTCTTGTTTCGGTCGCGCTCGCTGGGACCTTTGTAGGGCATTCGGCGTTTGCAGGCGATGTGACGGCCTCCTCTCCGACCTTCCTCGGCACGTTGAGCGGCGGCGGTCCATCCGACGCTTTCTACATCAGCGCAGACGGCTCTGTTGTAGCGGGGGATGCAATCAACGCTAGTGGATATGAGCGTGCATTCCGCTGGACAAGCGCCACAGGTACCATGGCTGACCTTGGCACGCTCGGCGGCAACAACTCTTATACCCGCAGCCTAAGCGTCGATGGCTCCGTTGTCGTGGGCGAATCGACCACAAGTGGCAACCAACTTCGCGCCTTCCGCTGGACAAGCGCCACGGGCATGGTTGACCTCGGCACCCTCGGCGGCGCCCTTTCTTTTGCTCACGCCGTAAGCGCCGACGGCTCCGTAGTCGTGGGGCAAGCAAGCACAAGCGGCATTGGCAATGGTCACGCCTTCCGCTGGACCAGCGCCACGGGCATGACTGACCTCGGCACGCTCGGCGGCGGCGACTCTGTTGGCAACGCCGTAAGCGCCGATGGCTCCGTCGTCGTCGGCCAAGCGACCACAAGCAGCAACTATAATCACGCCTTCCGCTGGACAAGCGCAACAGGCACCATGGCCGACCTCGGCACGTTAGGCGGCAACTTCTCTTACGCCTACGCCGTCAATGCCGACGGCTCTGTCGTCGTGGGGCAGGCTGACACAAACAGCAGCGGCAATGGTCACGCGTTCCGTTGGACCAGCTCTACGAATATGCAGGATCTCGGCGTATTATCTGGCGGGACATTGTCCAGCGCTTATCTCGTCACTGCCGACGGCTCCATCGTGGTGGGTGGCTCCAATACAGTCGTCAATGGCGTGAGCGGTAGTCATGCATTCCGCTGGACCAGCGCCACGAACATGGTCGATCTCGGCACGCTCGGCGGCACCCTTTCCGCCGCCAATGCCATGAACTCCACTGGGGCCGTCGTCGTGGGCTTATCTACCACCAGCGGCAATTCCTGGCACGCCTTCCGCTGGACGAGTGCGACGGGCATGGCGGATCTCAACACCCTGCTGGCGAATGCCGGTGTCAACATGACCGGCATTACCTTGAGAGAGGCCAACGGCATATCCGCCAACGGACAGTACATTGTTGGCGGCGGAACGAACCCGACAAGCAACGGCAACATTCAGGCCTATATCGTGCGCTACGTCGATGCGACGGTTGCGCCTCCGACCAGCGGCGGCACGTCGGACCCAATCGCGGGCCTGACGACGCTGACATCGCTGCAATCCTCCGCCAATGAGCTTGGCAAGGAGCGCCAGACCGCCATGGGGCAGATGCATGGCTTCGCCGACCAGATGCTGCAGGAAGGCACCGCCTTTGGCACGCCGAGCAGCGTTTCGGCTTTCGGCTCGGTCGGCTCTGCTTCCGCCGGCCTATCCGGACATGCCGATCTCGAGCCGTTCGAAGTCATGGCCGGTCTCGGCTATGCATCCGAAGACTATCCCGGCGCCTCGATGGAAGGGGCTTTCATCGCCGCCGCCAAACTGCGCTATACGCATATGTTCGATGCGAGATATGGCATGTTCGGTGAAGTCGGCGGCTTCTATTCGCCCGACAGCGACTACCACTTCTCCCGGACCTATGCGAACGGCGCCGGCACGGCAATGGGAAGCGGCAAGGCCTCCGGTGAGCAGGCCTACGGCTTTGCCCGCATTGGTACGCTGATCAAGCTGACACCGGATGATCAGTTCGCACCGTCGTTCGAACTCGGTCGTCAGACTTTGCATACGAGCTCCTACAATGAAGTCCTGTCGTCGGTGAACCCGTTCGATGCAAGCATGCCGGCGTCCTCCGCGACGATGGACCTGTTCAAGCTGCGCGGCCAGTGGGTCCATGACTTCACGTCGAAGATCGAGGGATCGGTCTGGGGCGCATGGGCGCATGGCTTCAATTACCACGACGGATCGCAATTGAATGTCGGCGGCCTGGGAAGCCTGTCGCCGCAAACCTCCGGCAGTCTCGACTGGGCGGAATATGGTGTTCGCGTAGACTACAAGCTCACGGAGAAGATGAAGGTTGCTGCCTTCGTCAACGGCGTGGCCGGCGGGGATGTCGCCTCGCGCGCCCATGTCGGCCTCGATGTCGCCGTGCGGTTCTGAGGCGCTGCAACGGGCGATCAATCTCCAAGCTTCGGGCAGCAAGGATGCAAAAAACAGTAAAAATTGAGAAATTAAGTTGGGGGCAGCCCCGCGCCGCTCCTAACCCCGCGTTGGCGCGAAATTACCCCAACTAATTTCTGATGCCTTGCCAAATGGTTGTCACGGATATCAACTGAGTGAACATCGAGAGCCGATTCACATTCAGGCCGCTTGCCTGCCCCGGTGTCGGGGTAAGTAATGGCAAAGCATAGTAAAGTGGCTTTTCTCAGTATCGTTCACGCGAGCAGCGGCTACGCGGGAAAGAGTTGTTATCCGACGAGCTCTCGGATTTTGTAGGCGACCTCGGTACGGTTCGTCGCGTTCAGCTTCTTCATGATGTTGCGAATGTGCACTTTGACGGTGCTCTCGCAAAGATCCATCTCATAGGCGATGATCTTGTTTGCCTTGCCTCGCCGCAGCGCTTCGGCGACCACAACTTCTCGTGGTGTAAACAGGCCATCGAGGCAACGGTTTCTGCTGGCCATGGGAGTGATTGCCTCCTTGGCAGCCAGCAGGCTGCTTGCCGGCACAAAGACGCCGCCTGCGCGCGCAAGCGCTACAGCTTCCGCGGCAACCTTTATTCCGACGCTCGTCGGGATGTAGCCGCGYGCGCCGCATTCCAACGCATGCAGGAGTTGTGCAAGTTCATCACCATCGGCACCAACGATTACAGGGCTTGTCTGGAAGCGTTCGACCAAGGCRCAGATCTTGGCACTGACATCGGCGTCAGAAACCTTGCGTCCSCCGATCATGAWGAGAACGGCRGAYGGCAATACTTCCATATTGCGCATTTGCCATTCATCCAGCGAGCCAACCGTAACAATGTTCAGGGCGTTGTCGCATGCGGTCAAACTCTTCGATAGGCATTCGCGATCCAGCGCGCGGGAATCGATGAGCAGAATATAATCTTCCCACTCATCGATGCTGGTCTCGCCGGCCATGATGTCCGGCTTCAATGTGTCGGGTGTCCGAACTGAAGTGATGCGTGTGTCCGGTCCTCGTGCAAATATCTCACTCTTGAACGACTGTCCAATCATGGCCGCTACCTCTAATTTTAAATTTATCCCTCGTATTTTTTGCAACTACTTCAGTATTTTATCGGTCCAAAGAACATTTGACCCGCTTAAGTCGAAGTTTTCTATGGTTTTGCATGTCAGTTCCCGCTTTTTGAATTTATTTTATCGCACTGATTGCTCATTTTTCTCTTCGTCACATTAACATATGTTAACATTAAATTAAAATATTAAATAAAATTGCGCCCTTATTCTCCATTTACAATAGAGCCTTGGTATTTCTCAAATGATAGTTGTATCGAAGCGAGTGCGCGACGCGCACGGTCGAGGAAGGCAACAATACCGTTGCGCAACAACTGAAGACCCGCTTCATGCATGTCGCTAATCCAAATCGTCATACTGAAGGCTTGTTTGAAAACTTAGACGGATCACTCAGAATAGCGATCGTCAATCTCTTCAGTCAGTTGAAAAAGGAACTCGGACTACCGATCATCTACATCCCACGTTTGGATTTGTACCGGCAAAGCTTGTCCATGTCAGCGGCTACCAAGCAGACGGACATCGATCGAAGATAATTCGCAAATGTTTCACGCACGGTCTGCTCATGAGTTCATAAGATCTCGAAGGGCTCGCCCCAAGCGCGTGAATTGTGTATTTAGCTTTAGCGGAACGCCGAAGATGATCGAGGTCTTATCGCGGTGTAATGGGATGATCGACGAAAAAAAACTTGAAGAACGCCTGGTTGTGGTCGAAACGGCCAAATCCTGGAGTCCGCGCGTCCTGTCGCGGCTGGAGATGCTGCTGCGTTCGGGCACGGACGAGGCACTTTATCGCGTCAATCCGATTGAGTTCGCAAAAGAGAAATCAATTTCTGAGGCTGAAGGGATCGATCTTTTCCTCCATGCATGCGTGGCTGGACTGTTCGATATGGACTGGATGCTCGTTTGTCCGATGTGCTCCGACGTTGTCGAGAGCTTCCGGAGCCTGCGCAAACTGCATACGCATTTCCACTGCCACCTCTGTCAAAGCGATTACGACGCTGCGCTGGACGACTACATCACAGTGACATTTACGGTTTCGCCCGCCGTGCGCAGCATCCGCTTCCATAAGCCGGACGCGCTTTCGGCTTGGGACTACGTCTTTCATTACAAATTGACATCGGGCGGGATCATGCCCGATGGGGTGCCGTGGAGCGATGCTGCCAAACAGCTTGTAAGAGTGCTCACTCGTATAGAGCCAGGTTCTACTGCCAATCTTGAGGTTGATGCCGTCGAAGGCGCACTTATGGGTCAGGATTTCGAAAGCGACGCCCAATTTTTTTTCCCGGTCGAAAGTGGGACGGGTGTAACCCTACCCCATGTGCCGGTCGTACTCGACCGCGGCAAATGCGTGGCCGCCGCAGCAAACATCGTGCCCGGTAAAGTCGTGTTCGAAGTTCGCAACGATGGAAAGCTGCCGGTTGTATTCGGCATCCTGCAGCTTCCGACGGCAACGTCTCAGCGCCAGAAGCTCCACTTCGGGCCATCCTTATCCGGCAAGCGTCTGCTGACAACGCAAACTTTTCGCGACGTCTTCCGCTCGGAAGTGATCGGCGCCACCGAGGGCATTGCGGTTCTCGACGTGACCCTTGTGTTCACCGATCTCAAGGGCTCCACGGCGCTCTACGAGCGGATCGGCGACCTCAACGCCTACATTCAGGTACAGCGGCACTTCCAGCATCTGCTCGATGCCACTGTGCGGCACAATGGTGCCGTAACCAAGACGATCGGTGACGCCGTGATGGCGGCGTTTCTGACTTCCGCCGATGCGGTGCAGGCGGCGCTTGATATGCGCGAGGCCGTGGACCAGCTAAATCGGGACCGCCTGCAACGTGATTTCATCCTAAAAATTGGCGTGCATCGAGGTGCCGCGATCGCCGTTACGCTTAACGAGCGGCTCGACTATTTTGGTCAGACGGTGAATATCGCAGCACGGGTGCAAAACCTTGCCGATGGCGACGAGATTTGCATCACGGAAGAAGTTTACCGCGCGCCGGCTGTGGCGGAAATTATTGCGCCGTACCCAGTGGCAAAAAGTGAGGCCGAACTCAAAGGCGTCAGCAAGGCCATGTCGGTCTATCATATAGCCCCGATGAAGCCTTAGTTTGTGAATCGGCATGGAGCCCGACGCGCTAACGAATGCGCATTCACAAAATAGACAGCCGATGGAAATGGCCATCCTTGTGCTGCTCGACCACCAGGGTGGCCGTGAGCGGATATAGCCTAGATTGAGCAGGCGGGATCTGAAAAATTGAATTTGCAATTTATACGCTCATTAATTGTAAAATACGCTATTTCTAAATTAGATCTTGCCATCATAAAAAAACTGTCGCAATCATTGGTTAAGGTCCAGAAATGGCGATAGCCATCCCATGCGCAGCTTAATATATCGATGATATGCCTGACAGGACCGCGGTCTTACCAGGGCCTTTAATACAATCCTACATCGCAAGAATTTGTTAAGCAGCTTGTATCGCAATAGATCACGAGAAGGCGCACACTCATGGATACCTTGCCGGTAAAGATGACGCTTGGAATTCAGCCAACTGGTTGGACAAACGACGATTTTCAAGAAATTGGCAATGACATTCCGTATCAAACCATCCTGGAGCAGACAAAAGAGGCAGGCTTCGACGGCGGCAGTACCGGGCACAATTACCCGACCCATGCTCCGTCACTATCGAAAGCCATGCAGCTATCCAACCTTAAGATCGCCGCGACATGGGATGGAACGACATTCACCACCGGTATCGAAATCGAAGAGGCATTTTCGGCATTCCAAGCTCAAGTAGCGTTTTTGAAGTCGGTTGGCGCGCAGGACGTCGTCGTCGCCGAGCTTGCCAATGCCGTCAATCAGGTCCGAACCAAATCTGTGTTGACGGACCGCCCCATTTTCAATGAACCACAGTGGTATCTGCTGACCAGCCTCCTGGATAGAGCGGGTAAGTATGCCCATGAACAAGGCATGCAACTAAGCTATCACCCGCATGTGGGAACGGGAGTTATGACGATCAAGGAAACCATCCGGCTGATGGAATCAACCAATCCCATCTATGTGGGGCTTTGCTTGGATACAGGTCATCTGCACTATGGCGGCGCAGTCAACTACAAGGACTATGGGGACGCTCAAGACTATCGGAGGGCCAGCCAGAGCGAAATCGAGGATTTAACCGAGAGATATGCGAGCCGTATCAAACACGTTCACCTGAAGAACGTGCGCCGGAATGTCCTTCCGCTTGCCGTGGACAACAAGTTTAGTTTTTACCAGGCGATCATGCAGGGCATCTTTACTGTCCCAGGCGATCCGGACGGGGATTTGGACCTACGTCCCATTCTCAGGATCCTAAAGGGTGCAGGTTATAATCGGTGGATGATCATCGAAGCAGAGCAGGATCCGACAAAGGCTAATCCGCTTCAGTGCGCAAAAACAGCGCGAGCCTTTCTGCGCGAAGAGCTGGGGTGGTAAAATGACCGTGGCATCCAATCGAGAGATCTATTTCAGCTTCTTTATGTTCACGGCCGATTTGCGACCGGACGACACCGATTATACGCAGGTTCTCGTCAAGCATCTCAAGGCCCTTACCGAAATGGGCTACAGAGGCTTTGACCTGCATATCGCCGCCGGGCCTGCGGGCATCAACCATGAGCTTGAGGTCGACAGCTATGTCCGCCTGAAGAAGGCGTTCGATAAGGCCGGTTTGGAGGGCGCGAAGTTCACAACCAATGTTGGGACCACGCGAACCTTCGATCCGACGTCACCTTACGAAGAGCAGCGCAAGCAGGCTCTCTCCTACCTCAAGTCGCGTGTCGACATCACATCGGCGCTAGGTGGAGGGGATTCGATCATGTCCGGGCCGTTCCTCTATCCCTACGGGGTCTTTCCGCTTACCGACGCTGGTGAGCCGATCTGGAGTGATGCCCTTCAGGATTGGATGACGCCGCGATATCTGGCTGCGCGCTCCGTCTTTCAGGACCTGACTGAGTACGCCTCCAGAAAAGGCGTGAAGCTCGCCATCGAGCCGGTCAAGAGTTGGGAAACTCCTCCACCGAATATGGTTTCGGAGGCGCTGGATTTCCTCGAAACTCTTGAGGCGCCACTGTGTGGAGTAACGATCGATACCGCTCAAGTTCTGATGGAAAGCCAGGGTCCTCAAATTTTCAAAGAAAATGTAGCCCGGGCAGTGCGGCAGAACCGGCTATATTATGTCCATGTCTCCGCGCCCGACCGCGGCGCGATAAAGGACAGCTGGATCCCCTGGGATATTATGTTGGGCGAGATTGAGCCGGTTTACCGCGGACCTTACCTGGTCGAAGTATTTAACGCGATTCCACCCTTCGACAGCTCGATGAGGATGGCGCGTCGGCGCTTCTGGCGGCCGGGCGAAGACAAGCCTGAACCGGACCGCGACAGTGCCTATGAGGTTGCCAGCGCTGCACTGGCGACGCTGGAAGAGCAGCTCGCTTCTTCTACCCGTTTTCGATCTCATCCGTCGCATCGACCTGCCACATACGCTGGCGATAGTTGATGGGCACGGAATACTGCATCCTCCCAGAACGACTCATCTGGGATAGCGCGTGAAAAGGCGACGGTCTCGTCCGTAACCTTTGGGATAATTCTACGGCCGAGCGAGTGGGTTCGAACCCACACCAACATGAACGATAAAGCGCCCCAAGTGTCCATTGAATCATGGAGATTCCTATGGTGACTCAACTATCGGCTCCCATAATAATCGCAAAACGGATGGGTGACGTCCGTATCCACACTTTCATTTCGTCTTTTGCGCATGATAATATTGCGAATGCTACTCATATTATTGAAAGTAAAAACAAGCTCGTTCTTGTCGACGGGCAATTTCTGGTTCCCTATGCAAAGCAATTCAGAGCCTATGCGGACAGTCTCGGGAAACCGATAGACAGAGTGTATCTTTCGCACAGGCACCCCGATCATTGGTTTGGATTGGCAGCCGCATTCAGCGATGTTGCCATATATGCACTGCCCGAAACGATTGGCTTTCTTAGGTCGCATGGCGAGGATTCGCTAAACGACCACTGGAAAATGGGAGATCTCGCCCCAAAGAATATAATTATACCAGAGAAGAGCGTTTCACCTGGAGAGGAAATTATAGACGGCGTAAAATATGCCTTCAAAAAGATAACAGATACAGAAATAGATTTCCTTCTTGCCATTGGACTTCCAGACATGCGAATTTATATTGTGCAAGATTTAATTTATAGCGGAACACATCTTTATCTAACGAAATATATGAATAATTGGATTCGAATCCTAGAAGACATGCTGGTCTCGGATTACGAATTTTTCATGCCAGGCCACGGTTTTCCGGCTGATAAAAGCGAGGTGGCCAGAAATATCGAATACCTCTCCGCAGGCATGCAGGCAGTCGGCGATGGATTAGCAAACGACGCCTTTAAAGATTTCATGCTCCAAAGATACCCCGAACGTAAGTGTCCGGGAATATTCGACATATACGTGCCTCGGCTGTTCGACGGCGCGAGCGAGTTTTAATGCCCTTGTCACTTGCAGTTAACAACGGAACTTCAAGCCATGGTCAGCAAATATACCGTAGGACAATATCTGGTCGACAGGCTTCTTGAGCTCGATCTGGGGCATCTGTTCTCTATCGCGGGTGACTATTCGATAGACTGGGTGAACAACTATGTCGAACCAAGTCACATCCAGGTCATAGAAGAAGTCAACGAACTCAATGCAGGCTATGCCGCGGACGGATATGCCAGGCTGAAAGGAATTGGTGCACTCTGTGTCACCTATTCGGCCGGCGCATTGTCTGCGGTGAATGCCATTGCAGGCGCCTATGTAGAGAAAGTGCCGGTCGTCCTGATCAATGGGACACCGAGCATACAAAAAACGCTTACATTCGAGCAGACCGGTTTCAGCTCTCACCACTTCATCAGCGGGCGAGAAACCGATCTTCAGGTTTTCGAATATATAACGACCGCAGCCGTCAGAATTGACAGCCCCGACCTTGCCCCGATGCTCATAGACTATGCATTAACGCAGTGCATAACGGAAATGCGCCCGGTTTATATCGAGCTTCTTGAGGATATAGTCGACCTGGAATGTGACCGTCCGGCAAAGGCTCTAAAGGCGGCTCGGATTTTCTCAAACTCGGAAAGTTTGCGTCAGTCGATCAATCAAATCAACGAAAGATTGGAAAACGCTGCCAAACCCCTCATCTGGATCGGCGTGGAGATTGACCGATTTGGCCTGCGCGAAAAAGCGGAAGACCTGCTTCGGCAACTAAAAATCCCATATGTTACGGAGCTATTGAGCAAAGCTGTCTTGTCCGAAGATGATGCGCTGTTTGCCGGCGTATTTGACGGCCGATCGTCGGCAGCGTCCGTCCAGGAACTGGTGACGGGTTCCGATTTCATATTGGCTTTGGGCGTTTGGCTGACGGACATCAACGCGCTGGGCTGGCCTACCGATTTCGAGCATACCGCATTTGCTTCGCTGGATACCGTTAAATATGGCACATATTTCAGCGCACAGGTTTCTTTGGCGGACTTGATAGACGGTCTGCTCGAGAAAGGGGCTACGCGCGAGACGCGATATTTTTCGCGCAGCCCAGTTCAAGAAGCGCCTGAGGTAAATTTGACAGACGAAATTTCATACCAGGGCTTCTACGAGTTTATTCCCGAATTTATAGGAAAGGATACCATCGTCGGCAGCGATGCGAGCATGAACTATTTCGGAAGCCTGTTGCTTAAAGTTCCGACCCCCAGAAGTTTTATCTCGCAATCATCCTACTCGGCCATAGGCTATATCGGCCCGGCTGCAACGGGAGTCTGCCTGGCGAAGGAAAGCCATCAGCGGGTCATGGTCTTTGCGGGCGACGGCGGATTTCAGATGACCGCCCAATGCCTCTCGACGCAAACCCGCTTCGAACTCAACCCGATAATTTTCGTGATCGACAATGGCATCTACGGTGTGGAGCAATGGCTCGCCGATACCGCGGCTTTCCGTAAGGAGAAGCCGTTTTACAAATCATGCCTCCTGCACCGGTGGAATTACAGCAAGCTGGCAGACGTCTTCGGTTGCCAGGGGTGGAAAGTTCACATCTATGGCGAGCTGAAGGATGCCGTGCTGGGTGCATTATCGAACTCGAACAGTCCATCGATTATTCAGGTTGTCGTGCCCAGCACGTCGATCCCTGACAATGCGACCTGGAAAAAATCATAGCAAGAGATTGCGCAACGGCTTCGAAACGGCCGGCGCTGCCCAATGCCTATTCTTCCGTCACCTAGAATGGCCCACGAATTTGTGGCCGTAAACCGAACGCGAGAAAACCATGGCAACTCTGCTTACCGACAATCCCGCCCCCGGCGGTCCCGGAGCCACCGCCATGTGGACCCGAGCCGACAAAGACGCCGTCGGAACCGCCTATTCTTCAGCTAGCCAAATCTGGTTTACCGTTGTTGGCGGCATCGTCACCGAAATCTACTTTCCCGACGTTGACACGCCTCAGATCCGCGACTTTCAGTTGATGTTCACTGACGGCGTCAGTTTTTTCCACGATGCCCAACGGGACTTCACCCACACCTGCGAGCCCATCGATGCGCGTGCGCCGGCCTATCGGCTGACCAGCACCGCCATAGGGCAGCCGTACACCGTGATTCAGGATATTATAGCGTCTGCGGACTCGTCTTGTCTTCTCGTCCGCACCCGGTTGGTGAGCGACCACCCGGACCTGCTCAGCCGGCTTAAGGTCTATGCACTGCTGGCACCGCACCTCCAAGGCCAGGGCGAGGATAACTCTGGCTATGTTGCCGTCACGACCGACGGCAAGAAGCTCGTTGCCCGGCACGCCGATTACTGGCTCGCACTCAATGCGAATTGCGGCCTCGGTCACACCAGCTGCGGCTTCGTCGGTGTCAACGACGGCTGGACGGATATCATCGGCAACCGGCGCCTGCCGATCTGGGGCTACAACTGCGCTCAGAACGGAAACATTGCCCTGACCGCGGAGATCACGCGGGGTACCAACACGGAATTCGTGCTTGGGCTCGGCTTCTGCCAGAACCGCGAAGGCATGTCTTCGCAGCCGAATCCGGCCATGGTCCTGGTCCGCGAAGCATTGAGCTATCCCTTCGATCAGGAGTCGCCCCGCGGCCAGCTGCAGACCTATATCAACGATTGGGTCGAAGCGCGCTCTGCGGCTCCCGGGTTTCAGCCTGTCCTGAAAACGACCGGCGATAATGATCGCCTGTTCAATATGAGCCATAATATTCTCATCGCTCACGAAGATAAGAATTCGCTCGGCGCGCTGGTTGCTTCCCTCAGCATCCCTTGGGGCTACAGCAATCAAGACGGCAATTCCGGCTATCACCTCGTCTGGCCGCGCGACATGTGCCAAAGCGCCACCGCGCTGCTCGCTGCAGGTGAGAAAGATCTGCCGCTGCGCGCGTTGATGTTCCTCGCCACGAACCAATCACCCGACGGCGGATTCCACCAGAACTTCTACATCAACGGCGTTCCCTATTGGGACGGCACGCAGCTCGATGAGATCTCCTACCCGATTATCCTAGCCTATCACCTGAGCCAGGAGGGCGCTCTTCAGAACTACAATCCAAAGCGCATGGTACTGGCCGCCGCGGGAGCCCTGATCGCCAACGGGCCAATGACGCAGGAAGAACGTTGGGAAGAGAACGAAGGCTATTCACCCTCCACCTTGGCCTCCAACATTGCCGGCCTCATCTGCGCCGCCGATCTCGCGGAACATAGCTGGGGTGATCCCGCAACCGCCCAGTTTCTGCGAGAACACGCCGACTTCCTCGAATCCCACTTGGAAACTTGGTGTGTCACCACTGAGGGCAGTCTCGTCGCCGGGATCACGGAATATTATATCCGCATTCTCCCTACACAGGTGAAATCGGTCGGCAACAACCGCAACCCTTCGCTGCCGGAGGACCCCAACGCGGCCACCGTTTATCTCAAGAACATCCCTCAGGGAGGGGCGTTTCCCGCCCGAGACGTCGTCGATGGTGGCTTCCAGGAGCTCGTCCGCCTCGGCATCCGTTCCGCTGACGACCCCATCATCAAGAATACGATCAACGTCATCGATGCCGTCCTCAAGGATGATCTGCCGAACGGCCCCTGCTACCGCCGCTACAACCACGATGGCTACGGACAAGGTGACCAGGGTCAGGCCTTTGGTCCGCAAGGCGTCGGTCGGCCTTGGCCCTTGCTCACGGGAGAACGCGCCCATTATGAAGTCGCCGCCGGACGGGATGCGAAGCCTTATATTCGCTATCTGGAGGCGTTTGCCGGCACACGCGGCTTGCTCGCGGAACAGCTTTGGAATGCCCCCGACCTGCTCAATATTTATCCTCCGCTCATAAAGGGCGGCCCGACCGGATCCGCCATGCCTCTGGCTTGGGCCCATGCCGAGTATATCAAACTTGTCCGCTCTGTCTCCGACGGCCGGGTCTACGACCGACTCGATATCGTCGCCGACCGCTATCAAAAACCGCACCCCAAGAGTTTGCTCGAGGTGTGGAATTTCGATCGCCAATTCCTGTCGATGAAGGCCGGCAAGACGGTCCGAATTCCCATGACGACACCGTTCCGTCTCCGTTGGACCGATGATGGCTGGAACAGCTGGCAGGATATCACCACCACGGACACCGCCGTCGGCATCCACTATGTCGACCTGCCTACGCAAGTTGCTCAGGCAGGCTCATCGCTCACCTTCACCTTCTTCTGGCTCTCCAGCCAAACCTGGCAGGGGAGCAACTTCTCAATCGATCTTCACCCCTGAAACACGCGGCGAGCCCATGTCCAAGCACATGTCAGATGCAGAACATCACAGTGCGCCCCTGGCGCCCACCATTGCCGCGGAAGAAGCCGCTGCAAAGAGTTACGATGCCGTCATCGTCGGCGCCGGCATTTCCGGCGCCATCCTGGCGCACGAGCTCACAAGCAAGGGATATCGCGTCCTTATCCTGGAGGCAGGGCTCGGGCGCGATCTTTCGCAGGACGGCTATCAACGGTACCTGAAAACGTTCTATTCCAACCCAAACAAGGACAATAACGCACCCTTTCCGCGCAATCCCAATGCCGAAATGCCCCGTGGTCCCGACCTGCGGAAGCTCGCTCCCGGAGAAACAAATACCGAAGCCTATTGGGTGCAATCCGGCCCTTATGTCAGCGATTCGGTTTACACGCGCGTGCTCGGCGGTACCACAGTCCACTGGGAGGCCAAGGCCATTCGCATGCTGCGGGAGGACTTCAGGCTGAAAAGCAATTTTGGCCAAGGCCTCGACTGGCCGATCGGCCTCGACGATTTGATGCCCTTCTACGACAAGGCGGAGTTCGTCCTCGGTGTCTCTGGTGATGCCGCGGCCCAGAGAAAGGTTGGTGTGGAGTATAGCAGCGACGACTACGTCTACCCGATGGTCGAGCTGCAAGCGAGCTATCTGGATCAGATCGTCGCCAATGGCCTCAAGGGCATGCAGGCGCAGATCGACGGCGAAAAGATCAACATCGATTGGATTACCTTTCCTCAGGCGAAAAATGCCGATCCCAATCCCGGCTACGCCAAATGGAACGGCGGCCGCCCTTATCAACCGGTGGGCGCCATCAGCATGCACCAGAACCAGGAAGGGGAACGGTGTCAGGGCAACACCAACTGCGTGCCGCTCTGTCCCGTCCAGGCGCGATTTGATGCGCGCAAGGTCCTGATCAAGGCAATCAAGACCGGGCGGGCCGAGCTCGTCAACCAGGCTGTGGCGAGCCGCGTCTTCATTCATCCGGAAACGGGAGCGGTGACGGAGATCGAAGTCAAGCGCTACGAGGATCGCAAATCCGCCAATTACAAGAGCTATCGAGTACGGGGCAAGATCTTCATCCTTGCAGCGAATGCCGTCGAGAATGCTCGGCTTATGCTCGCCTCCGCGGTTCAGAACGGACAAGCCGTCAACGATCTTATGGGCCGCCATCTCATGGACCATCCATACCTGCTGTGCTGGGGTCTCCTCCCGGTCGACGCCGGTGTCGGGCGCGGCCCCTCCTGCACCTCCGGACTTTGCAATTTCCGCGGCGGCAATTTTCGCCGGAAATTCGCTTCCTTCGCCGCCGATATCCACAATGATGGCTGGGGTTGGGCGACCGGTTCCCCCGGCGCCGATCTCACGGAGTTCGTCGACGCTCGGAACCTTCACGGCCGGGCTCTCCGCAAAGAGCTTACCGAGCGCCTTTCCCGGCAGCTATTGCTCGCCTACATGATCGAAATGCCGGCCGATCCAGAAAGCCGTGTCACGGTCGACGAGCAATACATCGATCGATTGGGCAACATGCGGCCCGTCGTTAGTTTCAAGCTCTCGGACTATAGCATGGCTACCGCCGAGTTCGCGCGTGGGCTTTCGAAGGAGATCTTCCAGAAACTGGGCGCGCAAGATTACACCCAGTACAATAGTTCGGATTACGGCTACGTCACCTACAACGGCAATGGTTACGCCATCCGGGGCGGCAACCATCTCTCGGGCACGCACGTCATGGGCACCTCGAGCAGCAACTCTGTCGTCGATGTCGATCAAAAGTCTTGGGATCACCGAAACCTCTACATCATCGGCCCGGGTAGCATGCCTTCGATCGGATCTTCCAATACCACTCTCACGACGGCGGCGCTGTGTCTCAAAACGTCTGAAGCGGCCCTCAAACACCTGACATATCTGTGATCAATCAATGGGAGCGTAGCGCCATCATGCAAACGCCAAGCACTGTAATCGAGAATGTCGAGCAGCTGAAAGAATACCTTCAGGTCGCCATTCAGCTCGAGCATGCCACGATTCCGCCCTATCTCACCGCCGCCTATAGCGCGAAGATCGAGGTCAACAAGCCTTCCATCGACATCATCAGTGCGGTCGCCAAGGAGGAGATGCTCCATTTGACCCTTGCGGCCAACCTGTTGAACGCCATCGGCGGTCAGCCCAATCTCATCTCGGCCGATTTCGTCCCGCATTACCCCGCGCATCTGCCCACCGGTCAGGACGACTTCGATGTCAGCATCGAAAAACTCTCCGATCACGCCCTTCAAACATTTCTCGCGATCGAACGGCCGACCTCGCTAAAACCCGAACAGGCGGATGCTGTCCAGTACATCGAAAAAACCATTCCTGTTTCAGGCCAGCACATCGATAAATCCATGCTCGAGAACGAAAATCCATTGGTCCCGATCACCGAGGCGGGGGACGGAAACTATGAGTTTCACTACAAGATCGCGGTCGTCCCGCATCATCAGCTGACCGCGCACCGTAGAGAGATCTCGGAGGCAGGCAACTCGCTCGTGCCTCGTGTGTCGACAACGAGCTCGCCGGAACACCATCTTGAACTTCATTATTGGAGCATCGGTGAGTTCTACAAGGCCATTCACCTCGGCTTCGTCGAGCTAGCTCACAAGATGGAAATGAAAGCCCTCTTCGCCGGCGATCCGAAGAGGCAGGTCGATCCTAAATACTACTATTCGGCCGGCGGTGAATTGACGGCCATTACCGACCTCAAGAGCGCTCTCATGGCCATCGACTTCATTGCCGACCAGGGTGAAGGCAGCAATCAGCGCGTCTATGACGCGGAGGGCGAACTTGCCCATTATTACCGGTTCGATCAAATCCTGAAAAAACGGTACTACCGGGATCCGAGTCGGGATGGCGCTCGCGATAGCGCCGGGGATCCTCAAGGCGGGAGGTTTCCAGTCGACATGGAAGCGGTTTTTCCGATCAAGGCCAATGCAAAGATCAGCGACTACGACGGCTATCCGGAGCTGAAGGAAAACGCTCTTCTCTTCAACGGCCAATACAAACGTTTCCTCGGACACCTGAACACAGCCTTCAATGGTCAACCGGAACTCTTGGGCGGTGCGTTTACCGCGGAGATGTTCCGCATCAAGGTCGCCATGGAACGGCTCATTCACTACCCGATTCCCGGTACCGGCGAAAATGCGGCGCCCACCTTCGAGATGGACCAATTCAAAGACCCACCGGCTGTATTGCCGTCGTCGTCCACACCCGCTCCAGCCACTCCTGCTACAAGCGTGTCCCATGTCTGATCATTTTGAGAATTTCCTCCGTCTCTCGGTGCGGCTCTGCGGAATATCGAGCTATGATCTGATGGGAACCGGTTACGCCAGGCGTTACTTCGAAACGATCGAGCGCATCATCGGCCATGATCTGCTTCATCGGCTGCTGGAGACATTCAGCGCCCTGCCCTCTGCCTCGACCGATAAGGCATTGAAGGCGGCCATCCTCAATCATCCGGAATTCGGTCCGATAGCCCGCAATATCATCAAGCTTTGGTACACCGCGACCTGGTTTCAGCTACCACCCACATGGCGGGAGAATTTTGGCGCGCTGCATGAGGACCGGACCTTTGTTCCTTACCCCTATGCCTACGCCGAATCTCTGCTCGGACCTGCCGTCGGCGCCCACCCGGCCGGCGCTAAGCCGACAGGCCATCAATCTTGGACACTCCCTCCGGTGTTTCTGCCAATTCCACCCGAGTGCGAGTAACCCCATCGACGTTGCCATGTTTGGATGACGTCCGTTCGGTAATGCGATTTTGGCCATGCTTACACTTCGTGGGCCGGATGCTGTCATGTCGCCCGGTCTTTTTATACGGCATGTCACGAACACTGGCCCTGATATTGCCTGCTTGATTGCTTGGCCTGCTGCCGGCTTTTCGATGTGCTTGCCCCGACAAATTCCGGGCTTTTCTTCATGTGAGCAAGGCTTGCCAATCTGTTTGTGAAGTTCGGGACACAACCTGTAATCCGTCGGCACCATTATTATGCCGCACCGAGAACATTCATCCTTACCCGCAGTTCGAAACGTCCACGAAGGAGGAGAAAAATGACGGATGAACGGTTCGAATGGATCAGCAAGCGAGCCTATGCCATTTGGGAGGCAGCCGGGCGACCATTGGGACACAGCCAGCATCATTGGGAACAGGCGGTCAGCGAGCGTGAGATCATGGAACGAACGCGAGCGTCGGTCGATGGCGAGGAGATACTTGTAAGGCTTCGACAGAAGACTGCAATGAACCAGCCTGAGCACAATGCACCCTATAGCGCCAGAGGCTAGCGCCCAACGGCCGTCGCTTCGAATAAATCTCGTTCACAGGCAATTCTTGCCGTGCATAATCCTGTTCGCATACTTGAGCACAATCGTTGATCATGCCGCCTCTTAAGGCGATCTCCCAATTCTGCGTTACATCGCGGCTCGACCCGGCCGACGTGCCGTTTTGCATTTAATCAGGGTCTTCCTCAATTTGCCGTTTGCACTGCCGATATGTGCAACGCCAGCGGCTTAGCCGGAGCTTCACCGTCACGGCATGACCTTGGATCGGCAGGTTTCGAAAACTGCAGTACGACCAGCCGTGCCGATTTCTGCTCCGGCATCGGCAATCAGGGCATATGCCGGACGTTGGCCCGCGAGCAAACACAACCCATTTGCCTTCATCGCTAAATGCGATGCTCTGCACTGTGACACCCAGACCGGGCGACCATTTCGATTTCGTTCGTATTCCGGCCCATAGCCGCGTCATCGCCAATGGCCCGTTAACCACACAAAGTGTGGAAGACCCTGGTTAACTGCCAAACCACATAATGGCCAGCGTCAGCATAATTGTAATGGCATTGTCTGGGGGGCATCGCCGTTGTGCCCTGTAGCCTGACGCGTGCGCAAAGTGCTATAATGCATAGCCGGAGCCAAAGTCCGGTCGCGTTTCAACCCGTGAATATGTAGCCGCGGATCATGGAACTCATCGTCGCCCTTGGCTTGATCGTCTTCAAGGTTGCGTTTCTGATTGCGATCCTCCTGCTGCTGCCCTTGCCGCTAACCTGGCTGGAACGAAAGATCGCCGGGCACATGCAGCAGCGGATGGGGCCGATGCGCGTGGGGTGGCACGGGCTGCTGCAGCCGATGGCAGACGGAATCAAGCTCTTAACCAAAGAGGACCACATCCCGGCCGAGGCCGACCGCTTCCTGTTCAAACTGGCGCCAATCCTGGCGCTCGTCCCGCCCTTTGTGGTGTTCGTCACAATCCCCTTTGGCGAAACTGTCTCGGTCCTCGGCGCAGAGATCACGCTTTACGTCTCCAACATGAATGTGGCGCTCCTTTTCGTCTTCGCGGTGATCGGGATCGAGGTCTATGGCGTCATCTTCGGTGGCTGGGCCGCCAACAGCAAATACGCTGTCCTGGGTAGCCTCAGGACCTGCGCGCAGATGATCAGCTACGAAATCCCGATGGGGTTCGCAGTCATCGGCGTGGTCATGTTGGCGCAATCCATGAGCCTGCTCGACATCGTGAGGGCACAAGCCAATCTCTGGAACGTCGTCTACCAACCGGTCGGCTTCTTCGTGTTCTTCGTCGCCGGACTGGCCGAGGCGCAGCGCATTCCCTTCGACCTGGCTGAAGCGGAAGGCGATCTGGGAGCCGGGTTCCATACCGAATACAGCGGTATCCGCTTTGCGTTTTTCATGATCAGCGAATATGCCATCGTGTTGCTGATATCGGTCCTAGTGGTGATCCTGTTCTTCGGCGGCTGGAACGGCGTGCTGGTCCCCTTGCCACCGCTCCTCTGGTTTCTGCTCAAGGTCGCATTCTTCGTCTATTTGTTTATCTGGTTCCGCTTCACTTTCCCCCGCTACCGCTACGACCAACTGATGGCGATCGGATGGAAAGTCTTGCTTCCTCTTTCGATGGCGAACATAATTATAACCGGTGTACTTTTGGGGGCCGTAGCGGCTCCCTAGCGAGGCGGCGATGTCGCGCGCGCAGGACAGAGTTGGAACATGGATTGGCTGGGCGTTCTTCGCCGATTTGGCGAACGCTTTGGTTCTGACTTTCGGCTACATGTTCTCCAGATCCGTGACCATGCAGTATCCGGACAAGGAAAAATGGTTGCCCTATTCGCGCTATCGCGGGCATCACTTCCTTACGCGTGATGAAGAGGGCGAGATCAAGTGCGTGGCCTGCGAACTCTGCGCGCGGATCTGTCCCTGCGACTGCATCGAAGTCGTCCCCTACGAGGACGAGAAGGGTAACCGGCACCCGGCCAAATTCGAGATCGACACGGCCCGGTGCCTGTTCTGCGGACTGTGCGAGGACGCTTGCCCGGCGGACGCAATAGCGCTTGGGCAGCAATATGAATTCTCGAGTTTTTCTTCGCGCGATTTGGTGATCGGGCGCGACGACCTGCTCGGCAAGCCAGGCAAGGCGGCAACCGGCGGCGGCGTAGTCGCTGCTTGCCTGAACACTGAAAAGGCCGTTCTGGTCGAGACCAGCGAGTCGCAGGGGTACAATTGGTGGCGGAATATTCGGCGAACGTAAACGCGCGCAATCCGTCAAGCCGAAGCGCGCAGACAGGAGGCTCAGATGCTTGTCGGCGAAATCATGAAGAACAAGGGTGTCGGTGTCATCGCGGTTACTCCCGATCAAACGATGGTGGAAGTCTTGAAGTTGTTTCGCGACAACAATATCGGCTTCGTCGTCGTCAGCCGATCGAGTGGCAAACACGTGGGTACGCTGTCGGAGCGAGATTGCTGCAATGCGGTGGCGGAATACGGGGCCGAGGCGACGATGATGCGAGCCGCGGATATCATGAACCGCAACGTGGCGACCTGTTCGGTCCGGGATGTGCTGCCCGTCGCTATGGGGATCATGACCCAGCGGCGTACGCGTCATGTGCTGGTCATGGATGGGAACGACGTCGTCGGCGTGGTCAGCATCGGCGATGTGGTAAAACACAGGCTCGACGAAGCGCAGCGCACGGAGCAGGATCTGCAGGATTACATCTGCGGGAACAGGTATCACTAAAGCGCATCGCGATCTTTCAGATTCGCTTCTTGCGCTTTAGGCCTTTGATTTTGCGCATGTCGTTGTCGCAAAACCGCTGCACACTTTTGCGCGACATGCGTTAGTCTAATAGGACGGGTCAGGGCAAGCGACCGGCCATGTCTTGGTCGTGATCCTCAGGGCTCGACGCAGAGCCGGTGGGGCGGGCGGCGGCCGTGGCTGGATGAACCTCCACTGGACACGGGTATTCGCCCCGCCGCATCAATCCGTTGAGACGCAGGGCTCTGTAGTTT
The DNA here is from genome assembly GCF_050577975.1 of Rhizobium sp. BR 315. Classification (NCBI taxonomy): domain Bacteria; kingdom Pseudomonadati; phylum Pseudomonadota; class Alphaproteobacteria; order Hyphomicrobiales; family Rhizobiaceae; genus Rhizobium; species Rhizobium sp. BR 315. The sequence goes on along the minus strand of NZ_JARWKZ010000001.1, from coordinate 506,472 downwards.
TCGGGAACAAACACAACGCCCATGGGAAAACGTTTGTTGACTTTGAGCTTCGCAGTCAATTCGCCCTGAGCGGATCGCACGACCACCTGATCGCGGTCCGAGAGGCCAAGTTGCGCGGCATCCTGTACGCTCATCTCCACGTAGGGATCATCCGCGACCGTATTCAGGATCTCCGAGCGTTCGGAAAGATATCCGTTGTGGAACAAGCAGTCGCCGGTAACCAGCATGAGTCGGTCAACTGCTTTCGGGACAGATGGCGGCGCGAAGAGCTCGCCACCCGGGGGCGTCGGGACCGCTTTGGTGAATGCACCGTCGGCGGCAAGCGCTTCCGGCGTCAACTCATGGTAGGCGGGAACCAGCCGGACAATCTCGTCGAAAATCTCGCCTTGCGTGGACGGTTGCAGCGCTTGGTTGCGGAGCGCCGCGACGAAGTCGAAGATCGCCAAATTGCCTTGCGCCTCGAACGCCGGTTCGCGGAATTTGCGGACCTTCTGGGTTCGGCCTTCGTTGTTGGTGAAGGTGCCGGATTCCTCGCCGTAACCTGCCGTTGGCAGGACGACCTCCGCCAGGCCCGCTGTATCCGTGAGGAAGGCGTCCTGAACAATCAGGAGATCGGCGGCGCCAAGTGCCTGTGTCACGAAATCCCTGTCGGGATAGGCAATCAGGGGGTCGGCTCCGGCGATGTAGAATGCGCCCATCCGCCCACTGACGCAGAGCTCCAGCATGGCGTCGAGACCCGCGCCGGGTTCCGATGGGATTTCGGCGCCCCAGTTCCGTGCAAGAGTTATGCGCACCGCATCATCGCGGACCGCCCGCAGCCCTGGCAGAGCCGCCGGCAGAACCCCCATGTCCCAGGCACCCATCTGGTTGGCTCGGTCGAAGAGGAACTGCATTGCAGGGCCCTTGCCGAGCAGGCGGAGAACCAGCAGCAGGTTGTTGAGCTGCTGCAGCGTCGCGTGCGCTTCCGGTGATCTCAGGAGGCTGATGCTGACAAGCACGGTGACGCTGCGACCTTCCTTGAGTGCCGTGGCCAGACGATCCGGCCCATCACTGCCGTTGCTCGCCGCCGGCCTTGCGATTGTCGCGCCGAACTGCGCTAAAGCATCGCCCGGCAAGGTCGCGCCGGCGGCCGCCACGAGCCCGGCTACCACTGCCGCAAGGCAAGCCGCCTCTCCGCCCGGGGGAACGCGAACGACCGTCCGGGCATCTGCGTCCAGACGGGATGGCCGTGCCGAGAGCATGAGCAATCTAGTCTGCCGCCGTCGTGCGCCGTCCCGCAATAGGTATTCGGTGACCGGGTTCTCCTCTGTGACGTTGCCGCCAACGATGAGGACGCAGTCGTTGCCGATCACCTCGTCGAGCGGCGCGCGGCTGTAGAAGCTTGCCACCAACGGACCGAGTATATCAAAGGGCGTGGACCAGCGTGTCGAGCAGTCGATGTTGTTGGTCCGGAACACCGTCCGCATCAGCTTCTGGAACTGATAAAGCACCTCGTTGGGCAGGCGCGGCGAGGCCAGCCCGCCGGCAACCTTGCTCTCGACAGCCGACAGCCGCCGGCGCAGATAGTCCCCCGCTTCGTCCCAGGACACCGGAACCAGGGCGCCGTCACGACGGATCATCGGCCGCCTGATCCGGTCCCGGCTCACGATGAAATCGAGGCCGAAGCGTCCCCGCACGCAAAGCGTTTCGTGGTTGACCCCTTCGTCCCATTTCGAGCGCACCCGCATGAACTCACCCTTGCGCGTGCCCACCGTCAGCTGGCAACCGGTGCCACAATGCGGGCAGACCGTGTCGGTCTCGACCAGGTCCCAGGGCCGCGCCTTGTAGCGGTAGGGGAAGCTCATCAGCGCACCGACCGGGCAGACCTCAACGCAATTGCCGCATTGGTCGCAACTCGCGAGACTGCCCTCGAAGCCGGTGACGGCGGTATCCATGCCCTTTTCGACGGTACCCAGGGCAACCGCGCCGACGACCTCCTCACACATCCGGACGCAGCGCTGGCACTGGATGCAGCGGTTAACGTTCATGATGATGACCGGGCTGAGACGGATATCCTCGGAGTGGAACACACGTTTGTCATCGCGAAACCGGCTTTCGCGGGGCCCGTAGGCCATCACCATGTTCTGAAGCTCGCATTCGCCGCCCTTGTCGCAGATCGGGCAATCGAGCGGGTGATTGGCGAGCAGCATGTCGAGCATGGAAGAGCGCGTTTCCTCGATCAGCGGCGTGTTGGTCCGCACCACCATACCGTCGATGACCGCAGTGGCGCAGGACGGCTGCAGCCGCCGCTGCCCTTCGATCTCCACCAGACACATACGGCAGGAGGCCAGCGCCGGCAGGCGCTTCAGATAGCAGAAAGTGGGGATGTCAATGCCCAAACGCTGGGCGACCTGCAGCACTGTCGAGCCAGCCTCAACTTCCAACGTCTGTCCATCGATCGTAACGCTAACCATACGTCCTCGCAGTCCTATCCCAGCGCACTCCCTTAGTGAAACGGGCACCTCCGCTCCTCGATATGGGCGACGAACTCCTCGCGGAAATGCGCGAGTGCAGCCCGCAATCCCATCGCTGCGCCGTCCCCCAAGGCACAAAACGTATTGCCGAAAATGCCTTTGCAGAGCATCTCCAACTGCTCCAGATCGCCGGGTGCGCCGTCTCCGGCCTCAATGCGGCGCAGGACCTTCACGACCCAGTTCAATCCTTCCCGGCATGGCGTGCACTTGCCACAGGATTCATGGTGGAAGAACTCGATGATCCGGGTGGCGACCTTGACCATGCAGGTTGAGTCGTCGATCACGACCACGCCAGCCGAACCGAGCATCGAGCCGACGGCAGCCAGCGAGTCGAAATCCATTCCCACCCCCAGCCCATGCTCCGGAATTACTGGCGCTGAGACGCCGCCCGGGATCACTGCCTTGATTCTGCGTCCCGGCAGCGCGCCCCCTGCGTGGGTCTCGACCAGTTCGCGCAGCGGTATCCCCATCGGCAACTCGTAGAGGCCGGGTTTGCGCACCTGCCCGCTGACGCAGTAGAGCTTCGGGCCGGGGCTCTTATCCGGGCCGATGCCGCGAAACCAATCCGGCCCCCGCATAACGATATGCGGCACGCAAGCGAGCGTCTCGACATTGTTGATCACGGTAGGGCTGGCGTAGAGCCCGGCCACCGCCGGAAAGGGCGGCTTCAACCGCGGCTGCGCCCGCTTGCCTTCGAGCGACTCGAGCATTGCAGTCTCCTCGCCGCAGATATAGGCGCCAGCGCCGCAGTGGATGTGGACGGTGAAATTGAAATCCGAGCCCAGAATGCTCGTTCCCAGATAACCTTTTTCGTGAGCCTCTGCGATCGCCTGCTCCAGATGACGGATCGCCGTCACATATTCTCCGCGGATGTAGACATAGGCGGTTTCGGCCCCGATCGCGTAGGCGCTAACCGCCAGCCCCTCTATGAGTTGATGCGGGTCGCGCTCCATGATGATCCGGTCCTTGAAGGTGCCCGGCTCGCCTTCATCGGCGTTGCAGCACAGATATCTCGGCTTGTCGCCCCGCTTCGGCACGAAACTCCATTTCATGCCCGTAGGGAATCCGGCACCGCCGCGACCGCGTAGGTTGGATCGTTTGACAAGGTCGACGACCTCGTCGGGCGTGCACTCGCGCAACACCTTCGCCAGCGCCTGGTAGCCGCCGCCGGTCTCATAGGTCGACAGCAAGTGACTGCCCGACATGCCGACATTCTTGAGAAGAACTGGCTCGAACATGGCGTTACTCTCCCGGCGGTCGCGGAGCGGCGTGCTCAACGCTCGCTACTCGTCCCGCCTTTGCCCGGAGGCCGTCCAAGAGTGTGTTTATCCGCGCGACATCAAGGTCGCCGTAGTAGTCGTCGCCGACTTGCATCACCGGCGCCATCTCGCAGGCGCCGAGGCACTCGACAGTCGAAAGCGTGAACAGCCCGTCCGGGGTGGTGTCGCCCTTCTTGATCCCCAGCGCCGCTTGCAGATGCTTCAGCAGGTCCTCGGATCCACACAACATGCAGGAAACATTGTCACAGAGCTGCAGGTGGAACTTGCCCACCGGCTCGGTATGAAAGAGCGTGTAAAAGGTCGCCAGCTCGTAGACCCAGATCCGCTGGACTCCGAGAATGTCGGCAACCTCCTGCAGCACCGGACCAGGCAGATGGCCATGCTCCTTCTGCGCGATCAGAAGCGCGGGCATGATCGCGGAGCGCTGGTCGGGATACCGCGCCGCCACCTCTTCGATCTTTTCGCGCATGGTCATCGCGTCCAAATCCCTGCTACTTGTCCACCTCCGCCATCACGGGGTCGAGGCTGCCGAGCACGGCGATCATGTCCGCCAGGTAGCGGGCGTTGGTGACCCCGAAGAGTGCCTGAAGGTTGACGAACGACGGTGCCCGCACCTTCATGCGGAACGGTTTTGGCGACCCGTCGCTGATGATGTAGAAGCCAAGCTCGCCCTTCGGCGCCTCGATCGCCGAATAGACCTCGCCCTTCGGCACCTTGAAGCCATAGGCTGACAGGTCGAAATGCTGGATCAGCGCCTCCATCGAGCAGTGCACCCGACGCTTGTCCAGCGGGAAGGCGATTGTCGGCATGTCGATCTGGAACGGCCCCTCGGGCATCTGGTCGATGCATTGTTCGATAATCCGGAGGCTTTCGCGCATCTCGTCGACCCGACACCGCCAGCGTGCATAGCAATCTCCCTCTTTGCGGGTGATGACGTTGAAATCGAGCCGATCATAAATTTCGTAGGGTTCGTCGCGGCGGATGTCCCAGTCGACGCCCGAGGCGCGCAGGTTCGGGCCGCTCAGACCGAGATCGATAGCGTCCTCGGCCGAGATCACACCGACCCCTTTCGTGCGCTTGAGGAACACCCGGTTGTTCTCGAGCAAGAGTTCATAGTCGCGAATCCGGTTCGGGAAGATGTCGCAGAACTCCCTGATCTTGGGCAGGAAACCATCAGGCAGATCCTCGCGCACCCCGCCAACCCTGCAGAAGGACGTGTGCATGCGCGCACCGCTGATCATTTCCAACAGATCCATGATCATTTCACGCTCGCGCATGACGTAGAGCAACGCGGTCATGGCGCCGAGGTCCATCGGCAACGCGCCGGTGATCAGGAGATGGCCGGAGATCCGCGCCAGCTCGGCCATCATCACGCGGATATACTGCGCCCGCAACGGTGCTTCTATGCCGAGGAGTTTCTCCACCGCCAGCGCAAAGGCCAGGTTGTTCGAAGGCGGGCAGAGATAGTCGAGACGATCCGTCAGCGGGAAAATCTGCGTATAGGTGAAGCTCTCTGCCAGTTTTTCGGTGCCGCGGTGGAGGTAGCCGATATGCGGGTCCACGCGCTCGACATACTCGCCGTCCAGTTCGAGGACGAGCCGAAGAACCCCATGAGTGCTGGGGTGCTGCGGGCCGAGGTTGAGAAGCACTTCCCTGGTATTGAGCGCTTCGCCTTCTGGCCTGCTGAGCTCGGTGACTTCGGTCATCTCAACTTTCCGGCGTAGAACGGCCTCCCTTACGGAATGTCCCTGGTGGCGAGGTCGGGTTGTGTTGGCGGCGGACCTTCCGCACCAAAGGGATTCAACTGATCCTTGTAGCCACGCAGGGGGAAATCCTTGCGTTGGGGAAAGCCCTCGAAGCCCTCCCACATGTAGATCCGGCGCAGATCGGGATGCCCCTCGAACCTGATGCCATACATGTCCCAGGCCTCGCGCTCATGCCAGTTGGCCGTGCGCCAAACTCCCGTGACCGAGGGAACCTGCGGGGGATCGCCGAGCCGGCACTTGATGCGAACCCGCCACCTGTTGGGCAGCGAATAGAGGTGGTAAACCGCCTCGAACCGCGGCGTTTCGGGATAATGATCAACCCCGCAGATGTCCGAAAGGAAATTGAACCGCAGCGCGGGATGTTCTTTCAGAAACCGGCAGAACGCGACGATCTCCGCAGGTGGAACGGCAAAGGCATGAATGCCGTGTGCGGCGCCGAGATCCTCGATTGCTCCCCCGAAACGCTCCATGATCAGAGCGCGATTGAGAGGCAGCTCCACACTCATGACGTTGCAACCCGATCGAGAGGCGTCCCGGCCAGCGCGCGGGACCTCTTGATCTTCTCTTGAAGCAGGAGGAAGCCGTGCATCAGCGCCTCGGGCCGGGGCGGACAGCCGGGCACATGCACGTCGACGGGCACGAAGGTTTCCGACCCCTGCACCACGGCGTAGGTGTTGTAGACCCCGCCCGAAATAGCGCAGGTGCCCATTGCGATCACCCAGCGCGGTTCCGGCATCTGGTCATAAAGCCGCCGCACGACGGGCGCGAATTTCCGGGTCACGGTGCCGGCGATGATCATCACATCGGACTGTCGCGGCGAAGGGCGAAACACCACGCCGAACCGGTCGAGATCATAGCGGGCGCACCCCGCCGAGATCATCTCGATGGCACAGCAGGCAATTCCGAAGGTCTCGGGCCACAGCGCCGATCTCCGGCTCCAGCCGATAATGCTATCGGCCGTAGTGAACAGCACGCTATCGCGGATCGCGTTATTTACGCCTCCCATTCCAGCGCTCCCTTCAGCCAGGCGTAGGCAAAGCCCACGAGAAGCAGCAACATAAAGACGAACATCTCGACATAGCCGACCAGCCCGATTTCTTTCAGGACGACAGCCCAGGGAAAGAGGAACATTGCCTCGACATCGAAGACGACCAGCAAGATGGCGAGAATAAAAAACGGCACCCTGAAGCGACCCGCGGCGGCCTCGCCCGCCGCGTCCATGCCGCATTCATAAGGCATGTTCTTCGCGGCATAAGGATTAGACGGTCGCAGCAGCGAGGAGACGAAAAGCGTCGCCCCCGCCACCAGAACAACTCCAGCGACCATGAAAAGAACCGGCAAGAATTCCATTGCAGTCATATCGCACTGCACCGGTCACCCAACTGGGGGCTTTCCTCGGACGGCACCGACCTCGTTTGGGGCCGGTAGCGCGGTCGCCCCGGCAAGCGCTTGGGCAATCCTTTCTTGAAGTGTCAGTTTATTCCGTCGGGCGGATCATTGCAAATCCAATCGATCAGCCGCCAAATACCGAATGTTGGGCAAGCCTCAGAAACCACGACGGAAATAGGCCGATACCGATGGTGCCGGCGGCGGTAAAGGCGAGCGCGGCGCGCACTAAGGGCGTCAGCGCCGGGGCAAAGGCCCTCCCTGGCTCACGCATATAGATCACCATGACGATGCGGATGTAAAAGTAGGCAGCAACGACGCTCAGCAGCACTGCGATCACCGCCAGCACGACGAAACCTCGATCGACGAGCGCGACCAGCACGTAGAACTTGGCGAAGAACCCGGCCGTCGGCGGAATGCCGGCCAGCGAGAACAGAAAGAGCAGCATCAGAAGGGCAAGCCCGGGATGCGACTTGGCCAAACCCGCATAGTCTTCTATGGCCTCGCCCGAAAAATCGGCATTCCGCATCATGATGACGGTACCGAAAATTCCGAGATTCATGAAAGAATAGATCAGCAAGTAGAGCATCACGCTGGCGATGCCGTCCGGGCCGCCGGCCACCACGCCGAAAATGGCGAACCCGGCATGGGCTATGCTGGAATAGGCCAGGAGGCGTTTGATGTTATCCTGTACCAGCGCCACGAAACTGCCGAGCGCCATCGTCGCCACGGCAATGACTGCAACGATGATCCAAACGTCCGAGGCTGCGACCAGAGGGTTGAGGAACACCCGCAGGATTACCGCGAACCCCGCCGCCTTGGGACCTACCGACATGAAAGCGGTGATCGTCGTCGGTGCGCCCTCATAAACGTCTGGCACCCACATATGGAACGGCACCGCACCGACTTTGAAAACCAGCCCCGCGACAATGAAAACCACCGCCAGCAGCAATCCGGGATCGAGTGGATCGCCGGTCACCGCCGCAGCCATCCCGTCCAGTTGCGTCGTACCGGTGAGTCCATAGACCAGAGAAACGCCGTAAAGGAAAATCCCCGTCGAGACCGAGCCGAGGATCACATATTTCAGCGCCGCTTCATTCGACCGACGCTGCTGGCGCAGGAAGCCAGTCAGCACATAGGTGCAGAGCACCATCAGTTCGAGACCCACATAGATCGACAGGAGATCGGTCGCCGACGCCATGATCATCATTCCTGAAAGCGCAAAGAGCAGCAGAACATAGTATTCGCTGCTCCCGATCCCTTCGATATCGGCATATTTTCGTGAAAGGAAGAATGTCAGAATGGTGGCTAGGTAGAACACGAACTTGAAGAAGACGGCAAAGCGGTCGGCGATGAACATACCGGCATAGGCAGGCCGCACCTCGCTTGCCAGCATCAGCGTACCGAGAGCAGCAATCAGCACGACCGCGACGGATGCCCAGACAAGGAAATATTCCTGTTCCCTGCGCACAAACTGTCCGAGAATCAGCAGAATGCAGGCCCCAGAGACCACCACGATCTCGGGCCCACTCGCGAGGATCGACTGGACAAGCGCGGCGGCGGTCATTGGCCGCTCCCCCTACCATGCACCTGCGCCAGCAGATGCTGCACCGAAACATCGATGATGCTGAGAAAGGGTTTCGGATAGAGCCCGACCCAAAGCACGAAGACGGCTAGCGGCAAGATCGCAATCATTTCGCGGGCATTCACGTCGCGTACCTTGACCCGGACGCCGACGCTGGGCGGACCGAGTGCGACTTTCCCATACATGCCAAGCAGATAGGCGGCACCCAGCAATGCACCCGAAACGGCGGCTGTACCGGCCGCCAGGTTGGCCGCAAACCCGCCCGACAGCACCAGCAACTCGCCCACGAATGAATTCGTTCCCGGCAGCGCCATCGACGACAGGGTGAACAACGCAAGGAACGCGGTATAGACCGGCGCCAACTTCATCAGCCCGCCATACTCCGCGATGCTGCGAGTATGCGTCCGCTCGTAGATCAGGCCGACGAAGAGGAACAACGCGCCCGTCGTTACGCCATGATTGAACATTTGCAGGATGCCGCCTTCGAGCCCGCGGAGGTTCAGCGCAAAAATTCCGAGCGTCACGAAGCCCATGTGGCTGATACTGGAATAGGCCACCAGCTTCTTCAGGTCGTCCTGCGCCAGCGCAAGCAACCCGCCATAGACGATCGCAACCGCCGAAAGCACGAGCATCAGCGGCGAATAATGCACCGAGGCCGCCGGCAGCATCGGCAGGGAGAACCGCAGGAATCCGTAGGCGCCCATCTTCAGGAGCACACCGGCGAGAATGATGCTGCCCGCCGTCGGCGCCTGCACATGGGCGTCCGGCAGCCAGGTGTGGACCGGGACCATCGGCACTTTGACCGCGAAGGCGATCAGGAAGGCAAAGAACAGCCAGGACTGGACCTGGAACGGCAAATCCTGCGCCGTCAGGGCGATAATGTCGAAGGTCTTGCCGCCATGGAAATAAAGCACGATGACACCGATCAGGAACAGGAGGCTGCCCGCCAGCGTGTAGAGGAAGAACTTGAATGCGGCATAGACCCGTCCGTCGCCGCCCCAGATGCCGATGATCAGGTACATCGGGATCAGCATCGCCTCCCAGAAGACGTAGAACAAGAACAGGTCGAGCGCGCAGAACACCCCCAGCATCAGCGCCTGCATGACCAGCAGACTGACCATGAACTCCTTTACCTTGCGGTCGATCGCGACCCACGAGGCGAGCACGCAGATCCAGCTCAACAGCGCCGTCAGGAACACGAAGAGTGCGCTGATCCCGTCGATGCCAAGCGCATAAGCGATGCCGAGAGCGGGCACCCAGGGGCGCGTCTCGGTGAATTGCATCGCGTGGGTTGTGGTATCAAAGCTGACGAGCATGACGATGCAGAAAGCGAGGTCGAGGACGGTGACGCAGAGCGCCGTCCACCGCACTGTGTGGTCGCCGCGCAGAAACATCAGAACCGCCGCCCCGGCGGCAGGCGTGAATACGATGAAGCTCAGGAGCGGGAACCCCATGCCACCCCCCTACCGCCATGCCACTGCGAAGACAACGATGGCTGCGGTCACACCGACGATCATGGCGAGCGCGTAATGGGTGACGACGCCGGTCTGGAGCCGCCGTAGCCTCGCACCGCCACGCAGGATCGAGCGGGCAACGCCATTCACGACGGCGTCGACGCCGGTGAGGTCGATCCGCAGTCCCGCCCGCGCCGCGCCATGCAGGAAGGGCAGCGCCACGGTCTCGGACACGTCGCTCACCGCCTTTTCGTAGCGCGCCAGCGGTTTTTCGGCGAGCCACATAAAATATCGCGCGCCCTTGCGATAGAACCAGTCGGTGTCGATGCTGATCGTGTTCTCGGGGTCGAGCGCCTTGAGGAACAGCACGAATCCCAGGGCGGTGAACATCAGCAGACCGAGGCTCTCCGTGACATGGAGGCCTGTATAGGGTTCGAAGTCGACCGGATAGGGCAGAAGCGCATAGAGCGGCTGGGGGAACACTCCGATCGCAATGCAGAGCACTGCCGCCATGGCCATCGCAACCAGCATGTTGCGCGGCGGCTCCCGCGCCTCCAGTTTCCGATCCGTGCCGAAAAACATGTAATACGGGAGCTTGAGTCCTGTGTGCAGGAACGTCCCAGACGACGCCATCGTCAGCGCCAGCACCACCAGCGCCCGATGATCCGCTCCAGCAGCTGATATCACCATCGATTTGGTGACAAAGCCCGAGAAGAACGGAAATGCCGAGATCGCGAAAGCGCCGACCATGTAAAGTGCCACGGTCAGCGGCATGGTCTTGTAGAGCCCGCCAAGCTCGGTGAGCTTGCGCCGCCCGGTGACGTGGATCACCGCCCCGGCCCCCATGAAGAGCAACGCCTTGTAGAGGATATGCGCGAAGGCATGGCTGGTGGCTCCGTTCACCGCCATCTCGGTGCCGATGCCGATGCCCGCCACCATGTAGCCCACCTGGCTGACGATGTGATAGGCCAGGAGGCGCCGGCAGTCGTTCTCCAGCACCGCATAGATAACACCGTAAAGCGCCATCGCCGTGCCGAGCCAAACCAGAAGCTCGGTGCCCGGAAACGCCCGCGCCAGGACGTAGACGGCGGTCTTGGTGGTGAAGGCGCTCATGAACACCGCGCCGGTGACGGTCGCCTCCGGATAGGCATCGGTCAGCCAGGCGTTGAGCGGCGGCACCGCCGCGTTGAGGACGAATCCGGCAAGGATCAGATAGGCGCCCACGCCCATCCCGCCTTCGATCGAGCCTCGCGCCATCGGGCCAAAGAGCAGCGAACCGGTGGCGATCCCGTGGAGAATGATGCCCCCGAGCAGAACGACACCGCCGGTGATATGGACCATGAGATAGCGGAATCCTGCCCGGATCGCCGGTCCGCCGCGCTGCGCGAAGACCAGGTACGCAGAAGCGAATGCCATGGCTTCCCAGAACATGTAGAGGGTCAGGTAGTCGCCGGCGAATACCACGCCGAGTGCGCCGCCGACATAGACGAAGGCTGCCACGTGCTGGCCAGCGTCCGTCAAGTGCAGCGCATAGACCATGCCGATCAGCGCCATGATGGTGAAAACGGCGGCAAAGACGATGCTCAGCTTGTCGACCTTCGCGATCAGGATTTCCTGCCCGATGAACCGCGCTTCGCCATAGCTGCCCGGCTGCATCGTGAGCACGGCGAGGATCGCCAGGGCCGGGATCAGCAGCAGATAGGCCTTGCGGATCGACCCGCTGAGGAAAGGGATCGGCAGAGCGCCCAGAATGAAGAGCAGGGCTGGATGGATGAAGTCAGTCATAATAATCCTCGCGCCGCATCAGCCCGACCCGATGGCCGAGAAACTTGGAAACGAAGATGAGCAGTATGCAGGAGCCGAAGCCGTAGACGGCGGACCAGCCAGGCAGGCGGTCCCACAGGTATTCAGCGTGTTCACGAAAGACCAGAAAGTCAGCCGCGACGATCACAACGAGCACCAGATAGAACAGTCGGCGCCGGCGCCTCGCATAGTCTTCGTCACCAAAGAAATCGATGACACGCCTGATCATCTGACCACTCCGTCCGCCAGGGTGAGGAAATAGCCGGGGAAGATGCCCATCAGCACCGACAGGATGGCGGTCGCGACGAGCGGGATCGTGACCATCGGAATTTCACGGACCGTCGGAGGGCTTTCCTGCGCCTCCGTCCCGAAAAAGGCGGCATAGCTGACCGGCAGGAAATAGGCGGCGTTCAGGATCGAGCTCGCCAGGAGCACGACAAGGAAGGCGATCTGCCCCGCCTCCACGGAGCCCAACGTCAGATACCACTTGCTGACGAAACCCGCGGTCGGCGGCACCCCGATCATGCTCAGCGAGGCGACGAAAAAGGCACCCATCGTCCAGGGCAGCCTGCGGCCGATACCGGCCATGTCGCTGATGTTTCGCTTGCCGGACGCGCAATAGATCGACCCGGCGCAGAAAAAGAGTGTGATCTTGGAGAATGCGTGCGCAGCGATGTGGATAATGCCACCGACCATCGCGACCGGCGACAGCAGAACCGCGCCCAGCACGATATAGGAGAGCTGGCTGACTGTCGAATAGGCGAGCCTCGCCTTCAGGTCATCCCGCGTCAGGGCATAGACCGATGCCATCAGGATTGTGAATGACACCAGATAGGCCGTAGCGATGCCGAGACCCAGCTCCCCGACCAACTTGACGCCGAAGACATGGAAGACAACCCGCAGCAAGCAAAACACGCCCATCTTGACCACTGCCACTGCATGCAAGAGCGCGCTGACCGGCGTCGGCGCCACCATCGCGGCAGGCAGCCAAGCGTGTATCGGCATCACCGCCGCCTTGGCGAAGCCGAAGAGATAGCAGAAATAGACGACCGTCAGCAGCCCCGTCGAGGCATTAACGCCCGCCAAAAGCCCCCCCTGTCTAAAATCGAGCGATCCTGCGATGGAATAGGTCAGTGCCAGCGCAGCGAGCAGCACGCTTTTCGAGGCGCCCATCAAATAGACGAGGTACTTGCGGGCGCCTATCCATCCCTCTTCGTCCTCGTGGTGGTAGACGAGCGGATAGGTAACGAGACTTAGCGCTTCGTAGAATATGACCAACGTGAACAGATTGGCGGCGAAGGCGCCCCCAACGGCGGCCGCGAGGCTGGTGGCGAAGCAGGCAAAGAACCGGGTCTGCGCATGCTCGTTCAGGTGCCGCATGTAGCCGATGGAATAGATCGCCGCCACGATCCACAGCAGCGACGAGACGGTGGCGAAAACCATGCCGAGCGCATCAGCCCGGAAAGCAAAGTCAATCCCCGGCAGGATCTCGAACAGGCGCAAATCGACGGTCCCGCCCGAAAGCACCGTGGGTGCCATCGACGCGACAATGGCGAACAGGACGATTGCGGCCAATGGCGAGACGGCATCGCGGAGTTTCTCGCGGTTGTTAAGAAGCAGAATTGCTAGGGCCGCCAGGCCTGGGACGGCGACGGCTAGTAGTGGCCGGATCGATATCACCGGGTCCAAGCCGCTATCCTTTCATCATGGTCACGTCGTCGACCTTGAGGGTGGATTTATTCCTCACAAGGGCGACCAAGATGCCGAGGGCGACGGCAACCTCCGCCGCGGTGATTGCAATGACGAAGATCGCGAAAATCTGCCCGCGGAAATTGTTGTAGTAATGCCCGAAAGCGATGAAATTGATGTTGACCGAGTTGAGTAGCAGCTCCAGCGACATCAGCACAACCAGAATGTTGCGCCTGAGCAGTACGCCCGCCGCTCCGATTACGAACAGGGCCACGCCGAGCAAAATATACCACCAGAGCGGGACCATCACCCCGGCTCCTTCCGCGCCAGCACGATGGCGCCGACCAGGGCGGCCAGCAGGATCACGGAGGCAGCTTCAAACGGCAGAAGATAGTCGGCAAAAAGTGTCGTGCTGAGCTGCCTAATCTCATCGCCGCCAGGCGTAGCGACGGTCGCTGTGGCCGAAAAGCGGCCGCTCCAGAGCACCAGCGCAAGCATCTCGGCCCCAAGCAGAACGAGCAGCACGAGGGCCGGCAGGTTGCCGCCCGGCAAGAACCGCTGCAACACCGCTTCGCGCACATCGATCATCATGATCACGAATAGGAACAGGACCATGATCGCGCCGACATAGACGAAGATCTGGATGACCGCGAGGAACGGAGCCTCAAGCAAGACGAAGATTGCGGAGATCTGCAGGAAACAAGCCATCAGCGCCAATGCGCTGTGAACCGGATTCCGCGCCAGGACCATAGTCAGTGCCGCGATCACGGACACCGTTGCGAACAGAAGAAAGAACCCCTGATCCATCGACGCAACCCTCCCCCGCGAGCTGCCGCTCGGCGCGAGACGGCCGGATTTGAGGTAGCTCCGCACTTCAGGTGCATTTACAAATTGTGCGCCAGTATTGTCTTTTTCACAAGATTATTGTCGTTGGCGGCGCGAAACTAGGCCGGCCCGGATGTGACGAAAGCCGCGCGCGAACTGCGCTCTTTCGACTGTGCTTCTGTAACGGGCCTTTGCTCGTCAAGTCCCTCAGCACCAAAATCTCGTCACCAGGTCATGCTTCTATCCGTGTTGGCGACAGATAGAAATCAATCGTATTCCCGAATTTGTCGACGGCCCTATAGAGGTATGGCCATTGACCGCGGAGCTTCACACAGGTTTCATCGATGCACAGCTCGTCGATTGTGGACGGCGCCAGTGCCAGCGCAGCCGTTTTTCGATCTCAGGCGGCACTCCTGGACCCTGCGGTCGATCGTGCAATGATCGACCGGTGCGCCTCGTTCACCCATCATCTGTTCAAGATCGCGGTAGCTGACACCATAACGGCAATACCAACGGACCGGCCAAAGGATAATCTCACCCTCAAAATGACGCCACTTGAAATCCGACGTCACCAGCGCCGGCAATCAAATGACGTTTTCGCCAATCAGCCCGATTTTTTTGCAACGGAGCCAGGTAGTGCCCTACTGAGGGTCTTGAACGGAATCGAACCGCCGCCTGGATATCGGTGATGGGATAAGGTCTTATTCTGGAACAGAAATCAGTGATTATCTACCAGCTGAAAGATCAACATCAATTGTGCCCTGTCAACGGCGCTAAATGGACTGTGGGCAAAGTGACAATCCGCACCAATTAAGCCGGAAAATGTGTGTTCTCGATAGTATTATTGCAACGACCGTAAGCAGCGCAACGTGGCGAGAGTGAAAGCCCACTATATCAGTAGGGCTGTTTACGGCTATTTAAGCTCCATGGCTGACTTTTGATCCGCAAGATGCGCATGTGAGTTCCCTTCCAGAGAAGGCAGGGCTCCTGTGTTTTGTTTATAGGTCAGCCGGCTGGACGCCCCGCGCCCCGCCGATATGGGACGTTCCGGAAGGCAACATCGTTCATGATTCAGAGATTTCAATCCCTGTCCTTCAAGGTCATCGCCACCTTCATTCTACTGACCGCACTGTCGATCGCGGTCATCAACGTTCTCGCCTATTTTGCGAGCAACCGCATTTCCAGCGAACAGGCGCTCAAGGCAACGGAGAGTGTCCTGATCTTCCGAGGCGACATGCTGCGGGATCAACTGGACCAACTGGAAAACCAAGCAAACTCGATTGCGCGTATCGAAGCGATACAGATGTCGATAACAAAGCTGAAAAGCGGCTGGAACTCCATCGGGAAGACCGGCGATGCCCGCGCCGAATTGAAGAAGGTGTTCATCACCAACAATCCGAACCCGGCCGACCAGCGCGAGAAGCTGATGAAGCCAGAGGCACCAAGCGGCTTTTATTATTCCAACCATGAGGCGACACAGA
Organism: Rhizobium sp. BR 315; assembly: GCF_050577975.1. Classification (NCBI taxonomy): domain Bacteria; kingdom Pseudomonadati; phylum Pseudomonadota; class Alphaproteobacteria; order Hyphomicrobiales; family Rhizobiaceae; genus Rhizobium; species Rhizobium sp. BR 315. The sequence continues at coordinate 490,690 of NZ_JARWKZ010000001.1, read as the reverse complement.
GCGAGGTCGCGCGTGACCTTGAAAGCACCGCCTTCAGCGACCTGTTGATTGCAGATCTCGACGGCAACGTCCTCTACTCGTATAAGAAGAATGACGATTTCGCCGAGAACCTGAAGGCCGATGTGTGGAAGTCGACCGGCGCCGGGCTCGCATTCGCAAAGGCTATCGAAAACACCGCCAAAGCGACTGACAATTCCGCGCCGACAGGCTTCTCCGGTCTTCGCATCGATACGAGAAACGGCAAGTCGGCGATCTTCTATGCTGTGCCAATCGTCAGGCTTGGCGCCGCGAAAGGCATCATCCTCTTCAAGGTGCGCGACGATATCATCAGCAGCATCCTCACCAAGGGCATCGTGGCCGGCAGCACAGCGCAGGCCGCTATCATCTCGGAAGATGGCTCGGCTATCGGCGTGAACGCGGACGGTCAGCTCGTGACGCTCGATGCCACGCCTTTCACATTCGCGAAGGACGCGCTTTCGGCAAAAACCATGACGGTCAGCGACTTCGATCGCGCCGATGGTTTGGCGCGGGCCTATGTCCGCGGTATCGACTACCAAAATTCCCGCTTCCTTATTGTGGAAAGCGTGCGTCTTAGCGAACTAAATGCCGGCTCTCTCGAAATCGCAACCTTGTTGACGATGATCGCGTTCGGCGTTCTCGCCGTCATGGCCGCGGCGACCTGGGTCATCACCAAACCGCTGTTCTCGCCGCTTGCCCGCCTTGCCCGCGTCACCCGCGATGTTGCCGATGGCAATCTTGACGTCGAGATCGGCAGCCAGAATCGCGACGACGAGATCGGCACGATGGCGAAAGCACTGGCACGATTCAAACAATCGCTCATCGAAAGCCGCGAGCTGGAAGCTGCCAGCAATGACATGCGTATGCATGCCGAGCGGGATCGCCAAAAGCATATGGCCGAGCGTGAAGCTGAGGCACAGACACTGCAGGAGGTCGTTCAATTGATCGACGATGGTCTGCGCCATCTGGCCAGTGGCAACCTTGCCTATCAGATAGAGACCCGTTTCCCGACCGAACTCGAAGGCCTTCGCATAAATTTCAACGACGCATTGACGGCCCTCAGCGAAACGATGACGGCGATCGGAGGAAACTCCATGGCGATGCGTGCAGGCTCAGAAGAAATGCGCACCGGTGCCGACGAGCTAGCCGAACGCACCGAACGGCAGGCTGCCTCGATCTCCGAGACGGCAAGCGCGATCGATGCGATCACCCAATCGGTTCGCATTCAGATCGAGCGCGCTGAGCAGGCCGAACGTATTGCCCGCGACGCCAAGCGGGAAACCGTGGGGTCCAGCCAGATCATGCGGGAGACGATTGCCGCGATGGAGGCGATCCAGGCTTCGTCGCGCCAGATCAACTCTATCATCGCCGTGATCGACTCGATTGCCTTCCAGACGAACCTTCTGGCGCTCAACGCCGGCGTCGAGGCGGCGCGCGCCGGTGAAGCCGGCAAGGGATTTGCCGTCGTTGCGATGGAAGTTCGCGAACTGGCGCAGCGTTCGTCCGGCGCTGCAAAGGAGATCACGAGCTTGCTGCAAAAGTCCACACATGAGGTTGAAACGGGCGTATCGCTCGTCGAGCGTGCCGGCGCCGCGCTGACCGGTATCGGCAGCCACGTCGAGGCAATCAACGGCCAGATCAGCGAGATAATGGAAACAACCAGCGAGGAAGCTGACACGCTGCGTCAAATCAATGTGGCCGTTTCCGAACTGGATGCGATGACGCAGCAAAATGCCGCCATGGTCGAGGAGACGACCGCAGCGATCCACCGGCTTGCCGCGGAAGCTGCCGAAATGGACCTTCAATTGGCGAACTTCACCCTGACACAGGAGCATCGGGGTGCCGAAGTACACGTCTTGAGACGTCGGGCGTAGGTGTGCTTTGAGGAAGAGCTCATAGACCGGATAGGGCCACTTGGCTTGGTCCAGGTTGCTTGCAGCGGCGCGAAGATTAGCCGCTGCTCGGTCGTCATTGCCGGCCCCGCGGCAATCACCGCAAACGCAACGCTACCGACGAGCGCGGCCTTACCGAAGCGAGGTGCAGAGCTGCTCCATGGCACGTTCATGTCAAGTCGCTGCTCGCCACCGCCATCGGCCCGCGTATCCTTTTTCATCTCGGTCTCGTCTTGAGGATAACGTGCTGCCCAGATTGGTGGCCGGCAATCCGAGGCAGAAGGAGACCCATGAAATGGCAAGTAAGCAAAGCGAAGCGAACAAAAGGCATTACGAGACTCTTATGGCCCATGCACAGAACGGCGAACAACTGTCGCCTAAGGAGGCCGCCGCCTGGAACGACGCCGAATGGACCAAGCTGACGGCGGAACCGGGTGGCGTGGACTTTCTGGAGGTGGAGGTTGCCGACAGGCCGGCGCTTTGGATCGTCCCGAAAGGTGCTACGCATGACCGTGTCATCTTCTATATTCACGGCGGCGGATTTGTAGGCGGCTCAATCTACACCCACCGCAAGATGATCGCCCATCTTGCCAAGGCGACCGGCTGCCGAGCCCTCGCCATCAGCTACGACTATGTTCACCAGGGGCGGCACTATCCCGCCCAGCGCAATCAGGCCGTTGATGCCTTTCGCTGGCTGCTGGATCAGGGCATCGAGCCTCGACATATCGCAGGCGCCGGGGATTCAGCCGGCGTCACAATCCTTTTTGGCGCACTTCTGGTGTCCCGCGATCGGGGGTTACCACTTCCAGCTGCGATCATCAGCATCTCCGGCTGGTACGACCTGGCAGCAAGCGGTGCGAGCTACCAGTCGAACAGCCAGAAGGATCTCTTCTTCCAGAAGGGAACGGTCGAGTGGCTGGCCGGCATGGTGCTCGCCGGGGTAGACCCACGCGACCCCTATGCGAGCCCGCTCTACGCAGATGTCGCCGGCTTCCCGCCGATCTTCCTGCAGGCCGGCGGCAATGAAACACTGCTCGACGACAGCCGCATCTTTGCCGAACGCGCCAGGACTGCCGGCGTCGATGTAAGGATCGATGTGTTTCCGCAGATGCTTCATTCCTTCCAGATGATGGCCGGCCGCGCACCGGAAGCGGACGATGCGATCGGCAGGTTCGCCGCGTGGGTAAGGCCGAAGCTCGGGCTGCCCGGGACGGAAAGCAACGCCTCATGATTGTCGTGAGGCAAAAGGCCGACGAACCGGATTTCCTTTGCTTCGTCGGCTCAGGTACGATGAAGGCGGCTAGGGAGCTTGCGACAAGGGTCGCAGCTCCGTGTGCGATTTTGGATGGATAAAACATGAAGTTTCAGCCGCGCGTCAAACCCACCGGTCTCTTCGATGTCCAATATGCCGCTTTTCTTAAGACGGTCTCGCATCTGCGCGCCCGGCTTCATCGCTATTGCACACGCATGGTCGGCTCGGCCATGGATGGCGAGGATATCATGCAGGAAGCCCTGTTCGAGGCCTATCGCAAGGTCGATCAGCTGGAGGATCCGCGAGCTTTGCAGGGGTGGTTGTTCCGCATTGCGCATAATCGGTGCATCGACTTTCTGCGCAATCGCAAAGCGCGGGAGCGGGCCGAGGCGAGCTATGTGGAGGAGAAGATCATCCTGCCGGTCGAGCCGACCGGGTTCGGCGCTGGCCGGGCGATCGAGCGCCTTGTCATCCATCTGCCGCCGAAAGAACGGGCCTGCGTGCTGCTCAAGGATGTATTCGACTATTCGCTGGAGGAGATTGCCGAACTGGTCGATTCGACTGTCGGCGGCGTCAAATCGGCGCTCAATCGCGGCCGAACGAAGCTCGCTTTCTTGCCTGCACAACCCTCCGCACCTGTCGCGGTTGTCGCGCCCGATCCCCAGCTGTCGCAGTTGCTCGACCGCTATGTCAATCTGTTCAATCAACGCGACTGGGACGGCGTTCGCGCGCTCGCAAGCGCCGACGCAAGACTGCGCGTGTCCGATTGCTTCAATGGCCTGCTGGTCGATTCGCCCTATTTCCTTGAGTTCGACCGGGCGCAGACGCCCTGGCGAATCGACATCGGCGAGGTCGAAGGCGAGACCGTGCTGATCGTTCTATTCGAGAAGCACGATGGCTGGATGCCGACCTATCCCGTGCGCGTGCATTTGCGGGATGGTGTGATCGACGCCATTACCGATTACTATGCCTGCCCATGGTTGTTGCCGGCAGCGGACAACGCTCGCGTCAATGGCCGCCCGATTTTCGATAAGGTGGAGAGAGGCTCATAATGGGCCTCCGCCAGATCGGTTGCCTTAAACGGATTAGAACCTCCGGCCGTTCCGTCGCCAACTACCTGAAATCCTGCGTCTTCACCTTGATCGCGTCGAGATGCAGATAGAGATCAACGATAGACGAGCACTGATATGCCACCCTCGAGATCGAGACGGCAGCCGATGATCAACCGGACGCCGGTAGAGCACGCGAAGACTTATTTTGCCTTCCTCAGGCTCGTGTCGCGGCTCGGAGCCCCTGTTGGCAGACTTGCGAGGGTGTTCCAGCTCTCTCTTGTCGCGATGAAGTGCGGGCCATGCTGTTGTCTGCCGGCTACGGCGGATCGAGCAATGAAGGCCACCGTCGGACGGAGATGCCCACGGTAACGTGCCACAAGCAGTCATTCATTTGAGGACTGGCATATTCGGCCATCTTGCCAGAATAGTGCCTGCGGTTACCCTGAACAGAGGAACGCATAAATCCCCTTGCGGTCGGACTCCGTGGGGACATGGCATGAGGTGAGCGGACCTCGGGCCGCGTTGTCCGCTCACAAAGGGTACGATCGAAGGGGGCGCGGCCGCACTCGGGCAATCGCTATCCCTTCTTGCTCTTCCTTTTTGCCTTCGGCGCTGGCGCTGGCTCCGTCTCCTGCGCCAAACGGAGCGCGCGAAGCCTGTCCGTTTTTTTCTGCCGAGCAGACGCCTCATCGGCCAGAATATCCCTGGCAATCGATGTCGTCTGCTCGGACTTGGCCAGTGCCGACAGCTTTTCAGGCTTGAACAGATTGTCTTTCGTCTTTGTCATGCTTCCTCCATTTCAGCAGGCGCGTTTTCCAAAAGACGGCGGACGTTAGCGAGCTCGCGCTATGACTTTCTTCTTGGGTGCAGGCAGCAGGCCTTCACGCTGAGCCTGCTTACGGGCAAGCTTCCGGGCGCGGCGGATCGCCTCGCCCTTTTCGCGGGCGCGCTTTTCGGACGGCTTTTCATAGGCGCTGCGGGCCTTCATTTCCCGGAACACGCCTTCCCGCTGCAATTTCTTTTTGAGGACGCGGAGCGCTTGATCGACGTTGTTATCTCTGACCAGAACCTGCAAAGTGTCTCCTTCTCAGCTCGCGCTGCGTTTATTTCTTGGTACGGATTGCATTCGAGTTGATCCAACTCGATTTCGATGCTTCCGGTACGTCGGGTTGGGATGGCAAAAGCGAGGATGGTGACGCTTCAACGTCGATATCATCCTGACGGATGCTCCGCTCGTAACTCTCGTTTTGGAAGCGGACGCGGTAGTGAACAACGCCCTGCGAGACCGGCAGGACAGACACAATGCCGCCGGCGCCAGTGGGTTGGGCATTTCCAAAAATTCCAGGCTTCAGGACGATGCTGTCGCCCGGCCGGTAACGACCATGTGCCATGTCGTTCTCCGCTTGAAATGAAAAACAAAAGGCCGGGACGTATCCCGACCTTCCTCGGTCATGGCTTCAGCGCACCAGTACATCCGTGGTCGCGCGTAACCGTGACAAACTTATGCGGCCCGAAGATTATCAGCCGAACTCTTGCCAGATCTACGATCCTGCACGATGTCGTAAGTGATCTTCTGACCATCGTTGAGCGAACGCATACCGGCACGCTCCACCGCTGAGATATGGACGAAAACGTCCGTGCTGCCATCGTCAGGCTGAATGAAGCCGAAGCCCTTGGTGGAGTTGAACCATTTCACAGTACCAGTGTTCATAACGATTTCCTTTCAAAGCAATCGTTGTTTGTTCCGCGATACCTTGCGGAGTTAGATCGATTATTTGAGAGGAAATCCGATAGAGCCCTGCGGCTCTTGAGCGTCATCACAAGCAATGGTCGATAACGGTCACTATAGGTTCTATTCGGAATTTTGGCAACAGTGGCGGTCAGAATGACAGTTCCCTGCGCTCGGCGACGCTTTCGGACAAGGGACGATCACGGATAGGAAGATCGACGTGTCAAAGGATCCGTGCCTTCGCGCTTCCGATATCGACACCAGTGCGCTGGGCGCATGTGCGTCGAAGGGCGTAAAACTACTCGATGATCTTGATACGGCGGTGTCGGCTCCCATGACGCTTCCGGGCGATCTGAACGGACAAGGGATAGAGAAAGCGGTTGCAGCCTGCCGCCAAGTGCACAACACGAGCGGCAGCGAGACTTTTTGCAAGGGCGAGTCTTCCAGACAGTCGCGCACGCTATATGCCGATAGCGACCAGAGTTTGCAGCGCAGCGAGACGACGTGGCGGACCGGGAGCGGAATTCAGCATCGACTCTCCCGAATTCGCCCGTTTCCAAATGCTCGCGAAAGAGATATTTTGGGGGATGTCAGGCTGCTCATCAAACCGTGGAGAGGCGCCATGTCATCGACCGTTGATCCATTCGCAGATCTAAAGACTCGCCAGCGCGAAATGTGGGCGTCGTTTGCGCCGACCGCTACTTTCACCACGCCGGTTGCGGCTCATCTCGTCGAGTTCGCGGAAATCAAACACGGCGAGACCGTGCTCGACGTCGGAACCGGCACAGGTGTCGTTGCGATTACGGCAGCGCGGGCGGGCGCTTTGGCGACGGGACTCGACCTGACGCCAGCTCTGCTCGACGTCGCGCGCGAGAATGCGCGGATAGCTAAGTTAGCTAACACGCAATGGCTTGAAGGGGACGCCGAAAGTCTTCCATTCCCTGATGGCCACTTTGATGTCGTTGTTAGCCAGTTCGGTCACATATTTGCGCCCCGACCTGAAGTGGCCGTCGCGGAAATGCGCCGTGTTTTGAAGCCAGGCGGTCGCATAGCATTTGCGACTTGGCCGCCGGAGCATTTCGTCGGCCGCCTGTTCAGTTTCGTTGCTAAGAACTCGCCGCCACCGCCACCAGGCGCCGCACCACCGCCACAATGGGGCAGCCCGGACATCGTTGCCGAGCGCCTCGGTGACAAGTTTGAGGCACCGTTTTTTTCCCGCGGTGTCATGCAGTTTCCGGCTCTCAGCCTGTCGCATTATCGAGAATTTATGGAGCGCTCGGTAGGCCCAATGCAGAAATTGATCGAGGCCTCCGCCAACGAGCCGGAGCGGCTTGCTGCCTTGCGCGCTGGGTTCGAAACGCTCGCGGCGCCCTACTACTTCGGCAACATGATCCGCCAGGAGTATCTGCTAACTCGAGCCAAGGCACGCTGAACGGTTGGAGCGAAGCAGCAAGATCGTTCCGCCCTCTAACCTATCGCCCGCCATCCCTTGCGCTGTCGCATAAGGGACGCCAACCTTGAATAAGCTCCTGTCGGCACTTATTCGCTCAAGATCAATGGAGAGCCAGTCGAAGGCAGCATAGGCCGCGATGCGTTCGAGTCCATGGCCACCCCACTTTTGCGGCGCTGCGGACACCATTGGAGCGCGCAATTGCGGATGCACGCGTTCCGGTTTCCGAGCTGGACGCTATCATTCTCGTTGGTGGTGCCCGCGTATGCCGATGGTGCATTCGCTTGTGGCTCGCCTATTTAGGCGGCTGCCTCTCGTCAATATCGACCTCGACAAGACGATCGCACTTGAAAACGCGATCCAACCCATCAATTCCCGGGACTAAACAGCTAGCGGTGCTTTGGAGGTAGAGGTGATTAGCGCTGGTATGCCCTTCAGAGCCGCAATCGGTCTGACACTGCCCACGAGCCGCGGCTCGTGAATTCAAGCCCTTCAGTCACCAGCCACCATCTAGGAGCGCAGCGAGTTGAAGTGCTGCATCATGCGCTCGGCCGTCGGATGGATGCCCGTGAACAACTCGAAAGCCTTCACCGCCTGGAATACCGCCATGCCGCCGCCATCGAGAACGCGGCATCCTCTTGCATTTGCAAGCTTCACCAACTCGGTTTCGATTGGAAAATAGACGATTTCCGCGACCCAGAGGCGATCCGATAGGAGTTCCGCGTCGAGCGGCAGCCCTGGATGAGCCACCATGCCGGTCGGCGTTGCGTGAACCAAACCGTCAGCGACGTCCATAGCCGCAGCAAGATCATGACCAACGGAGAAGTAGCAAGTGCCATGTGCCGGCTGAAGTTGATCCACGAGCGCCTTTGCCCGCGCAGGATCCAGATCGAATATCTCTATGGAATTCGCGCCCATCTGGGCCACGGCATGTGCAACCGCAACGCCGGCGCCGCCCGCCCCCAATTGCACGACGTGCCTGAGCGAAGCGCCACTCAGCCCGCGCCTAAAACTTTCGGCAAACCCCCACCAATCGGTATTATGGCCGATCCTTCGCCTTCCCTGAAAGACGATCGTGTTGATGGATCGCAGCGTCTGGGCATCGGGCGACAGCTCATCCACCAGCGCAACTGCCGCCTGCTTGCAAGGGTGGGTAATGTTGAGGCCGGCAAAGCCCTGCGCCTCGGCCTCATTGACAAGGGCCGGGAGATCCGAGACCGAGAGGCCACGAAGGTCCAGGTCAATGAGATCGTAGCGATAGGATAGCCCGCAATGCTCGCCTTCGCGCATGTGCATGGCCGGCGTCAGCGAGCGGCCTATGCCCGCACCGATCAATCCGACGTGAAGCTGGCGCGGAACAATGGCAGTTTGAGTATTCAATGTTTCCTCCCGAGCAGCAAATAAAGCCATGTCGCAGGCTTGCCTTCAAAATGTACGAACTAGTCCGTAAAGTCAAGATTGGGCACGGTTTCGCGCTGCGATAAAAATCGCTGGCCTCAATCAAAGGGCTTAGCTCACCATCAGATCATGTCGGAGGATGGATTCTTCAGAAATGCAAGAATGGCATCGATTATCAAAGACTTATGTCTCTTCTTCAACGCCTCCGAGGAAAGGTCGCGCTCAAAGATCGCCCCAAAGGTATGGCGATTTGAAACGCGAAAGAAGCATTGCGCGCTGATCATCATGTGCAAATCGACTGGATCCACCCGGCGCACGAAACTGCCATCGGCGTAACCCCGTTCGAGGATTTGCGTGACGATATCGATAACTGCGATGTTCATCTGCGACAGCACGACGGAACGCTTCATATGTTCGGCACGATGGATGTTCTCAATGCTGACCAAACGTACGAAATCCGGATTTTGATCGTCATGATCGAAGGTGCTGGCGATCAATTGGGCCATTGCCTGAATGGGCGGCATATTTTCGAGATCAAGCTCGCTCTCAAGGGTGCGGATCTTCGTATAGGCTTGCTCAAGAACGGCGAGATAGAGACCTTCCTTACTGCCGAAATAGTAATAAATCATGCGCTTGGACGTCTTGGTGCGCTCGGCGATCTCATCCACGCGCGCACCGGAAAATCCTGCTGCGACGAATTCTTCGGTTGCGATCTTGAGAATATTTTCTTTGGTCGCGTCTGGATCGTTCTTTCGCGTAAGGCGCTCGATCTTGGCCACTTGCGCTTTGGTCATGCCTTGCTCGTCTTCCTGGGTCTGTCCTTGCCCATCATTGAAGATCAAAGCTTTAACACAGGCTTCACGCCAATGGGGAGAGCCTAAAGTTTCGGCAGACCAATCGGTCGCAGATGCCGCCTTAGCGCAGCTATGCGAAATATGGCATTCGCCGCGCCATATCCGCGATAGCCGCTGCGTTGGACGATTTCGAAGAAGAAACCTTCGCCATAGGTTGGGCTATAGAGTTGGAAATATTCCCCATGGTCGTCGCGATCATAGAGGATATTGTGGGCCTTCAGACGATCCGTGAAAGCCGGATCCAGGCCGAACCTTGCCTCCAGATCGTCGTAGTAGTTGGGCGAGATCGTCAAGGTGGCAAAACCATTGGCCGACAAGGCAGCAGCCGTTGCGAAGATATCATCGGTCGCGAAGGCAAGATGTTGAATACCCGAGCCGAAGGTCTCAGCGATGAAGTGGCCAGCCAAGGTATTGCGATTTTCCGCGCCGTTCAGCGTGATGCGCAACCTGCCCGAGGCATTTTCGACGACCTGACTGCGAACGACGCCGGCCGGATCGATAATGTCGACCATCGGCGTCTTATGCGCATCAAGGATCGCCGTGTAGAAAAGCAACCAAGTCAGCAATTCTTCGTATTTCATGGTCTGTGCAACGTGATCGATACCGGTCAGGCCAACCGGCTGAAGATCGGCATCGTCGTTGACCGGATCGAATTCGATCTCCCATATGCGTGCGAGCGCGCTCCTGCGGTCGAGGAAATATAGGATGCCGCCGCCAACACCCCTTACGGCCGGCATTTCGATCTCGCCCGGATTCAATGGCTGCTCAAAACGTTCGGCGCCAAGGGCCACGGCCCGCGCAATCACGGACTCGGCATCATCCACCCACAATCCCATCGCATAGGCCGACTGCCCATGCAAAGCATAGGAGGCACCGGCAAAACCATCCGGATCGGTATTGACAACAAGATTGATGTCACCTTGCCGGAAGACATCGACACGCTTGGTCTTATGGCATCCAACATGACGAAAGCCCAACGCACCCAGCCGATCGGAGAGAACGGATGTCTCGGCTTCGTCGACGGTAAATTCGACAAAGGCAATGCCGTCCACGGCAGCGCGCGCCGGCATGGGCGGCAAGGTAAGACTATTATTCTTCGCGCGACGAACCTGGTCGCCGAGATAGATGAGTGAACGTCGGCCATCGACGGCGATGGCGGTCGGCGAACCGCCGCGAAACTGGTCGTTGAAGATCTCCAGAGAGAGATAGCCGTCATAGCCGGTCGCCGCCACGGCATTCATGAAATCGAGCACAGGAAGGTCGCCCTCGCCCGGCATATTGCGGAAATGACGGCTCCAATAGAGAAGGTCCATGTCAATCAACGGCGCATCGGCAAGCTGAATGATAAAGATCTTCTCCTTCGGAATCGACCGGATCGAATTGACATCGATCTTGCGCGACAGCGTGTGAAAGCTATCGAGGATAAGGCCGATATTCGGATGATCGGCGCGCCGGACGATTTCCCAGGCATCGCGGTGATCGTGAATATGCCGTCCCCAGGCAAGCGCCTCATATCCGACACGCAGGCCGCGCTTGGCCGCTCTTTCACCGAGTTCGAAGAAATCGGCCGCTGCGCGATCGATACCACCCAGCGCCGCCGAAGACACATTCGAACATACCAGCACGAGATCGGTGCCCATCTCCTGCATCAGGTCGAACTTGCGTTCGGCGCGATCGAAGGTTCGGCTGCGCAATGGTTCGGGCATGCCTTCAAAGTCCCGGAACGGTTGAAAGAGCGTGATCTCCAGCCCATGATCCCTGACCATCTGGCCAACCTGACGCGGCGATTCGTCGAAGGCGAGGAAATCATTTTCGAAAATTTCAACGCCGTCGAAACCCGCCTTGGCGATAGCCTGAAGCTTTTCCTTGAGGTCACCACTGATCGAAACGGTCGCGATCGAGGTTTTCATCGTATCAACTCATCCTTTCGGCGACTTCCGACAATTTCGTCCGCGATCGCGTGACGCGCGTGCCATTTTAAAAGGGTGCCGGCGCAATGCGCTGGCACTGATCCATGCTCAGATCGCGCGATCGGCGTGTCGTCCACCGGCCGCCAAACTACGCCCATCCCGACCAAGCTGATCGATTGGGGTCTTGTAGGTCTCAGTCGCAGTGGCGGCGGAGACGGCAGCGATCAAGGCCGTGATCGAGGTGAACGCGGCAACCGGTATCCATCCCATCGGTCCGGACCCCATCAAGGCGGCGCTGATCGTCGGTGCGAAACCGCCCAGAGCAAAGCCGATCTGGGTGCCGACTGCCATGCCGGACAAGCGTACGCGCGTATTGAACATTTCTGCATAGAGTGCCGGCCAGACACCATTGGAAGCGCTGTAGACCACGCCCGAAAGCAGAATGCCGAGGACGAAGACAAGCGCGATATTGTTGTGGCTGATTGCCCAGATATACGGCCAGATCAGAACAGCACAACCAATGGCGCCGGAGATGAAGACGGGCTTGCGGCCGATGCGGTCGGCCAGGATCGCCCATGCCGGGATTGCGCCGAGCGCCACGACATTGGCGAGCACGAGCACGGTCAGCATCACGGAACGGTCGATGTGCATGGTGTTGACAGCGTAGGACAGGGTGAAGACGCTAAAGATCGTGCTGACGACGGAAATCAATGCGGCAAAGATGATGCGCAGTACATCCGCCCAATAATTCGTGATCAGGGAGACCAGCGGCAGTTTGGCAACCTCGCCCTTCTTTGTTTCCTCGAGGAAGGCGGGCGTTTCGGCCAGCGTACGGCGAACCCAGAATCCGACGATGACCACCACGAAGCTCAGAAAGAAGGGAATGCGCCAGCCCCACGACATCAGGGCAGCTTCGTCGAGCTTCCCCAGCGGTATGAAGACCAGGGTTGCAAGGATCAATCCGGCCTGCGTTCCGCTCAGTGTGAAGCTGGTGAAAAAGGCGCGCCGATTTTCAGGCGCGTGCTCAAGCGTCATCGAACTGGCGCCAGCCTGCTCGCCGGCAGCGGAGATGCCTTGCAGCAATCGCGCCAGAACCAGAAGTATCGGCGCAAGAATGCCGGCCTGACCATAGGTCGGCAGGCAGCCGATGATGAAGGTCGAAAACCCCATGAGCAGAAGCGTGAAAGTCAGCACCTTCTTGCGACCGAACTTGTCGCCGACATGCCCGAGGATCACTGCACCCAACGGACGCATGATGTAGGCAACGCCGAATGTGGCAAACGAGGCAATCGCCGCCGTCTGCGGGTCTTCCGCAGAAAAGAATATCTTCGGGAAGATCAGCGCCGCTGCCGTTCCGTAGACAAAGAAATCATAATATTCGACTGCGCTTCCAAGCCAGCTCGCCAGAGCGGCGCGCTTGGGTGTTTTATGTTCCACTGGTGTTTTCATCATTGTTCCTCCCCGGAGCATTTCGGTTTCGAAGAAATGCCGCACCCTCAAGCGCGCCAGCTTCCGCCCGCGCCCTCCCGCATGACATCCAAGATGTGTCTTGGCGGCCATCGGCGCTGCCTGTCGCAGCGCTCGTCACTCCTCGAGAGAAATAATGTACGAACTAGTTCGTTTTGTAAAGTGTCACCATTTCGCGACAGTTCGAAACATGATCGCGGGCGCGATAGATCACGACGATCCTCGCGATACAGCCATGGGTTCCCGGCCAGGATAGTGATTCTGGGAGACGTTGCTCAGCAGATAGGCGAGCTCTCATTCAATCAGGTAGCAACCGACGCCACTATCTCACCTTTGCAGAGGAGGTCGCCGAGCCCGAACCCGTTTGATAGCGAAGTAGGAAAGCGTGTCGAAGCGCATCGCCACTGACAAACCTCGCTCTTGGAAACGTTGCTATCGAAACAGCATCCTGAGCCGGGGTTACCTTGCCGAAGCCGGCCCTTTCGACCTGCCTTTACATCGCCACTATATTACCCGCTCAGACGGTCAGATGCTTGCGGGCCTCCGGCGTATCCAGCGTCTCGGCCAGCCCCTCATGCACGATCTCGCCGCGATCCATGATGTAGACATAATCGGCAAGCTCGCGGCAGAAATCGAGATATTGCTCGACCAGCAGGATCGCCATGCCGGTGGAATCCCTGAGATAGCGGATCGCCCGGCCGATGTCCTTGATGATCGAGGGCTGGATGCCCTCGGTCGGTTCGTCCAGCACCAGGATCTTCGGCCGCGTCACCATGGCCCGTCCGATCGCCAATTGCTGCTGCTGGCCGCCCGAGAGATCACCACCGCGGCGTGACAGCATGGATTTCAGCACGGGAAACAGACTGTAGATATCATCGGGAATGCTGCGGTCGCGGCGCGAGAGCGGCGCATAGCCGGTCTCGAGATTTTCCTTCACGCTCAACAATGGAAAGATCTCACGGCCCTGCGGCACGTAACCGATACCCTGCTTGGCGCGGGCAAAGGGCGCCATGCCATTCAGCGTCACGCCGTTGAAGGCGACTGTTCCCGCCGACAGCGCATGCTGGCCGGTGACGGCACGCAAGAGCGAGCTCTTGCCGACGCCGTTGCGTCCGAGCACACAGGTGATCCTGCCCATCTCGGCCTTGATCGAGATGCCGCGCAGCGCCTGGGCGGCGCCATAATGCAGATTTGCGTTTTCGACTGTCAGCATCTCATCGCCCCAGATAATTCTCGATCACCTTCGGATCGCTGCTGACGAAATCGATCGAGCCCTCCGCCAGCACCGAGCCTTCGGCCAGGCATGTCACCTTGACCCCAAGATCGCGGATGAAGCCCATGTCATGCTCGACGACGACAACGGAACGCGTCTTGGCGATCTCCTTCAGCAGCACCGCCGTCTCAGCCGTCTCAGCATCCGTCATGCCGGCAACGGGTTCGTCGACCAGCAGCAGCTTCGGCTCCTGCGCGAGCAGCATGCCGATCTCCAGCCATTGCTTCTGGCCGTGGGAAAGATTGGCCGCCAGCTCGTCGCGGCGATGCGCCAGGCGCACCGTCTCGAGGATTTCGTCAATGCGGTCGCGATCGGCAGGTGTCAGGCGATAGAAGAGCGTCGCGAAGACGCCGCGGTTGCGGTTGAGCGCCAGTTCGAGATTGTCCCAGACTGTATGGCTTTCGAAGACGGTCGGCTTCTGGAATTTGCGGCCGATGCCGAGCTGGGCAATATCGGCTTCGTCCCTCTTGGTGAGGTCGATCTGGCCATTGAAGAACACCTCGCCCTCGTCGGGCCGCGTCTTGCCGGTGATGATATCCATCATCGTCGTCTTGCCAGCGCCGTTCGGGCCGATGATGGCGCGAAGCTCTCCCGGTTCAATGACCATGGACAGTGAATTCAAGGCCTTGAAACCATCGAAGGAGACGGAGACATTGTTGAGATAGAGCATACTGTTGGGCTTGATATCCGGGATCATGATCTCACTCCGCCGCCTGTACGGGCTTGCTGGCTTCGTTTTCTGCGGCCTTGGGCGGCGGACTGGCCGGCTTAGGTTTTCTAGCCATATAAGGGCCGATCGTTCCGACAATGCCCTTCGGCAGGAATAGCGTCACCGCGACGAACAGGCCGCCGAGCGCAAACAGCCAGAAGCTGGGAAACAGGCCGGTGAAAACAGTCTTGCCGCCATTGACGAGTATCGCGCCGATGATTGGGCCGATCAACGTTGCCCGACCGCCGACTGCCGTCCAGATGACCACCTCGATGGAGTTGGCCGGAGCGAACTCGCCGGGGTTGATGATGCCAATCTGCGGCACGTAGAGCGCGCCGGCAATGCCCGCCATCATGGCCGACACCACGAAGACGAAGAGCTTCACATGCTCGACGCGATAACCGAGGAAGCGCGTACGGCTTTCCGCATCGCGCACGCCGACCAGCACCTTGCCGAATTTCGACCGCACGATGGCCGAGGACAGCATCAAGGCCAATGCCAGGAATAATGCTGTGATGGCGAAGAGCGCGGCGCGAGTGCCATTGGCCTGGATGTTGAAGCCGAGAATATCCTTGAAGTCGGTCAGGCCGTTGTTGCCGCCGAAGCCCATATCGTTGCGGAAGAAGGCAAGCAGCAGCGCATAGGTCATCGCCTGAGTGATGATCGACAGGTAGACGCCGTTGACGCGTGAGCGGAAGGCGAACCAGCCGAAGATGAAGGCAAGCAAACCGGGTGCGACGAGCACCATGAGCGTGGCGAACCAGAAGTTATCGAAGCCATACCAGAACCAAGGCAGTTCCTTCCAGTTCAGGAACACCATGAAATCAGGCAGGAGCGGATTGCCGTAGGTGCCGCGCGAACCGATCTGCCGCATCAGATACATGCCCATCGCATAGCCACCGAGCGCGAAGAAGGCGCCATGGCCGAGCGAGAGAATGCCGCAATAGCCCCAGACGAGATCAAGCGCCAAGGCGAGCAGCGCGTAGGTCAGATACTTGCCGAACAGCGACATCAGATAGGTCGGCACATGCAGCGCACTGGTTTCGGGCAGGGCCAGGTTCGACAGTGGCACGAGTACAGCGACGGCGAGCAGGATCGCAATGGCAACGCTGATGCGGCGGTCGAGCGAGCGCAGGATGAAGGCGGCGATCATGCTTCCACAGCCCTTCCCTTGAGCGCGAAGAGACCGCGCGGACGCTTCTGAATGAAGAGGATGATGAGAACGAGCACCAGGATCTTGCCGAGCACCGCTCCTGCATAGGGTTCGAGGAACTTGTTGAGGATACCGAGCGAGAAGGCGCCGACCAGCGTCCCCCACAGATTGCCGACGCCGCCGAACACCACGACCATGAAACTGTCGATGATGTAGCTCTGGCCGAGGTTCGGCGAGACGTTGTCGATCTGCGAGAGCGCGACACCCGCCATGCCGGCAATGCCCGACCCAAGAGCGAAAGTGAAGGCATCGACCCAGGGCGTGCGGATGCCCATCGAGGAGGCCATGCGCCTGTTCTGCGTCACCGCCCGCATCTGGAGGCCGAAGGCCGAGCGCTTCAGGAGAAGCAGCAGCGCCACGAACACGCCGAGCGCGAAAACGATGATCCAGAGACGGTTCCAGGTGACGGAGAGGTAGCCGAGATCGAAGGAACCGGACATCCACGAGGGATTGCCGACTTCCTGGTTCGTCGGCCCGAAGATCGATCGCACCGCCTGCTGCAGGATCAGCGAAATGCCCCAGGTGGCAAGCAGCGTCTCCAGCGGCCGGCCATAGAGAAAACGGATGACGCCGCGCTCGATGACGAGGCCGACCGCACCGGTTACGAGGAAGGCGACCGGCAATGCGATCGCCAGCGACCAGTCGAAAAGCTCCGGATAGGAGCTGCGGATGACGCTCTGGACCATGAAAGTGGAATAGGCGCCGAGCATCACCATCTCGCCATGCGCCATGTTGATGATGCCCATGACCCCGAAGGTAATGGCAAGCCCGATGGCGGCCAGAAGCAGCACGGAGCCGAGCGACAGGCCGTACCAGACATTCTGCACCGCATCCCAGAACTTCAATTGTTCCTGAATGCCGGCAATGGCGGCTGCAACATCCGGCTTGAGACTATCGTCGACGGAAACCGAGGAGAGGATACCGATGGCGTCGCGGCCACCTTCGACCTTGATCGTCTCGATCGCAGCCTTCTTGTCTTCCACCGGGCGGTCGGAGCCAAGTATTGCAACAGCCCTTGCCCGTTCGAGCACGCCACGAATTTCTGCATCCTTCTCGCTCTGCAGCGCGGTCTCGACCGCCTCCAGCGAATCCGCGCTCGGCGCCTTCAGAATGGATTGCGCCGCCTCCAGGCGCGTGGCGCGATCCGGGCTCATCAGCGTCAACCCGCCGAGAGCCGCGCGAACCGCACGTCGCAGATTATTGTTGATCTTGATCTTGCCGAGACTGTCCTTGGCTTCCTGTCCGGCAGCCTGACCGGTCACCGGGTCCACCAAGGCCATCATGTCGCCAGAGGACTTGGCGATGAATACCTGGCTGTCAGATTTTCTCACATAGAGATCGCCGTCGGAAAAAGCCTGCAATGCCGGAACGACCTTCGGGTCGCCCGTCTTCGCAAGGTTTTGCACGATCTCGCCGGCCTTCTGGAAGTTGGCCTGGCCGAGCGAATTGATCAGGCCGTGGGCATCCTCCTGGGCGCGCAGGCTCGTGGCCGTCAGCGCCAATGCCAGGCAGAAGCCGGCAACCAGCGCCAAGGCCATGCGGTAAACGAATTTGTCGAACATTGTTGTCCCCTCAGGCTGCCGCGGGCAGAAAAGCCTGCCCGCGGCGGTCTTGTGTCAGGTCCGCCGAAATTCAGGAGCCTTTGCCGCCGCACTTGCCGGTGGTGACATTGAAGTTGCCGCAGTTCATCGGCATGCGCCAATCCGAGATCAGATCCTTGCTGTCAGGCAGGTAGTTGGACCATTCCTTGCCGACCACCGCAGGGGTCTGCGAAACGACGTCAAATTGGCCGTTTTCCTGCACTTCGCCGATCAGAACGGGCTTGGTGATGTAGTGGTTCGGCATCATGGTAGCGGTGCCGCCGGTGAGGTTCGGTACGGAAACGCCGACGAGCGCGTCGATGACCTTGTCCGGATCGGTTGTACCGGCCTTCTCTACGGCCTTCACCCACATGTTGAAGCCGATATAGGCGGCTTCCATTGGGTCGTTGGTCACGCGCTTGTCATTCTTGGTATAGGCGTGCCACTCCTTGATGAAGGCGGCATTGGCAGGTGTGTCGACGGACTGGAAGTAGTTCCAGGCGGCCAGATGTCCCACAAGCGGCTTGGTGTCGACGCCGGCCAGTTCCTCTTCGCCGACCGAGAAGGCGACGACCGGGATATCCTCGGCCTTGACGCCCTGATTGCCCAGTTCCTTGTAGAAGGGAACGTTAGCGTCGCCGTTGATGGTCGAGACGACAGCCGCCTTCTTCCCGGCTGCGCCGAAAGCCTTGATCTTCGAGACTTCCGTCTGCCAGTCGGAAAAGCCGAATGGCGTGTAGTTGATGATGATGTCTTCGTCCTTGACGCCCTTGGACTTCAGATAGGCTTCGAGAATCTTGTTGGTCGTGCGCGGATAGACATAGTCGGTGCCTTCGAGCACCCAGCGCTGCACGCCTTCGTTCTTCATCAGATAGTCAACGGCGGGGATTGCCTGCTGGTTCGGGGCTGCGCCCGTATAGAAGACGTTGCGCTCGGACTCTTCGCCTTCGAACTGGACGGGATAAAACAGGATCGAATCCAGCTCCTTGAAAACGGGCAGCACGGACTTGCGCGAAACAGAGGTCCAGCAGCCGAACACGGCGGAGACCTTGTCCTTCTGGATCAGTTCGCGGGCCTTTTCGGCAAAGAGCGGCCAGTTGGAAGCCGGGTCAACGACAACGGGCTCAAGTTTCTTGCCGAGAACGCCGCCCTTCTTGTTCTGCTCGTCGATGAGCATCAGCATTGCGTCCTTCAGCGTCGTTTCCGAGATCGCCATGGTGCCGGAAAGCGAATGCAGAACACCGACCTTGATGGTGTCATCGGCTGCGAAAGCGCCGTGGAATGCGGTCGTGGACATGATGGCGCCAAGCAGCGCGCCGGAGACGAGAGTCTTGAATTTCATCCGTAGTTCCCCTCTTTTTATCTGCCGCAACGGCCGGTAAACGAAGATTAACCGTTGCCTTCCGCGACTATCCGGCAGCCCTTGGGGAAACCACATACGTAATATGACGTAGGCGCCGGGGCGAAATGTGCAGCTTTGGGCACCTTCATGCCCTTAAGCGCCGTATCGATCCATGTTACGACATCGCTGGACTGCCGGAATTATTGTGGCAGGACGGTTGAAGGGTAAGCATGGCTGCGCGGCAACGCATCATTCCGGTAAGACGCGAGTATAACCGCTGGGTCGCGAACCAGACGCTGGAAGACTACGCCCTGCGTTTCACCGCCAAGAGCGCACGCCAATTCTCCTCGCAACGCATCTCGCAAACCGCGATCGGCGCAATTTCCTTCCTGGCGCTGGAGGCGATCGGTGGCGCAATCACGCTCTCCTATGGAACAACCAACGCCTTCTACGCCATCATCGTCGCCAGCCTCGTCATGCTGGCAATCGGCCTGCCGATCAGCCGCTATGCCATCCGCCATGGCGTCGACATCGACCTTCTGACGCGCGGCGCGAGCTTCGGCTACATCGGCTCGACCATCACCTCGCTGATCTATGCCAGCTTTACCTTCATGCTGTTTGCGATCGAGGCGTCGATCATGTCCGGGGCCCTGGAACTGACACTCGGCATACCCGTTTGGATCGGCTATATCCTCAGCGCCGTCATGGTGATCCCGCTTGTCACCCACGGCGTCCGCCTCATCAGCCGGTTTCAGCTACTGACGCAGCCATTCTGGATCGTTCTCAACGTCCTGCCGTTCGTCTTCATCGCCTTTGCCGACTGGGGGAAGTTCGATCTCTGGCGCGCCTTTGCCGGCATTCATCACGCAGCCGGCGCGCCGGGCGGCGCCGCACCTTTCGATCTGGTGGAATTCGGTGCCGCTTCCGCCGTCATCCTCGCACTGATGTCCCAGATCGGCGAACAGGCCGACTTCCTGCGCTTCCTGCCGCCGGAAGGCCACCGCAAATGGCGCCATCGCCTGGCCGTCTTCCTTGCCGGGCCGGGATGGGTCATCATCGGCGCGCCGAAGCTGCTGGCCGGCTCCTTCCTCGTCGTTCTGACGCTAACCTCCGGCGTGCCGGTCGATCGCGCCGCCGATCCCGCACAGATGTATCTCACGGCCTTCGGCTACATGATCCCCTGGCACAATGCAGCGCTGTTGTTGATGGCTTCCTTCGTGATGATCTCGCAGCTGAAGATCAACGTCATGAACGCCTATGCCGGCTCGCTTGCCTGGTCGAACTTCTTTTCGCGGCTGACGCACAGCCATCCCGGCCGCGTCATCTGGCTCGTCTTCAACGTCGCCATCGCGCTGCTGCTGATGGAGCTCGGCATCTACCGGCTGCTGGAGGAGACGCTTGGCATCTTCTCGATCATCGCCATGGCCTGGCTCTGCACCATCTCCACCGACCTCTTCATCAACAAACCGCTGGGGCTGGCGCCGCCCGGCATCGAGTTCAAGCGCGCGCATCTCTACGATATCAATCCGGTCGGCCTCGGTGCCATGGCGCTTTCGGCAAGCATCGCCCTCATCGCGCATTTCGGCGCTTTCGGCTCGATCGCAGCATCGCTTGCGCCCTATATCACCCTGATCGTCGCACTCATCGCTTCGCCTGCCATCGCCCTGGCAACCAAAGGCAAATACTATCTTGCCCGCAAGCCGCGGCAGAGCTGGAAGAACCTCAGCACCATCACCTGCTCGATCTGCGAGCATCCGTTCGAGCCGGAGGACATGGCCTGGTGCCCGGCCTATGCCGCGCCGATCTGCTCGCTCTGCTGCTCGCTCGACAGCCGCTGCCACGACATGTGCAAGCCGAAAGCTCGGCTCAATACGCAAATCGCTACGGTCGCAAAGACGCTGCTGCCGGAAAGCATCGTCGCGAGGCTCGCCACCCGCCTCGGTCGCTACGGCATTGCCGTTGCCCTGGCAGTGACCGCCATGGGTGCGATCCTGGCGATGATCGCCCATCAGGTCGGCGCCGGCTCGCCCGAGACTGCTTCCGTGGTCAACCGCACCATCCTGATCGTCTTCTTTGTCTTTGCCGTCATCGCCGGCGTGGCCTGCTGGTTCTATGTGCTCGCCCATGACAGCCGCGTTGTCGCCGAGGAAGAATCCTCGCGCCAGAACACGTTGCTGCTGAAGGAAATTGCCGCCCACAAGAAGACGGACGCCGCCCTGCAGAGCGCCAAGGAAGTGGCCGAGGCGGCAAACCGCGCCAAGAGCCGCTATGTCGTCGGCCTAAGCCACGAATTGCGCACGCCGCTCAATGCCGTGCTCGGCTATGCCCAGATCCTGGAGCGCGACGAGACCATTCCGGCGCCGCGCCAATCCTCGCTGAAGGTCATTCGCCGCAGCGCCGAGCATTTGTCCGGCCTGATCGACGGGCTGCTGGACATATCGAAGATCGAGGCTGGCCGTCTGCAGGTCTATTCCAACGAGATCAACATTCACGACTTCCTCGACCAGATCATCGACATGTTCAATCCGCAGGCGCAAGCGAAAGGGCTGGCCTTCATCCACGAACGCGCCGCCGCCTTGCCCGACTATGTCCGCACCGACGAGAAACGGCTGCGGCAGATCCTCGTCAACCTGCTTTCCAATGCCATCAAATTCACCGATGCCGGCAGCGTCCGCTTCGAGATCGGCTATCGTAATCAGGTCGCCACCTTCACCGTTTCTGACACGGGCCGGGGCATTGCCGAGAAGGATCTTACCCGCATCTACGAGCCCTTCCAACGTGGCGAGGCAGACAGCGTAAGACCCATGCCCGGCCTCGGCCTTGGCCTGACCATCACGCGGCTCCTCACGAACACGCTCGGCGGCGAGATTTCCGTCACCAGTGAGAAGGACAAGGGCTCGACCTTCAGGGTGCGCCTGATGCTGTCGGCAGTGCTTCGCCCGATGAAGCCGCCGCCTCAAGAACAGCGGGTTGTCGGTTATGAAGGCCCTCGTCGCACCGTCGTCGTCGTCGACGACAATGAGGATCATCGCGAGCTGATGCGCGAGGTTCTGTCACCACTCGATTTCATCGTGCTGACCGCCGCCGGCGGCCCCGACTGCCTGACGCTGATCGAAGGCATCAAGCCGGATCTCTTCCTGGTCGATATCTCCATGCCCGGCATGAACGGCTGGCAGCTCGTGTCGCGGCTAAGAGAAAGCGGCCAGAAGGCGCCGATCCTGATGCTGTCGGCCAATATCGGCGACGCCGCTGCAGCGACCGACAGCGACGACAGCCATAACGATGCCATCACCAAGCCGGTCGATATCCGCCAGCTTCGCGACAAGCTTGCGCTGCATCTCGGGATGAAATGGATCTATGCCGACGCCTCCGTCATCGTGGCGCCGAAGCCGCCGCCACCATTGAAGAGCCCGGGTATAGAGCATGTCCACGAACTGATGCGGCTCGGCGAAATCGGTTACATCAGGGGCATCGAGGCCAAGCTTGCGGATCTCGCCAAGCTTGATCAGAACAAACCCTTCACCGACGCTTTGCGTACCCATGTCCAGACCTTCGATCTCGATGGCTTTATGAATGCGCTGCGCATCTTCGACACCGAAAAGGCAGATCAGATTGGCTGAGCCCACCCTTCCCCGCGACATAGTCTTGCTGGTGGACGATTCGCCCGAGGCGCTCGGCTTCCTGACTGATGCGCTCGAGCAATCCGGCTTCTCCGTGCTGATCGCCACGTCGGGAGCGGCCGCGCTGAACATCGTCGAGCGCATCACGCCCGATCTCATCCTGCTCGATGCCGTCATGCCGTCGATGGATGGTTTCGAAACCTGCCGCCGGTTAAAAGCCAATGCGGGCATCGCCCAGATTCCCGTCGTCTTCATGACCGGGCTGACAGAAACCGAGCATGTGGTGCATGCGCTGGAGTCCGGCGGCGTCGACTACCTCACCAAGCCGATCAATGTCGATGAACTGCGCGCCCGCATTCGCGTTCACCTGCGCAATGCCCGCTCCGCCCAGAGCGCGCGAGTGGCGCTCGACGCCGCGGGTCGTCATCTCCTGGCGGTCAAGGGCAATGGCGCGATCCATTGGTCGACGCCGCAGGCAACGCGCCTCATCAACGCCGCCACCGGCAGCGACGACGGCCTGGACCTTGCCTCGAAGCACATCGCGGCCTTCATGTTGGAACGCGAGCGGCTCGGCCCGGCGCGCGACAACATCGTCTCCATCAGCAATGGCGGTCAAGCCGCCCTGCAATTCGCCTTCCTCGGCACCATCGGCCCCGACGAATATCTGTTTCGCCTGACGGCCACCAATCAACGCGCCGACGACGAAATCCTTCGCCAGCATTTCTCGCTGACGCAGCGCGAATCCGAAGTGCTGCTATGGCTCGCGAAGGGCAAGTCGAACCGCGACATCGGCGAAATCCTCGGTCTTTCCGCTCGCACGGTGAACAAGCATCTGGAACAGATCTACGTGAAGCTTGGCGTGGAGAACCGGGCATCGGCAGCCGTGAGGGCCGCACATGTCCTGCATGAAGCTTAGGGGGGAAGTCATGGCCGGGGGCGCTCGTTCGCTGGTTCATACCGATTTTCTTTGAACCACTATGGGATCGTCAGGGTTCGACTCATCCAGTAAGCGCTCCGACGAAGCCCGCGTTCGCGTCCTTGATAGGATGGGAACCGGCGTCCCCAATTTATCATCACAGACAAATGCAATTATCATGATAGGATTTTGAGTGCAGATCGAGACTCATCTGCTCAGGCTCCATCTGCGAGCGGGACCGATCCTCGCTGACGCGGCCGGGATGCGGGGCCCTATGGAGATCGCATCCTGAATGACCGTCAATCGATCTTTTCCAGTCGTGCCCAATGCGCCATCTCGCCCGGAAAGCCCGCGTCGGCGTTACGGCTTGACGGCGCGAATGCCGGCCTGGCGGCAATTGCTTGTGCTGCGACAGCCGGAACGGCACCGCAAAACATCTGCATCAGCATCTGCATGACGACAGCGACGCGATCGTCGGCGATCGAATAGTAGATCTGCCGGGATTCGCGGCGGGTTTGGACGACGCCCGCCTGACGCAGCTCGCCCAGTTGCTGCGATAGCCCCGGTTGCTTCAGCCCCAGATTATCCTGAATCTCGCCGACAGAGCGCTCCTTTTGCGCAATATGGCAAAGCAGTATCAAGCGGCTCGGCGTGCCGAAGAGGCGCATGAAGTCGGCAGCTTCCACGGCCTTGTCCTGCATCGCTTCAAGGGAAAGGGATGTGTCGATCACGCGCGGCGCTCCCGATAATACCAGGATTGGCCCTCGACCAGCTGCTCGGTCTCATCCAGCGAGATTGCCGCCGGTTCGATCAGCGCGTCACCGGGGCGCCATCCCTCCGGCGTCAAGGCACATTCCCGTTCCGACGTCTGCAGCGCCTCCACCAAACGCAGCAACTCCTCGACTGAACGGCCGACATTCATCGGATACCAGACGATAGCGCGGATGATGCCTTCCGGATCAATTGCGTAGGTCGTGCGGACAGTGCCGCTATTTTCGGAAGACGCGTCCAGCATACCGTATGCCTTGGCTATCATCATCGCCGAATCTTCAATCAGTGGAAACGTCACCTTGATGCCGAAGCTGCGCTCGATGTCTCGCAACCACGCGAGATGAGAATAGAGGCTGTCGACCGACAGCCCCAACAGATCGCAATTCAGCTTGGCAAACTTATCCCGAGCCCGCGTGAAGGCGATGAACTCACTGGTGCAGACCGAGGTGAAGTCTGCCGGATGGGAAAAGAACAGAAGCCAGCGCCCCCGATAGCTCGACAGGGAAACTTCGCCAGCCGTCGAGCGCGCGGTAAAGCCCGGAGCTTTATCGTTCAGTCGCAGCCCCGCCGGCACTCCGCCAAGGTTCGAATTCGTTGCATCCATTTCCCGTCCTTTCCGTCGAATAGCTCAGCATGAGCCGTAACGGAGACTTAGTTTCAAGACCATTGAAAATACATAATTGCACATTTACTGTAAATATGTATTTTAAAGACCATGACAGGAGGAAACCATGGCCGACCCCATCCTTGATCCACATCTCTCTCAGGCTTCCGAGATCGTTCGCGGCGCGCTCGGGAATCCGGCGCAATGCGCGGCCGTTCGGTCGTTTTTCGACCCAACGACCTTTACCATCAGCCATGTGGTACGCGATCCCGCCTCAAACGCCTGCGCTATCGTCGACAGCGTGCTCGATTATGACCCCGCCTCTGGTCGAACGAAGAGTGCATCAGCTCGCGAGCTCATTAATTACGTAAAATCGGAAAGTCTTGAAGTGCAGTGGCTGCTTGAGACCCATGCACATGCGGATCACCTGTCCGCAGCGCCGCTACTCCAGGCGGAACTCGGCGGCCAGCTTGCGATCGGCCGAGACATTATTCGCGTGCAGGAAGTGTTCAGTAAGATCTTCAACGCTGGAACCGAGTTCCAGCGGGACGGCAGCCAGTTCGATCAGCTTTTCCAGGACGGTGATCGCTTCAAGATTGGCAATCTGGATGCCGCTGTCCTTCATGTTCCTGGTCACACGCCGGCCTGTCTGGCCTATGTCGTCGGCGATGCCGTATTTCCCGGCGATACGATGTTTATGCCGGACTATGGCACGGCGCGTTGCGATTTTCCGGGCGGTGACGCTCGTGCCCTCTATCGCTCCATCAAGCGGCTGACCCAACTTCCCGATGCGGCACGGATGTTTATGTGTCACGACTACAAGGCGCCGGGCCGGGACGATTATGCCTGGGAGACGACCGTAGCTGCGCAGCGCACCGGCAATATCCATGTCCACGAAGGCGTAACCGAGGATGCATTCGTCAAGATGCGCAATGATCGCGACGCGACGCTGGCAATGCCGAAGCTCATCCTGCCCTCCGTGCAGGTCAACATGCGCGGCGGCAAGCTGCCGCCGGTCGAGGACAACGGCGTCCATTACCTGAAAATTCCAGTCAACGCCTTGTAGCCGCCATGTCTGAACTCAGTTTTATCTGGCCACTTTCCGGTGGCCTTCTCATCGGTCTCTCGGCTGCTCTCTTTCTACTGCTGAACGGCCGCATCGCCGGCATATCCGGCTTGACCGCCTCAGCTTTCGGATGGACAGGCGTCGGCATCAGCCTACTAGGTATCGGCTTTCTCGGCGGGATACTCGCAGGAGCCGCGATCGCGTTCGCCTACATCCGGCATGTCGACCTGACGATCACAGCCTCGCCGGTCCTTCTGATTATTGCCGGCCTGCTCGTGGGTTTTGGCACACGGCTTGGCTCCGGCTGCACCAGTGGTCACGGTGTCTGCGGTCTGGCCCGGTTGTCACAGCGTTCGATTGTTGCAACAATGACATTCATGGCCGTTGCAGCGG
Source organism: Rhizobium sp. BR 315 (assembly GCF_050577975.1). Classification (NCBI taxonomy): domain Bacteria; kingdom Pseudomonadati; phylum Pseudomonadota; class Alphaproteobacteria; order Hyphomicrobiales; family Rhizobiaceae; genus Rhizobium; species Rhizobium sp. BR 315. The sequence continues at coordinate 464,181 of NZ_JARWKZ010000001.1, read as the reverse complement.
CCACAGTCTATGTTACGCGGCATCTGATCGGGGGACTGTCATGAGCGGTCGTATCCTTGTTTCGATCGTCTGCGGCATCCTGTTCGGCGTTGGGCTTGTCGTCTCCGACATGGTCAACCCGGCGCGCGTTCTGGCTTTCCTTGACGTTGCAGGCGCCTGGGATCCTTCGCTTGCCTTCGTCATGGGCGGCGCTCTCATCCCGTCGTCTATCGCTTACGCAATCAAGCGCCACCGCGCGCGACCGACATTCGACACTCAATTTCATGTGCCGACGAGCCGCAGGATCGACAGATCGCTCGTCTCCGGTGCGGTGCTGTTCGGCCTCGGATGGGGATTGGTGGGGTTATGCCCTGGTCCTGCAATTGCATCCCTTGTCACAGGTCGCTGGGAGGCGGTTCTCTTCGCCGCAGCCATGCTCGTGGGCATGTTCGCCTATCGCACCGTGTCGTCTCGGCAAAACGTGCCGCTTCGGGTTCGCTAAAGGAGGAAAGCTCTATGAATATCCGTGGGATCAACGACAGCATCAGCGTCTCGCCGCAGATCAAGCTCCAAGGCAGGCCGATGGCGTAACAGACGGCGCCGATATCACGACGAAGAAAGCGGGCGAAACGAGCCCGGAATTAATGGCATCATCGATCCACCACCCGTCGAGTTTCATCGAAGCTCGGCTCCACAATACACCGCGAAACCGCATGACGAAGCTGTGCAAAGCAGCGAAGGCTTTTGACCCCTGCTCGCGGGCATCGACTTTCCCCGCCTGATTGATAGTCAGCTCACCGCGTCGGAGCGCGAAACACGATGCACCGCAACCTTTACATGCATGCCATGCAACCAGCCGCTTTAATGCGAAAGAATGAATTGAATTCTCACCCGAACAGGCCTCTGAATATCGGCTAGGGGGCATGATGTAAAAGGCGAATCCCTTTCGTCCGGTCCTACAAACCAATGCTGGCGGGCTACCGGTTCGATGCGGCTTATTCTTGTCAACGATGTCTCGGTCATTCGTGGCGGTGCGACAAAAGTGGCGTTGCAATGCATTGATGCGAGCAGACAGGCGGGAATGAACTGCACCATCCTGGTCGGCGATGACGGCGAGGGACTTAAGCCGCGCTTTACGGGCATCCGCACGGTTGCGCTTGGCGAACGGCCTCTTCGCGATGGTCCCACCTTCGCCGACATCTTCGAGAAGAATTATAACAAGCGTGCCTACGAGGCGCTGGACGGTCTGTTGAAGGAAACGGACGAGGAGACCGTGGTGCATGTGCACGGCTGGTCGCAGATTCTGTCGCCGTCGATTTTCTATGCACTCGCCAAACACAGGGCCAAGGTCATCATCACGGCGCATGATTTCTTTCTTACCTGTCCGAACGGCGGGTTGATCAACTTCCAGAGTGGAACGGTCTGCGATGTCCGTCCGCTGTCGGCTGCATGTCTGACGACCAATTGTGACAAGCGAAACTATCTCCACAAGCTCTGGCGCTTCCGCCGCACTCTGACCCAACGTGGCGTCGGCGAGGAGTTCTGGAGCCGCGTCGGTATCGTGCTGGCACATGAGAGCATGGAGGCCCATCTGCATTCAGGCCCGCTGCAACATTTTCTGACTCTGCGCACACCGACCGAGCCGTTAACGCCGGTGCCCGTGGAGGCTTGGCGCAATCACCGCACGGTCTTCTTGGGGCGCATGTGCTGGGAAAAGGGCGTCCACACTCTCGCCGACGCGTTAAATAAGACCGGGCGAACGGCGACGCTGATCGGCCGCGGACCGCTGCTCGACGAAATGCAGCGGGCCTTGCCGCATTGTTGGGTGCCGGGCTGGCTGGCCGACGAAGAGGTGACGGCGCTGGCGGGAGAGGCCCGCGTCTTTGTCATGCCCTCCCGCATGCCCGAACCCTACGGGCTGGTGGCCGCCGAAGCGCTGATGTCCGGCATTCCCGTCATCGTCAGCAGCAACGCGTTGATTGCTGCCGAGATCGAGCAGAACGGCGCGGGATTGGTCTTTAGAAGCGGCGATGCCGGTTCGCTGGCGGAGCGGCTGGCGAGCACGGATGACGACGGATTGATGCGCAAACTTTGCGAAGGCGCGCTCGCGCTTGGTCAGCGGATTGCACCCAGCAAGGCGGAATGGGGCCGGCGCATGGTCGATATCTATCGAGGCAGGAGCGGATTCTTCGCTCATTGATGGGGGCAGTCACATGGCGCGGGCATTGGTAACGGGAGGCTGTGGTTTTGTCGGGCGACATCTGATCAGGCGGCTTTTGGCCGAGGGGTTGGACGTCGTCTGTGTCGATCAACTGGTGCAAGGAACCGGGGCCCGGCACCCCGATCTCTGGCAGCGCTTTCCCCGATCGGGCTTTACGTTTTTCGAGGAAGACTGCCGAGCCTTTTTTGCCCGTCGCCAGGAGCATTTCGACTATGTTTTCCATCTCGCCGCATTGGTCGGAGGCCGCGTGACGCTGGAGGCGCGTACGCTCGACGTCGCCGAGGATCTGGCGGTGGACGCGGAATTGTGGAAATGGGCAGCACGCGCCAAACCCGGCTGTGTCGTGTTCTTCAGCTCCAGCGCAGCTTATCCTGTGTCGCTGCAAACCGTCGCCAACCATCGGCTGCTTTCGGAAGATATGATTTCTTTCGAGGCAGCCATCGGCGTGCCCGATCTTAGCTACGGCTGGGCGAAACTGACAGGCGAATATTTGATGAAGCTCTATGTCGAGCGTTACGGCAATCGGGCGGTCGCCTATCGGCCGTTCAGTGGCTATGGCGAGGATCAGGATCTTGCCTATCCGTTCCCGGCGATCTGTCGTCGTCTGCTTGAAGAAAGAGGCGCTGCGGAAGTCTCCGTCTGGGGTTCCGGCCGGCAATGCCGGGACTTCATCCATGTTGATGATTGCATCGATTTCATTTGGCGAACCAAAGAGCTATTGCCGGATGGCGCGAGCCTCAATCTTTCAACCGGCAGGGCTACGTCCTTTATGGAATTGGCGGGAACCATTGCCCGGCAGATCGGCTGGAATCCTGTCGTGAACGGCCTCTGCGATCGCCCTGAAGGCGTCTTCTATCGCTGCGGCAATACCGATCTGCAGCGCTCCTACGGACTCGCACCACGCATCAGCCTGGAGGAGGGAATTGCACGGATGCTCGATCACCTAAGCAAGGAGCAGGAGCAGTACGCAATCGCTATCTCAACACGTCGCACCCCTGAGCCTTCTCTGAACCACAAACGGCGAAGCTCGTAGCGGATCATTTGATGCTCATTCTCGATTTTCCACACGGCATGTTCAACCGAGCGCCTTGCCAACCACCGTCAGTCTGGGTCGGCATGCGCCGACGTAATAAAGATCGACAGCGGGATTGCGCCGATGGCTGGTACTGTTCGGATCGTCTTGCACCTTCTTGACCGCCCCAATTTGGGTCGAGATCAAGCTGCGGTCGGCTTTGCAGCGGGCGGCCAGCTATGCGTCTCCGCCTTGCGCCGCGAGGCCCAGGCATAGAGCGCGTCATAGATCACGAAGCCATGCCTTAGCACCTCGTGATCGTCTGGCGTCAGGTCCCGCAGCCCCATGGAGATCGCGAGCAGTCCTGCCGATTGCGGCGTGAGGTCATGCCGGTCGGTATCGGCTCCACGAACAATTGCGGCGATCGTCGCGATTGCCGGATCGCTGCCGAGACCGTGTTTCGCGACGAAGGCATCGAAGCTGCATCCCTCGCCCACATGGGTGTATTCGACGTCAGGCACGTCGTACGGAATGGCTCCGGTCTCCTGCGCCACCCTGATCACCTGGTCGGGCGGCACGAACAGGAACTCAGGTTCCTTATCGATGAACCGCGCGATCAACCAGGGGCAAGCGATGCGGTCGATGACCGGGCGTTCGCGAGTAATCCATTTCATGGACTTGTCCTCCTTTAATGGTTTTCAGCAGTTGCGAATGGAACCGTCGGACCGCCGATCGCATGCCAGGCGGCAATTCCGCCGGAGAGCCCCTGCGCGTCCAGGCCTCGGCGGCGCAGCTCGGCAACCGCATCGCCGCTGACCTGGAAACCATAGACGCAGTAGACGACTATCGGCTTGTCCTTGGGCAGTTCGTCGGCCCAGTCGGTGATCGTCTCCGGAGGCAGGACAATCGCGCCCGGCAGCATATCGCTCCGCTTCGGCAGATCCTCGGCGAGACAGACATCAAGCACGACGATGTCTTCCCGCCCCTGAAGGCGCGTCAGCAGATCCTCCGGAGCGACATCCTGAGCGCGCACCGTCGTCTCCACCGGGGTGACATCGGCCAGTCGTTCGGTCGTCCGCCTGAAGCGGCCGGCGACGCGTTCCCAGTGGATGTTCCGCATGAAGGCGTCGACATAGGCGCCCGCCTTGGCCCCGAAATCGAGATGGTAGGCGTGCTCGTACATGTCGAGCGCCAGGATGGGGATGCTGTCGGCTAGGCAATTGGTGTGATCCTGCCCCCATTGGATCATCAAGCGACGATGGCGTTCCGACCAGACCAGCAAGGTCCAGCCTGACCCGCCCGCCTGCGCCTTTGCGCAAGCCGAGAATTTGGAGCGCCACCCGGCGACGCTGCCGAAATCGCGTTCCAGCGCCGTGGCCAGATCTCCGGCCGCATCCCCCGATCCGCCGAGACCGTCGAAGTAGATCTCATGGAGAATGGCGGAGTTCGCCGCGACAAGCTCCTCCCGCTTCAGGCCATTGATGTCGAAGACCGGGGCGGCGCTCCAATCGAGCTCGTCGAGCCGTCGTTCGATCGCATTCAGGCGGCGGACAGCGCCTCCGTAGTTGTTCTCGTAGTGGCTCGCAAGCAGTCGCTCGGAAAGACCATCGAGCCGCGGCGGTTTGAAAGGGAGTGGTATGATCCGGTGCATGGCGCCCTCGCTGTGGTAAGCAGGATTGCCCTAACGCTACGCCTGAATCAAAAATGATACAAGTGTTGCATTTTTAAGTTTTGATGATACGGTTTGCATATGAAAACTGATACAGTACCCGCCGAGCGCCGCTGGTTGCTTTTGATTTATCAACTGCCAAGCAAGCCGGCCTACTTCCGGGTGAAGGTCTGGCGACGCCTGCAGCGCATCGGCGCAGTCGCCGTCAAAAGCACGGTCTACGCACTGCCGGCGAACGTCGAGACACAGGAGGATTTCGAATGGTTGCTGAAGGAGATCGTCGAAGGAGGCGGTGAGGCCATGGTGTGTGAGGCGCGTCTGATCGACGGTCTATCAGATTCCCAGACGCACGCATTGTTCGATGCGGCCCGCGACGAGGACTACGAGGCGATCGCCGCCGAGACGCGGGCGCTTTCTGCGCGACGGGAGGCTGCTGACACAGCCACTGACGAAACCGCAGAGATCCGCTCGCAGACCAATCGTCTGCGCAAGCGCCTCGCCGAGATCGCAGCGATCGATTTCTTCGGAGCGACGGGCCGCCTTTCGGCAGAGAGCTTGATTGCGGAACTCGAGCAAGCGCTCGCAAAGGACAAGGACATGGTCGAAGAACAACCCAAAACGCCATCGCTTGCACCAGCCGATCTGAAGGGGCGCATCTGGGTCACGCGCAAGGGCGTGCATGTCGACCGGATCGCCTGCAGTTGGCTCGTCCGTCGCTTCATCGATCCGGATGCCACGATCCGCTTTGCATCCGGCAAGGGATACGTCCCCAATCCGGGTGAAATTCGCTTCGACATGTTCGAGGGCGAGATCACCCACGAAGGCGATCGCTGCAGCCTTGAGGTCCTTCTCGCCATGGCAGGCATCGCCGATCCCGCGCTGCAGGCGATCGCCGAGATCGTCCACGACATCGATCTGAAGGATGCAAAATTCGGGCGCGAAGAGACGCCCGGCATCGCCAGCCTGATCGCCGGCATCTGCGCCGCCAACCCGCAGGACGAACAACGCATCCTCCATGGCGGACCGGTCTTCGACAACCTTTACCAGTATTTCCGCGCAAGGCGCGGCTGACACAAGGGGGCACCCGCCATGAGCAAGATTGAAAGCCTCCAAGCCACCCCGCCCCCGCACGCTGGCGAGCCGCCTCACGGTATTTCATTTGGCGACGCCGTCCGGGTCTGGGCGCGCGTGGCAGCCCTAAGCTTCGGAGGTCCCGCCGGTCAGATCGCGGTCATGCACCGCATCATCGTCGAGGAGAAGCGCTGGATCGGCGAGAACCGCTTTCTTCAGGCGTTGAACTATTGCCACCTTCTGCCGGGGCCAGAGGCGCAGCAGCTCGCCATCTATATCGGCTGGCTTCTGCACAAGACAAAGGGCGGCTTGGTCGCAGGCATTCTGTTCGTAATTCCCGGTCTTATAGCCATCATGGCGCTGAGCTGGATCTACGCCATTTTCGGCAACGTTGGAGCGGTTCAGGCCCTGTTCTTCGGGCTGAAGGCAGCCGTGCTGGCGATCGTCGCCGAAGCCGTGCTCCGGATCGGCCGGCGCGCCCTGAAGAACAGCGTCCTGAGAGGACTGGCTGCGGCAGCCTTCGTGGCGCTGGCATTCTTCCACATCCCATTCCCGCTGGTCGTTTTTGCCGCCGCCATCATCGGCTACCTCGGCAATCGAGCCGGATGGGCGGCATTCGCACCAGGCGGAAGCCATGCCAAAGTCGGTGGGAAACAGGTCGCCGATGCTGACACCGCCCTTGGCGAGGAAACGCCTGCGCACGCACGGCCCTCGATAGGATGGTCTCTCAAGGTCGCCGGGGTCTGCCTGTTGCTATGGCTCGCCCCTACGCTGATTTTGTGGGCGGTGTTCGGATCCGGAAACATCTTCACGGACATCGGCTTCTTCTTTTCGAAGACGGCCGTCGTGTCGTTCGGTGGCGCCTATGCGGTCCTCTCCTACATAGCGCAGCAGGCCGTCGACCACTACGGTTGGCTGAAACCCGGAGAAATGCTCGATGGCCTCGGCATGGCCGAAACCACGCCGGGACCGTTGATCATGGTCACCCAGTTCGTTGGCTTCATGGGCGCCTATCGCGCACCCGGTTCGCTCAATCCCTTGCTTGCCGCCACGCTCGGCGGATTGCTGACCACTTGGGTGACATTCGTCCCTTGCTTCCTTTGGATCTTTCTCGGTGCGCCGTTCATCGAAAGCCTGAGAAGCAACAAGGCATTGTCGGCAGCGCTTTCAGCCATCACGGCGGCAATCGTCGGGGTGATCCTGAACCTGGCGGCGTGGTTCGCGCTCCACGTTCTGTTTTCTCAAGCATACCCAATCCATGGGTTTGGGATCAGCTTCGACGCGCCAGTCCTGAGTTCCTTGAACATCGCCTCCTTCGTGCTGACGCTCGGTGCGATGATCGCGGTGTTCCGTTTCAAGGTCGGTATGCTCACGGTGCTCGCCGCCTGCTCGACCCTTGGGCTCGTCTATGGCGTCGTCATGGGATGGGTCTAACGATCAAGGGCGGGAAAGCAGTCTCCTCGAACATCAGGAACGATTGAACCTCATGACATCGGCGCAAGGCATCCGCCCCGCCACATATCTGTTTGCGGCGCGGGCGTTACGCGACTTCAGCGATGGCTTCGTGGCAATCCTGTTGCCGGTCTATCTGCTCGCCCTGGGATTCTCGCCATTGCAGGTCGGCGTCATCGCCACGGCGTCCCTCTTCGGCTCGGCACTCCTGACGATCGTCATCGGATTCCTTGGCGCGCGCCACGATCTGCGCAATCTCCTCTTGGCCGCCGCCACTCTGATGGTTGCGACCGGCGTGCTCATGTCCATGATAAGCGATTATGCGCTGCTGCTGGTGGTCGCGTTTGCCGGGACGATCAATCCTTCGGCCGGCAGTGTGAGCATCTTTGTCCCGATCGAGCATGCGGTGCTGGTCCGTGAAACGACCAATGTCGATCGGACGGGAATGTTTGCCCGCTACAGCCTGATCGGAGCACTTGCCAGTGCCGTCGGCGCGCTCGCCGCGGCCCTGCCCGACCTGATGATCCGAGTAGGACTTGTGCAACTGACCGCCATCAAGCTGATGTTCGTGCTGTACGCGATCATCGGCATCCTGGGTGGGCTTCTGTACGCTCGCATACCGCGCCGTCCCGCACGTCAAGAAGCCAGCGGATCGTCCGCACTTGGACCCTCGCGTGGCATCGTGTTGAAACTCGCAGCGCTCTTCAGTCTCGACGCCTTTGCGGGCGGTTTCGCCGTTCAGTCGCTCCTTGCGCTATGGCTGTTCGAGCGATTCAGCCTGTCGCTCTCGCAAGCCGGGATATTTTTCTTCTGGTCGGGCGTGCTGTCGGCATTCTCATTTCCCGTCGCTGCATGGCTGTCGAAACGGGTCGGGCTCATCAACACCATGGTGTTCACCCATATTCCCTCCAGCATTGCCCTGGCGCTCGCTGCATTCGCGCCCACCTTGCCGCTGGCGCTGACCCTGCTTCTTATCCGGGCGGCACTCTCGCAAATGGACGTACCGACGCGCTCATCCTATGTGATGGCGGTCGTGACAGAGGCCGAACGCGCTGCAGCAGCGAGCTTCACGTCCGTGCCGCGAAGCCTCGCCGCGGCTGCAAGCCCCGCTCTGGCAGGCGCACTCTACGCCGCATCTCATCGCTCCTGGCCGCTGCTCATCTGTGCGGTGTTGAAGGTGACCTACGACCTGTTGCTGCTGCTTCAGTTCCGACGACACAAGCCACCCGAAGAGTGCTGAGTTAGCAATAGCGGTAACAGGATCTCAGGAACGAGCTGTCGTGCCTGAGACCGCTTTCGAGCATGCCAAGGTTCGCACCCTGAGGGCTCGCTCCGTCCTGTCGGCGATCTGGGTTACGCTCGGCGAGCCGGTAAAGGAATGAGGCGTTCGGGTGTCTAACCCGCGCCGTGAACCATCTGTCCACGGCGCGAGAACTTCAGCGGTAGAAAAGATATTTGATCAGCGCCGCAACTGCGAGAACGGCGAGGATGACCCCGAGGAGACCCACAAGGCCCATCCCCCAGACCATACCGATACCCATCATATCACTCATTTTCGACGTCTCCTTTCATTCAGCCGCCTCAAGTCTGTCTTTGTCCTCGTCAGCGGACGGGCGGGAGAAGGATGCAGATGGTAGCCGCCATCCCTTGACCAGACCGTAGACGGCTGGGATGACGATCAACGTCAGCAGCGTCGACGACACCATGCCGCCGATCATCGGTACGGCGATGCGCTGCATGATTTCCGAGCCGGTGCCCGTTCGCCAAAGAATCGGCACAAGCCCCGCCATTATGGCGACGACCGTCATCATCTTCGGTCTGACACGCTCGACGGCACCGACCATGATCGCACTGTTGAGATCCAACCTGGTGAATGCACGCTCTTCCCTTTCGCAGGCCTCGCGCTGCTCCTTCATCGCGTGATCGAGGTAGATCAGCATGATCACGCCGGTCTCGGCCGCCACACCCGCCAGAGCTATGAAGCCGACGGCAACCGCCACGGAAGCATTAAAGCCCATCCACCACATCAGCCAGATGCCGCCTACTAGCGCGAACGGCAGCGACAGCATGACGATCATTGTTTCGGTCAGAGCCTTGAAGTTCAGGTAGAGCAGCAGGAAGATCAGCGCCAGCGTCAGCGGCACAACGACAGCCAGTCGCGCTTCGGCACGTTCGAGATATTCGAACTGGCCGCTCCAGGCGACGGAATAGCCGGGTGGCATCTGTACCGATTTCGCTACCGCCTGCTGCGCTTCGGCGACATAGCCGCCGAGATCACGGCCCGCTATGTCGACATAGACATAGACTGCAAGCTGGCCGTTTTCGGTTCGGATCGTCGTTGCCCCGCGGGTCAGCTTCACATCCGCGACCTCTCCGAGAGGAACGGTGCCGCCGCCGGGCAGAGAGATCTGAACGTCCCTGGCAATCGCCTGCGGATCGCTTCTGAGCGCTCTCGGGTAGCGGATAGCCACGCCATAGCGCTCGCGCCCTTCCACCGTTGACGTTACGACCTCTGAACCGAGCGCCATTCCGATGACGCTTTGCACGTCGTTGACCGTTAACCCATAGCGACCGAGCGCAACGCGGTTTGGAACGATATCGAGGTAATATCCTCCGATCACCCGTTCGGCATATGCACTTGATGTTCCCGGAATCCCCTTCAACACGCCCTCGATCTGACGAGCGATCTTTTCCATTTCGCCGAGATCGGTGCCGTAGACCTTGACGCCGACAGGTGTTCGAATGCCCGTCGATAACATGTCGATGCGGCCGCGTATCGGCATCGTCCAGGCGTTGGACACGCCGGGGAATTGCAGCGCGGAATCCATCTCCTGCTTCAGGCTGTTGATCGTTACGCCCGGCCGCCATTCTGATTTCGGTTTCAGCGTGATGATTGTCTCGAACATCTCCGTCGGCGCGGGGTCTGTTGCCGTCAGGGCGCGACCCGCCTTGCCGAAGACAGTCTGAACTTCCGGGAAAGACTTGATGATGCGATCCTGAGTCTGCATCAGCTCGCCCGCCTTGGTGACCGAGATGCCGGGCAAGGTGGTCGGCATGTACATTAGCGTGCCCTCGTCAAGATTGGGCATGAACTCGCTGCCGATGTGCTGCGCCGGCCACAGGGTAACCGCCAAGATCGCCAAGGCCGCGACAATGGTCAGCGTCTTGGCTCGGAGGACGCCCGAGATGATCGGGCGGTAGATCCAGATCAGAATGCGGTTCACCGGGTTCTTCTGTTCGGGCACGATATGCCCACGGATGAAGAGCACCATCAGCGCCGGCACCAATGTCACCGACAGCAGCGCTGCCGCAGCCATAGAAAAGGTCTTGGTGAAGGCGAGCGGACCGAACAGGCGGCCTTCCTGCGATTCCAGCGTGAATATCGGCAGGAACGACACCGTGATGATCAGGAGGCTGAAGAAGAGCGCCGGCCCGACTTCGCTTGCCGCCTCGACCAGGATTTCCACTCGCGGCTTGTCGGGTGGCGCACGTTCGAGATGCTTGTGGGCGTTCTCGATCATGACGATGGCCGCGTCGATCATCGCGCCGATGGCGATAGCGATGCCGCCGAGGCTCATGATGTTCGCGCCGAGGCCAAGCAGCCGCATGGCGATGAAGGCTATCAGGATGCCGACGGGCAGCATGATGATGGCGACCAAGGCGCTACGAACATGCAGAAGGAAAGCGATGGTCACGAGCGCCACAACGATGGATTCCTCGACCAAGGTGCCCTTGAGCGTCTCGATGGCGGCTTCGATCAGGGTCGAACGATCATAGACGGGTATGATGTCCGTGCCGGGCGGCAGGCTGCCCTTGATTTGCTCCATGCTCTTCTTGGCATTGTCGATGACAGTCAATGCATTTGCGCCGAAACGCTGCAGCACAATGCCGCCCGCCACTTCGCCCTCGCCGTTCAGCTCGGTGATACCACGCCGTTCGTCCGGGACGAGTTCCACCCTGGCGACGTCGCCAAGACGCAGCGGCACGCCATTCTGGCTCTTCAAGACAATGTTCTCGATATCGGGAATGCCCTTGAGATAGCCTCGTCCCCGCACCATGAACTCGAATTCCGACAGCTCGATCGTACGCCCGCCGACGTCGGTATTGCTGGCGCGAACCGCGTTGGCGAGATCGTTCAGCGACACACCCTGGGCCTTGAGGCGAGCAGGATCGACCACGATGGAATACTGCTTGACGAAGCCGCCGACACTCGCGACCTCGGCCACGCCCTCGGACTTCGACACGCCAAACCGCACGACCCAGTCCTGCGGCGATCGCAATTCGGCAAGCGACAGCTCCTTAGCAACAAGCGCGTATTCGTAGACCCAGCCGACGCCCGTCGCATCAGGCCCAAGCGTGGGTGTGACGCCCTGTGGCAGGCGGCTTGAGGCCGCATTCAGATACTCCAGCACGCGGCTGCGCGCCCAATAGGGATCGGTACCGTCATCGAAGATCACGTAGACGAAGGAAACGCCGAAGAAGGAGAAGCCACGCACGACCTTCGACTTCGGCACCGTCAGCATCGACGTCGTCAATGGGTAGGTAACCTGGTCTTCGACCACCTGCGGAGCCTGTCCGGGATACTCGGTGTAGACGATGACCTGGACGTCGGAGAGATCGGGAATGGCGTCGAGCGGCAACGAACGCAGCGCGTAGATGCCACCCGCCACCGCGAGCGCGGCTCCGACAAATATCAGAACGAGGTTATGGGCGGACCAGGAGATGACGCGTGAGATCATGGCTTGGCCTCCTCAGTCATGGCGCTGAGCGCCGAATTGAGATTGCTCTCGGCATCCAGCAGGAAATTGGCGGAGACGACGACCTTGTCGCCAGCGGCGATACCGCGGCGAATTTCGGTAAGGTCGTCGCCGCGCATGCCAAGTTTAACGTCCTTCGGCTCGAACCGACCCTCACTCTTGTCGACGAAGACAACCTGGCGGTCTCCCGTGTCAATGATCGCGCTGTTGGGCACCGCGACCACCGGCCCTTGAATTCCGGCCTCGATCTCGACATCCGCGTACATGTTGGCCAGCAGCACGCCGTCCGGATTGGGAAGCTCGATGCGGACCCTGGTCGTACGCGTCTGCATGTTCACGTCCGGATAGACAAGATCGACCGTGCCTTCGAACGTCCTGCCGGGCAGACTGCGGATCTTGACCTCTGCCGGGGCGCCGATGCGCACCGACGCGAGGTCGTATTCCGGAACATCGGCGACTACCCAGACATTGGAGATATCGGCAATACGGAACAGGACATCGCCGGGTTTTGCCATCATGCCGGCCGTTGCAACTCGCTCGAGGACAACGCCGTCGCGCGGCGACGTGTAGGTCATACTCGCCGGCACCTGACGTGTCTTGGAGATGGTGTCGATAACCTCTTGCGGGACGCCGAGGTTCCTCAGCCTAAGCGCAGGGCCTGCATCGTCGCTGCTGCGACTGGCCGCATATTCCGAAGCTGCGGTGGCGATATCCTTCGAGTAGAACCGGAAGAGCTTCTCTCCCTTGGCGATGCGATCCCCCGTCGTGACACTAGCGACCTCATCGAGGAATGAATCCGTTCGCATCGAGATGATGCTGACGCGGCGTTCGTCGAGGACGATTGTGCCAGGGATCTGTACTTTACGGCCGACGCCTGCCATTCCGGCAATGACCGTCTTCACGCCTGTGCGTTGCAGCTTGCCGAGCGAGACCTTGACGGTGGAGGAGCCGGCTTGTTCTCCTTCATAGACAGCAATGTAGTCCATCCCCATCGAGTCCTTCTTCGGCAGCTTCGACGTGTCGGGAAGCCCCATCGGATTGCGATAATAGAGAATGCGGCCCTTGTGGGAGGGAACGGGAAGCGCGGCATCGGTCGTCTTCGTCGACGAGGAGGCATTCTCCTTGTCATCGAAGCTCACATCTTCACTGGCACGCACTGAGACGAATGGACGACCGTCGTTCGCGTCTCTCGGACCCGACGAGAACTGCGGAAGGCCATCCGGATGACGGTAATAGATGATCGCGCCCACGGGCACGGCCTTCTGTGCGATAGGCGTGGCAAACGCCTTCTCGGCCGGACCGATGCCGAGAATGGAGCCCAGGTTGTTCGTGCCAGCCCAATAGCCTCCCCCGCCGAGCAATACGGCGAGGAAGAGCGTGGCTGCCACACGCGATGGCAAGTTCAAGGGGTCGCCTTCAGGACGATTTCGCCCTGCACGGTATCCGGCTCACCCTGCACCTTGGCGGCAAGCTTGAAGCGCCAGCCACCAGCCATCGTGAAGTCGGTCTTGAAAGCGTAGACGCCCGGCTCCGTCGAAGATGAGGTCTCGACAGGGGTGGTCATCATCTCCATGCCTTCGGGGGCCATGTCCATGCGGGTCGTGAAGACGACGGCGTCGGGAACGGGCTTGCCTGTCCGCTTGTCAACGAGGCGGACAAGGAATAGCGATCCTTGGCCTTGCTTGACATTGGGCGAAACCGGCTGGAACTCGTAGTCCCGCGAACTTGCGAGGGATACGGTCGCGGAGCCGGCAACCAGAATCCCGGCGAGGAGCATCGCTCCTCCGGAAAGAGAAAGCTTGGTCATGATTAAGATCTCATCGGGACGGATCTTCGCGATCACGTCCTTGGGTCAATGTTGATTGCCTGCGGGTTTGTGCGAACGCGTTCAAGCGTCCGGCAAACGCCGCGGCATGCTTCAGTATTGAGCTATTGAGATCAGGCTTTGGGAGGACGGGCCGGAGGCTCGAGAAGAGCCGATGTCAGTTGTGCTGCAGGTAAAAGGTCGTAGCGATGTGATCGCCAGACTTCTGAGAGTGACAACGAACCGTTGTGCGAAGTGTTTGCGGAAAAGGATGTCGTGCACAATAGAGCCAGGAGACAGCCTTTGAAGCAATCGGGCTTGAGGGGTTGCTTCTGCGGGCAACATGGCATCTTCTCTGCCATATTCATGGCGTTGCTCATCGCAGCCATCGTGTTTGGAGCGGGTAAAGCCATTGCGCTGCCTGCGAGCCCAATGCTCATCGGCCCGATGAGGACGGCGAGCATGGCAACGCACAGGAACAGACGACGGATGGTCCACGCGAGCTTCATTCTTAGAGCTTTGCCACGCCGCATGGCGATTTGGAAGTGCTTCACGGAGATGTGTTGGGACCGCCCTACCGCGGTGAAAGCCGTTAATCAACCTCTGCCGCCGGCGGAGTTGATCGTAAGCGTTTGACCTTGGGAACCGACATTCCACTCAATCGACCGAGCTTTCCGACGAGCGCGACAAATGCCAGCTCTTAGACGGATTCGAGCCGCGAACACCGCAGTTACCCAATGCCGTTTGCCGTAGATCACTGCAGCGTCAAATGTGAAAGTCATGAAAGGGCGTTTCCTCATCGCTCTATTCTCGTTAGGACATCACACTTTTGAAAAGGGCGCGGCGTCGTGATGGGCGCACAGCATCAGAGCTTCTCAAGTATTTTTCGGTTAACTCGCATTACCTTCAAACAAAATGAAATATATTCAAAATGTAACGTCAGCAATAAAGTGAAAAATATGTATACATCGTCATGAGAAATGCCACAAAACATCGTAGAGTTATATTGTTATTTTATATCCTCCAATTTACTTCACTGAACAATTGAAAGATTGGCAATAATAGGCTGAGCACCTCTTTTAATCGTAAATTGCGAATCCTGCCATAAGCGCAACACTGAAGCCCTTGACGGAATGTTATCGATAACATAGCCTCCTTCATCGAAGCTTTGGGAGGAGCGGAATGGACAACGGAAAGCTGCTCGAATTTTCCGACATCACCAAGGAATTTGGCGGAACGCGCGCGCTGTCGAACGTATCGCTCGACTTGCAGCGTGGCGAAATCCTGGCATTGCTCGGAGAGAATGGCGCCGGCAAATCGACACTCATCAAGACCTTGGCCGGGATCTACAAGCCGGATGGCGGGCAGATCCTGTTCCGCGGCAAACCCTATCATCACCGCCCGCCGCAACCCAACCAGCGTCAGCCGGTCGCCTTCATCCATCAGGATCTTGGGCTGATCGAGTGGATGACCGTAGGTGAAAATGTCGGGCTTGCGCAAGGCTATTCCCTGCGCGGCCGGCTGATCGACTGGCGCGCGACCGAGCGGCGCACCGCAGAAGCCCTCAAACTCGTCGGCTGCGACTTCGATCCATCGACCCGCGTCCAGGAACTTACCCGCACCGAAAAGTCGCTTGTTGCGATCGCCCGCGCACTCGCCGTCGAGGCGGACGTTCTGGTCCTTGACGAGCCGACCGCCAGCCTACCCGCCGACGAAGTCGAGAAGCTGTTTGCTGCCATTCGTCCGCTGAAAGCGCGCGGCGTCGCCATGATCTATGTCTCGCATCGGTTAGACGAGATCTTTCGCATAGCCGACCGTGTCGCGGTTCTGCGTGACGGCCAGTTGGTAGGCCAGAAGCCTGTTTCCGAGACAACGCCCGATGAGCTCATCCGCATGATCGTCGGACGCAAGGCTGATCAGCTGTTCGTCAAGGCGGAGAAAAGCGCGGGGCCTGCGATCGTGTCGGTGAGGGAGCTTTCCTGCCGCGGCGCCGGACCGGTGTCCTTCGATATCCGGCAGGGCGAGTTGCTCGGTCTTGTCGGCTTGCGAGGCGCCGGCCAGGAACTGATCGGGCGCGCCTTGTTCGGCTGCGAGCCGTCGCAGGGAAGCGTGCAATTGAATGGGGCCGAGCCCGACCTTTCCAGCACGGTTGCAGCGATGACCTCCGGGATCGGGCTGATCGCCAGAGACCGGACCGAAGAGTCCGTCGCCATGTCGCTCAGCCTGCGCGAAAATACCTTCCTCAATCCAGGCGCGTCAGGGCGCAGCCTGTTCTCCTTCCTGTCGCCACGCCGGGAAGCGGAAATGGCCTATTCCCTCGGCAGCAGGGTCGGCCTCAGGCCGAATGACCAGAGTCTTGCCATCGAGGCGCTGTCGGGCGGCAATCAGCAGAAGGTCGTTGTGGGACGCTGGCTGGCGACAGGCCGCAAATTGCTGATCGCCGAAGACCCGACCGCCGGTGTCGACGTCGGTGCCAAGGCCGACATCTATCGGCTTATCGCCGAGGCCGTTGAAGCGGGCCTCGCCGTCCTCGTCGTCTCCACCGATTTCGAGGAAATCGCCCATATCTGCCATCGTGCCCTCGTGTTTTCGCGCGGAAGGATCGTGCGCGAGCTCGCGGGCGCCGACCTGACGACGCCGGCGGTCATCGCCGCCGCATCTGCATCCGAAGCGGCCTGAACCGGAGAGGAATATCATGCAATCGATCGAATCCAACGCACTCGAGCCGACCCGCGCCGAGCTTGCGACCATGAGCTTCGGCCAGAAGATCCAGCGCCTGCTGCCGGTCTATGGCCTCGTCATCCTGACCGTTTTCCTGATCCAGCTGTTTTCCATTCTGCTGCCGCAGACGTTCCCGACAATGCTCAACCTGCGTTCGATCATTTCGGACAAGACGATCATCGCCATCCTGTCGCTGGCGGCGATGATCCCGATGGCAGCCGGCCGCATCGATCTGACGATCGGCTATGGCATCGTGCTCTGGCATGTGCTTGCGATCAGCCTGCAGACGATGTTCGGGCTGCCCTGGCCTATCGCCGTGCTGATCGTGATCGCCCTAGGCGCGCTGACCGGCTTCCTGAACGGCCTTCTGGTGGAGATCGCCAAGATCGACAGCTTCATCGCAACACTTGGCACCGGCACGGTCCTTTATGCGATCGCACTCTGGCATACGGGTGGCCGTCAGGTGGTCGGCATGCTGCCGCAAGGATTTTACGCGCTGAATGGCACCATGGTCTTCGGCCTACCGATCACCGGCATCTATGTTCTGGCACTTGCCTTCGTCATGTGGATTGTCCTCGAATATCTGCCGATCGGCCGTTACATCTATGCGATCGGCGCCAACCCGAAGGCTGCGGCCCTGAACGGCATCCCCGTCCGCCGCTTCGTCATCGGCGCCTTCGTCACCTCGGGCACTCTTGCCGCCATCGCCGGCGTCCTGCTTGCCTCCAAGCTGCGCATCGGCCAGGCAAGCGTCGGGCTTGAATATCTTCTGCCCGCTCTGGTCGGCGCGTTCCTCGGATCGACCACCATCAAGCCGGGCCGCGTCAACGTCTGGGGCACGATGATCGGCGTCATCATCCTCGCCGTCGGCATTGCCGGCATCCAGCAGTTCGGCGGCTCCTTCTATGTCGAGCCTCTGTTCAACGGCGTCACGTTGCTGGTCGCCATCGGCATTGCCGGCTATGCGCAGCGCCGCCGCAGCCACGCCGGGCGCATGGCTCCTGCGCAAGCATCGCAGCTCGCCGCCAAGCCGGCGGAAAAATGAAAATCATCTGAGTTCAAGCGTTCAAAGGGAGGAGAAGACATGAACCGTAGACAATTCCTGCAAGCCACGACCACGGTGCTGGTGCTGTGTGCCAGCCAGGCCTATGCCGATCCGATGGCGGATGCAAAGGCCGTCGCCGACAAATATGCGACGCCGGTCACCAAATGGGACGGCCCGACGACCGGCCCGAAAGCGCAGGCCGGCAAGACCATCGTCGTCCTGGCGGCCGACCTCAAGAATGGCGGCATTCTCGGCGTCAGCAACGGTGTCGAGGAAGCGGCAAAGGCGATCGGCTGGCAGGTGAAGGTTCTCGATGGTGCGGGTTCCATCGGCGGACGCACGGCCGCTTTCGGCCAGGCCATGGCGCTGCAGCCAGCCGGCATCATCATCGACGGCTTCGATGCCGTCGAGCAGGGGCCTGCGCTGGAGCAGGCAAAAGCCGCCAAGATCCCATTGGTCGCCTGGCATGCCGGCCCGGTCATCGGTCCCGATGACAAGAATGGCCTTTTCGCCAATGTCAGCACCGACGCCATGGAAGTCTCGAAAGCGGCTGCCGACTGGGCATTCGTCGATGCCAAGGGCAAGCCGGGCGTCATCATCTTCACCGACTCTACCTATGCGATCGCCATCGCCAAGGCCGACAAGATGAAGCAGGAGATCGAACGGCTTGGCGGCAAGGTGCTCGAATATGTCGATACTCCGATCGCCGAGACATCACAGCGCATGCCGCAGCTAACCACCTCGCTCCTGCAGAAATATGGTGACAGCTGGACGCATTCGCTTGCGATCAACGACCTCTATTTCGACTTCATGGGGCCTTCGCTTGCCTCCGCCGGCAAGGGCGGCACCGATGCGCCGATCAATGTTGCCGCCGGCGACGGTTCACAGTCGGCCTATGAACGCATTCGCGCTGGCCAATATCAGAAGGTGACGGTTGCCGAGCCGCTCAATCTCCAGGGCTGGCAGCTGGTCGACGAACTCAATCGTGCTTTCGCCGGCGAGAAATGGTCCGGCTATCTGTCGCCGCTGCATGTTGTAACGTCCGACAACATCCAGTCCGACGGCGGCCCGAAAAACACTTTCGATCCGGATAACGGCTACAGAGATCAGTATAAGAAGATCTGGGGCAAGTAATCCCGGTAATGGGAAGTGGCGCGGCTTGCAGGCCGCGCCATTTCGCTGAGCTTATATTGAGAGCCGCCGGCTGCTTTCGCGCGCGATCAGCTGCGGTGAAATCTTAACGTCGGCAACAGCCTGCGTATCGTCCAGAATATCGAGGATCAATTGCGCGGTCCGCTCGCCGATTTCCCGCGCGAAAGCGTTGATCGTCGTTAGAGTCGGCACGCAGACCTCGCCGATTTCATAATTGCCAAAGCCGCCAATGGAAAAGCGCTCAGGCACGGAAATTCCGAGCCGACGACATTCCGTCAGTGCACCGTAGGCAGCAAGATCCGAGACGCAGACGACGGCCTCCGTATCCGGATAGAGTTCGATCAGCTTCGCCATGGCATCGGCGCCTTCCCGCATCGAAATCGGCGGCGATCCCGCCGCGATCAGCCTGGATGCATCGAGGCCATGCGCTTGCATTGCCGCGACAAAGCCTAGTCTGCGCTCGCTACCGCGCGAATCCCGCTCGACATCGCCGCCGATGAAGGCGATGCGCCGACAGCCGAGCGCGACGAAATGATCGACCATATCCCGCATGACGGCCCTGTTGGAAAAGCCGACATAATGGCCGATCGGATCGGCCGGGATGTCCCAGGTCTCTATGACGGGAATGGCCACGGTCTGCAAAAGCCGGCGTGCGCGCTCCGTGTGCACACCGCCAGTCACGACGATCGCCTGGGGCTTCCGGCGAAGCAATTGCTCGATCAACCGCTCCTCTTCTTCGACATTGTAGTTGGTATAGCCAAGCAGGATCTGCATGTCCCGTTTGGACAAGGTATCTGAGAGGCCACCGACCGTATCGGCGAAGTTCGCATTGTTGATGGAAGGGATGGTGACTGCGACAAAGCCGGACTTTTGCGAACGCAGGTTGGAAGCCGTGCTGTCGAACACATAGCCAAGCTCTTCCGCAGTTCTGAGGATAGCTTCGCGGGTCTCCGGGCTGACCAGAGTGTCGGCCTTGAACGCGCGCGACACCGTCATTGGAGAAACCCCCATGACGCGGGCTATATCTGCCATAATAGGCTTTTTTCGATCGTTACTCATTAATGGCCTATGTTATCGTTACCATCAGAGTAATATGCCTCTCCCCTGAATGGCAAGAGGCACTGCCGGCTGTCGCGTTAAACGAGCACGGAGCCTTTACGGCTCCGTGCCGGAAAACATCGTGCGAAACGTCCTATAGCTGGAACTCATGTGCGAGCGTCACATGATGGTGGATGCGCCCCTCGAAAAAGTGCGACAGCACCGCTTCCGTCGCAGCCCGTGCCTCCGTCCGCACCGGGCTTGCAAGGGCTTTTTCCACGGCGGCCATGTCCGGATAATTGACCGCCAAGATCATCGGGAATTCAGGCGCGCCTTCGTCGCGGGCTTCGGCAAAGGTAACCCGTACGTCGAGAGCGCCGGGAAACTGCTTCCATTTCGGCAGAATGGTTTCCATGACCGCTGTTCGAAACGCCTCTGCCTGCCCTTCCCTGACCTTGCCTTCGAATAATGCGTATCGGGTAATCATCCGGCGATCTCCTTGTTCGGCCCTTTGAAGAATTCCATCAATGCCGCCTGATCTTCACCGCCGAGCCCGGAGGCCGTCAGCATGCGGTGGATCTCGGTGCAGACCGCTGTCAACGGCATTGCGGTATTGGTACGGCGGGCGAGATCCTGAGCCCCGTTCAGATCCTTGACCATGTTGTCGATCCGGCCGGTCCGGCGATAATCCTTGGTCACGTAGCGCGGCATATATTCCTGCAGAATGGCGCTATCGGCCCTCCCACCCTTCAGCGCCTGCGGGATTTTGGCGGCGTCAACGCCGGCATCGAGCGCCAGTTGCGTTGCTTCGGCGACCGCGAGAAAGTTCAATGCGCAGAGAACCTGATTGATGAGCTTCGTGGTCTGGCCCGCACCGACAGGGCCCATATGCGTGTAGTTCGATGCCACATGGCGCAGGACCTGATGTGCGTCCAAGACATCCTGTTCGCTGCCGCCGGCCATCAGGGTCAATTGCCCGATCAGGGCCTTCGGCGCGCCGCCGGAAAGCGGGCTGTCCACCCAGCGCAGTCCTTTCTCAGCCGCTTCCGCGGCAAGCGCCTTGGTCGCGTCAGGATCGATCGACGACATGTCGATGATCAGCGTACCCGACCTTGCGCCCGCGGCAACGCCTTCTGGTCCGAATATCGCGGCATGGACAATCCGAGGCGAATTGAGACTCAAGATGACGACATCGGAAACGGCGGCCGCGGCGGCCGCACTGACAGCTGCCGTGGCACCTTTTGCGGTGAGTGCGGCCAGTTTGTCCTTGTCGAGGTCGAAAACCGTCAGCTGATTGCCGGTCTCGACCAGCCGGGTGCCGATCGCTCCACCCATTGCACCGGCGCCGATCAGCGCCACCTTATTGCTCATGATTGCGTCTCCTCCAAACTTTCGATGATGGCCGCAACGACCGCATCCAGCGACCGATCAATATCGACGATGATTGCCTGTTCGTCAGTGCCGGGCGGCTCAAGCGCTGCAAATTGACTGTCGAGCAATGCGGGCGGCATGAAATGATCCAGCCTCGTCTGCAAACGTCTCAGGATAGTTTCCCTCGCGCCGGCGAGATGAATGAAGGAAACCGGCGCGCCGACGACCTCGCGGATCCGGTCGCGATAGCTGCGCTTCAACGCCGAACATCCAATCAGCATCGTATCATCCGCCAAAGCCAGGCATTGACCGATCTTGTCGAGCCAGGGCCACCGATCGGTATCGATCAGCGGAATGCCGGCGCTCATCTTGGCGACATTGGCCGCAGGATGAAGATCATCTCCGTCGACATAGGTGCCGCCAAGACGTGCCGCGAGCGCCGTGCCAACCGATGATTTACCGCAGCCGCTGACACCCATGACGACGAAGCGACGCGGCTCGGCGCCATCAGAGGGAGGCTGTGATGCCGCCGTCGACATAGAGCACATGACCGTTGACAAAGGAGGAGGCATCGGAGGCGAGGAAGATGCAGGCGCCGACCAGTTCTTCGACCTGCCCCCAGCGGCCGGCTGGCGTACGCTTCTCGAGCCATGCCGAGAAATCGGCATCGGCAACGAGCGCTGCATTCAATGGTGTATCGAAATAGCCGGGCGCAATGGCGTTGCATTGCAGCCCGTATTTGGCCCAATCCGTCGCCATGCCCTTGGTGAGATTGCCGACAGCGCCCTTGGTTGCCGTATAGGGCGCGATCGAAGGCCTAGCCAACGCCGTCTGCACGCTTGCAATGTTGATGATCTTGCCTGCCCCGCGCTTGATCATGTGGCGCGCGACGGCCTGGCCGACATTGAAGACGCTCGAAATGTTCGTCCGTAGCAGCCGTTCGAAGGCATCGGCGGGGAAGTCCTCGAGCGGCGCGCGAAATTGCATGCCGGCGTTGTTGACGAGAATATCGATCGCGCCCGTTTCAGCCTCGAAAGCATCGACGGCGCGCTGCGCGGCGTCATGATCGGTGGCGTCGAATGGCAGGACATATGCTCTGCCTTCAAGGCCTTCAGCCGCCCTGGCAAGCTTTGCCTCATCGCGGCCGTTGAGTATCAATTCCGCGCCCGCAGCCGCCAGTCCCCTGGCAAGCGCAAGCCCGATGCCCTGGGAAGAACCCGTCACCAGGGCGCGCCGCCCTTTCAGATCGAAAAGACCAAGAGACATCGTTTCCTCCGTTTTTTATCTCGACAATGATTGCCTCCCTTGTTTATGTTATCGATAACATTTGATGTCAAGAGAGGACGTAAAAGATGAACAAGCCACCGATCCTGCAGATTGGACCTTACCCGCAATGGGATCAGGAACCGCTCGACGCGGCGTTTCAGGTTCATCGCTATTTCGAGGCTGCCGACAAGGCAAAACTGCTTGCCGAGGTCGGATCGTCGATCAGGGCCATTGCAACGCGGGGCGAGCTCGGCGCCAACCGGGCCATGATCGAAGCCTGCCCCAAACTGGAAGTCATTTCGGTCTATGGTGTCGGCTTCGACGCTGTCGACCTGCAAGCCTGCCGAGAACGCGGCATCCGTGTCACCAATACCCCCGACGTCCTGACCAATGATGTCGCGGACCTGGGGATTGCCATGATGCTCTGCCTGTCGCGCGGCATGATTGGCGCGGAAACCTGGGTGCGTGACGGCAGCTGGGCGCAAAAGGGTCTTTACCCCCTCAAGCGTCGTGTCTGGGGGCGGCGCGCCGGCGTACTCGGTCTCGGCCGCATCGGCTTCGAAGTCGCCAAACGCCTGAAGGGCTTCGACATGCAGATTGCCTATTCCGATGTCGAGGCAAAGCCTTACGCATCCGACATGACGTTCGTGGCTGATCCGGTCGAGCTGGCTAAACAATCGGATTTCCTGTTCGTGACGCTCGCCGCTTCGGCCGCAACCCGGCATATTGTCGGTCATGAGGTGATCGAGGCGCTCGGGCCGGAAGGCATGCTGATCAACATATCCCGCGCTTCCAACATCGATGAAGAAGCATTGCTGGAGGCGCTGGAGACAGGCAAGCTCGGATCGGCGGCGCTTGACGTCTTCGAAGGCGAACCGAAGCTTAATCCGCGCTTCCTGGCGCTCGACAATGTGCTCCTGCAGCCCCACCATGCCTCGGGCACGATCGAGACGCGCAAGGCCATGGGTCAGCTCGTGCGCGACAATCTCACTGCCCATTTCGCCGGCCAGGCTCTGCCGACACCCGTTCTTTGAGGAGGAAGACATGAAAGCCATCGTCGCTCACGCCGCCAAGGATGTGCGGATCGAGGATCGTCCGGAGGAAGAACCGGGTGCGGGAGAAGTGAAGCTGAAGCTCGCGACCGGCGGAGTCTGCGGCAGCGATCTGCATTACTACAATCACGGCGGCTTCGGCACGGTGCGCCTGAAGGAGCCGATGATCCTTGGGCATGAGGTCAGCGCGACCGTCATCGCCCTCGGCCCCGGCGTGGAAAGCCTCGAGGTCGGGCAGCTCGTTGCCGTTTCCCCTTCCCGCCCCTGTCGGACCTGCCGCTACTGCCTGCAGGGATTGCCCAATCAATGCCTCAACATGCGCTTCTATGGCAGCGCCATGCCCTTCCCGCATATTCAGGGTGCATTTCGCGAGACGCTCGTCGCCGACGCCATCCAATGCGTGCCCGCCGACGGCCTGACCCCGGGCGAAGCAGCGATGGCAGAACCCCTGGCGGTTACCCTGCATGCAACCAGACGCGCGGGCGAGATGCTCGGCAAGCGCGTTCTCGTAACCGGCTGCGGCCCGATCGGTGTCCTGTCGATCCTGGCGGCACGCCGGGCGGGTGCCGCCGAGATCGTGGCCACCGATCTTTCCGATTTCACACTGTTGCTTGCCAAGACGGCGGGCGCCGACAGGATCATCAACACCAAGAATGAGCCCGAAGCCCTTGCCGCCTATTCCGCAGATAAGGGTACTTTCGACGTGCTCTATGAATGCTCCGGCGCAGCCGCAGCGCTGGTCGGCGGCATTGCCGCACTTCGCCCGCGCGGCATCATCGTACAGCTCGGCCTCGGCGGCGACATGAGCCTGCCGATGATGGCGATCACCGCCAAGGAACTGGAACTGCGCGGCTCGTTCCGCTTCCACGAGGAATTTGCCGTCGGTGTCGACCTGATGCGCAAGCGCCTCATCGATGTGCGGCCGCTTATAACGCATACCGTGCCGCTTGCCGATGCCATCAGCGCCTTCGAAATCGCCTCGGATCGAAGCAAGGCCATGAAGGCGCAAATTGTCTTCGCCTGATCCCGCGCGAGCATGTGTGAAATCCGCCCGTCGCAAGACAGGCGGATTTCACACGAGATAATATCTAGTCGAGATCCGCGCCAATCGCCTTAAGGGCAGCGCGTGCCACCTGTTCGTCCTGTTCGCCGGAACCCGATCCCACACCGATACCGCCAACAAGCACGCCTGAAACACGGATCGGCAGGCCGCCACGCAACCCTGTCGCATCCCCTTTCGTTGCTGCTGCCAAGAGCAGCCTGGCATGCTCAGGCAAGGAATGGCTCGGCGCGCCGATGGAAGCAGCCGTTTGCGCCTTGGCAAGCGCGCTCTTCAGCGACTGGAAACGCGAACCTCGCATGCGGAAGGAACCAAGCGTTACCCCGCTCTGATCCACGATGACAATGCATTGCGGTTGCCGCATTTCCGATGCCGCGGAGATAGCAGCGGTCAGCAACGTCATCACGCCTTCGTCGCTCAGGACACTTGATGTCAGAATATGGTTCATACACTATCCTCCCCGCTTGCGGACTCATCCGAATATGTTATCGATAACACGTCTATCGGACGATGTAACCTTATGGGAGGTGTTGTCACAATGTCGTTCTTCGAGATCATGGATCCCGCTTTCGGGAAGTTCGTCCTCGGCAACGCTCCCGTCAAACAGATTGCCACTGGCTTCGATTGGGTGGAGGGGCCGGTCTGGTTCGGGGATCTGAATTGTCTGCTCTTCTCCGACATCCCCAACAATCGCATCATGCGCTGGATACCCGGTATCGGCACCAGCATCTTCCGCGAGCCTTCCAATTTTTCCAATGGCCATACCCGCGACCGGCAGGGCCGCCTTGTCAGCTGCGAGCATGGCGGCAGGCGTGTGACGCGCACCGAATTCGACGGATCGATCACGGTCATCGCAGACAGCTTTCAGGGCAAGCGTCTGAATTCGCCCAACGACGTCATCGTTGCTTCCGACGGTGCCATCTGGTTCAGCGACCCTCATTATGGCATCGCGACGGACTATGAAGGTCACAGAGGCGAGCAGGAGCTGCCGTGCAATGTCTACCGTGTCGACACTTCAGGCAGGATCTCCGCCGTCCTGACTGATTTCAATTGCCCAAACGGGCTCGCATTCAGCCCGGACGAGAAGAAGCTCTATGTCGCCGACACCGGCCGCATGCACGCCAGCGATCCGCAGCACATCCGCGTTTTCAATGTCGGCGAAAACTGGCGCCTATCCGGCGGTGAGGTATTCCATGTGATCTCGCCTGGTTGCGCCGATGGCATGCGGCTCGACAGCGACGGCAATCTCTGGTCGTCTGCAGCCGATGGCGTTCATTGCATCGCGCCCGACGGCCATCTCATGGGCAAAATCCTCGTGCCCGAAACCGTCTCCAACCTCTGCTTCGGCGGTCGTGGCAAGCACAGGCTCTTCATGACGGCGACCACGAGCGTCTACGCGATCTCACTGAACCGGAGCGGCGCACTCTGACAAAGGGCTCGCCACCAGGCCGCGAATATGGCCGAAGCAATCGCGATACAACTTGAAAGCGATGACCTGAAAAGTCGTCAGCCGGCCACGATTAGACCTTTGGCCTTCAATACGGGTTCAAGTTTGCTAACTTCTATCACCGTCTTACCTTGCTTATAGGCTTCGATATAACCTGCTTCGGCATCTTCACGGGCCTGCGAAAGCCGAGCTACCTCTTGCGCTTCCTCCCTGCGAACGACAACGAGACCATCCGCGTCTCCGACGACGATATCGCCTGGATTGATGATCTCTCCGCCGACGATGATCTGATCGTTGACCGCCGCGATCGTCTCCTTGACCGTGCCTTTAATGCAGACGCTGAGCGAGAAGACTGGAAACCCGAGCTCTCTCAACTGAAGCGTGTCGCGGACGCCAGTATCGGTCACCAATCCGCCGATGCCCTTGGCAAGGCACGCATTGCCCAGAACATCGCCGAATGAGCCCGCTTCCTCGTATTCGCCGGCGGACACGACGATGATGTCGCCCGGCTTGGCGTAGTTTATCGCAAGCTGCAGCATGATGTTGTCGCGCGGCGCGCACTTCACCGTGAACGCCGGCCCGCAAAGCTTCATGCGATAGTCCACGGGCTTCAGGCGCGAGGAAAGTGCGCCGCGGCGACCCTGGGCCTCATGGATCGTTGCAGGAGAGAATTTGGAGAGCGCATCGATGTCTGCTTTGCTCGGTCGCTCGGTGATATCTTTGATGTGGGTCATGGAAACTTCTCATGGTTAGGCCGGCGGCGCGCATACCGCCGCCGGAAATCAACAACGTTGTTCGGATGGATAATTGATCTGGCGCTGGAATGCGGCGTTAGGGAATTGGGTCGAATTTCAATTCCGAGATCGGTACGACCTTTTCGTTACGCGTCATTTTGTATTCGGTGTTCGGACCGAGCCATTTTTCCCAGATCTTGTTGATCTCGCCTGCGTCGTCGAGCTTGTGCAGGACTGCGTTGATCTTTGCGGTCAGCGCAGGCTGGTCCTTTTGCATGCCGATACCGACGGGCTCCAAAAGCATGGGCTCATCGATCATGCGCATTTGCTTGCCCTTCGTCTTCGACTCGTTGACAAGCAGCGTCGTCGTCATCGTATTGGCCACCAGGCCGCGCGCCTTTCCCTGTTGAACGGCAAGATAAGCGGACCCGGTATCCTGGAAGGTCAGCGGATCGGATTTGTTGAGCTTGATCGCCAGCTCTGAGGTCGAGCCCTTGGTCGAGGCAAGACGTTTGCCTTCGAAATCGGCCTTCTTCTTACCGGTGTCATCGGCGGGAACAATGAGCATTTCCTTGGCAACATAATAGGGATCGCTGAACTGGATCTGCTCAGCGCGGCTCAGCGTGTAAGCAAGGTTGGCGACAGTGATGTCGACGCGGCCAAGCTTGACCTCGGGAACGCGCGCTTCGACCGAGATCGGCTTGATCTCGGCTTTCACGCCAAGTTCGTTTGCAATCGCCTTGCATAGATCGACGTCAAACCCAACCATTTCGCGGGTCTTCGGATCAGGTGAGGAGAACGGCGGCACGTCGGCATAGGTCGCGCAGCGGAGTGTCTTTGCCGACATGATCGTATCGAGCTGATCTGCCTTGGCCGGCAGGGCAATGGCGACGCCGGAAAGCGCCAATGTCACGGTGAAGCATTTCCAGTTCATAGCTGTTCTCCTTGGTATTGATTTAAAATGCTTAGTGGCGCAGATCGGAAAGAAAGCGCTGCGCTCTGGGATGACGTGGATTTTTGAAGAACTCCTCCGGGGGAGCAGTCTCCAGAATCTCGCCGGCGTCGATGAACCAAATCCGGTCGGCGACATCGCGGGCAAAGCCCATTTCATGCGTGACACAGAGCATGGTCATTCCTTCGGCTGCCAGGCTTTTCATGACGCTGAGCACTTCGCCCACCATTTCGGGGTCAAGTGCGCTCGTCGGTTCGTCGAAGAGCATGACGGGCGGCTCCATGGCGAGCGCACGGGCGATTGCCACGCGTTGCTGCTGACCACCGGAAAGCTGACCGGGATAGGAATTCGCCTTGTCGGCAAGACCAACGCGATGAAGCAGTGCAATGGCTTTCTCGCGCGCCACCTTTGCTGATACGCCCTTGACCCGGATCGGCGACATGGAAACGTTGTCGACAACCGACAAATGGGGAAACAGGTTGAAATTCTGAAAAACGAACCCGATCCGGCTGCGCAGCCGATTGAGCTCGGCAGCGCCCATCGGGGCATGAATATTCTTTCCTTCGAAGCTTATCGAACCGCTATTGATCTCCTCCAGCCGGTTGACCGTGCGGATCAGGGTTGACTTGCCGGAACCGGACGGCCCGCAAATAACGACCACCTCGCCGCGGCTGACATCGGCATTGATGTTGTTCAACACCGGGTAATGACCGTAACTCTTGCAGACGTCTAGAAGACGTATCTCCTGAGCGTCCTGCTGCCCGAAAACTGGGATGCTCATAGCTGCTCCGTAAAAGTTTTGAGGGGAACGACATCCGTGCGAAGGCGAGCTTTGCTTGGCCCTGCACGTCGGCGAGCAATTCGCTTTTCAACGCTGTTGGCGATGTAGGTCAGGCTCCAGCAAAGGAGATAGTAGACCACGGCGAGGATGAAGAAGACCTGGAAAGGCTGCGAGAGAAGTTGGTTGTTCACCTGGCTTGCCGCAAAGGTCAGATCCGGCACATTGATGACGTAACCGAGCGTTGTGTCCTTGATCGTCGAGACGAAAGTCGAGATCATGCTGGGGATCATATTGTAGAGCGCCTGCGGCAAGATCACGAAGCGCATCGCTCCGATGTAACTGTGGCCGAGAGCCCGGGCGGCGTCCATTTGCCCTTGACCGAGTGAAACGATGCCCGCCCGTACGACCTCGCTGAGAAACGCCCCTTCATAAATCACGAGCGTTACCAGCATGATCAGGAAGCTCGGCACATCAGCGCCGGTCCAAAGCGGAACGAGAAAGTAGGACCAAAGGATCAACATCAGAAGCGGAACGCCGCGTGTGAGGTAGACCAGGCCGGTTACCGGCCATCTCAGAACCGCCCATTTGGAAAGGCGCGCCATGGCGAGCAGGATACTGACAGGGAATGCGAGCAAGATCGCGAGTACAGAAAGGATAAGCGTATTGGCAAGGCCACCCAGAGGGCCGTTGGGATACTGGCCGATGAGCAACAGAAGCCAATAATCATGGATGATTTTGATGATGTCTTGGATCACTCGCGCGCCCTCCGCACCGGATCCGAGCGCACGGAGAGATACGCACCCAAAGCCATGATGATGAGCGAGAAGAACAGATAAATCACGGTGCCGATCAGATAGATTTCAAAAGTGCGGAAACTGACGTTGTCGATTTCCTTTATCGCATGCGTAAGCTCAGACGCACCGACGACAATGGCGAGACTGCTGTTTTTGAAAAGAGACACACTGTGATTGATCAGCGGCGGCAGCGCATTACGCAGGCCCTGCGGCATGATCACGAAACGCATTGCCGAGAGATAGCCATGCCCGAGCGCTTTGGCAGCCTCCATCTGGCCGGGACTGACGGAGCGCAAGCCGGACCGCAAGTCCTCGCTGAAATAGGCTGCCTGGCACAATCCAAGTCCGATGACCGCGAATATGGCTTCGGCATTATGGTTGGCGAGCCAGTCGGTGATGCCTTGCGGCATCAACGAATAGATCCCGAAATACCATAGCATGAGCTGCACAAGCGTCGGAACATTGCGGTGATAGGAGACGTAAGCTTTTACGATGGGGTCGCCAACACGAAGTGGCGACATCCGAAGTGCAAAAAGCAAGATGGCGAGCGTCATGGCAAGCAGCCAGGAGCCGAGATAGATGACAAAAGTCATCTCGATGCCCTGCAGGAGCATCGCCCGATAGTCCGGATTGGTCAGGATGGCGGAAAGATCGAACCCGCTCACCGCTTCGCACCTTCCGCATCATATGTGGCGGCAGGCGTCTCAGGTTTCGCCGTCTGCAGGCCGCCCATCACCTGCAATGTCGGGGTGATCTCCATGTGGCCGATATTGACCGCGACTGGCGCTGAAATCGCAAAGGCGATCGCATCGGCGATATCGGTGGCCTGTGGCAGCTCAAATCCATCGATGAAGCGTTCGCGCACACTGGGGTCACTGCCATGGACGTGGTTGAAAATATCGGTGGCGACGCGGCCAGGGCAGATTTCGGTTACGCGGACGCGCTTGCCGAATGCGTCGATGCGCAGCTGGTTCGACAGCATCGCAACGCCGGCCTTGACGGCATGATAGGTAGAGTTGCCGCCGAAATTGTAGTTACCGGCAATCGAGGAGATGTTGATGACATGTCCGCGGTCGCGGGCCACCATTCCGGGCACGATCAGACGGCAGATGTGCAGAACGGCGCGGAGATTGACGTCGATGAGGAGATCGATGTCCTCTTCGTCCGCCTGGAGGAATTTCTTCGGCCGGTCGACGCCGGCATTGTTCACAAGAATGTCGAACTGAACGCGGCTTGCGAGATCGGCGATGGCTGCACGATCCGTCACGTCGACAACGTGCGCGATGCATCCTGTACGCTCGGCCAATTCCTGCAAGGCACCAGCGCTGCGGGCGATCGCATGCACTTCGATGTCCTCGCGGCAAAGCCGCTCCACTACCGCAGCACCGATACCGGATGAAGCGCCGGTGACCAGCGCGGTCTTGTAGTCGGAGAATGGCATTCTGATCCCCTTTTTGTTGGTGTGGACATTAGCGGAGCTTCAACTGCTTGCCTAAGACCGATTACTTTTGGAGTAATAAGCAAGTTTTATGGAGGCTGGTCGGCCACGAGCGCGCGGGCTTTTACTGCGGGCGATTGCACCTTTTTTGCAAAAGTCCGCATGGCTTTCCGACATCGGCCCTCGTTGCAAAACGGATGCGCGTCTGCAAACATGCGCCGCAAAGACAGAACAGCGCCGAATGCCATGGATATCAGACGCTTCAAATCCTTCATCGCCATCGTCGATAGCGGCAGCATTACGCGGGCTGCCGATATCCTGCACCTGGCCCAGCCGGCACTGAGCCAGCAATTGGCGGCGCTCGAGGAGCATTTCGGTCAGAAGCTCCTGATCCGAAGCCAGCAGGGCGTCAGCATGACCGATGCCGGACACGCGGTCTACCGGCACGCGCAGATCATTCTCCGTCAGATGGAACAGGCACAGGCAGATGCTGCGGCGGCCGGCAATTCGCTTGCGGGGCGCGTTTCAGTCGGCCTTGTGCCTTTCAGCAGCGCCGCCACGCTTTCCGTCGATCTCCTGGCGGAGACAAGGAAGAGGCACCCAGGGATTCTCCTTCATCTGACTGAGAGCGTCGGTCAGACCTATAGCCAGATGATCATGAACGGCCGGCTGGAAATGGCGCTGATCCACGGTATCGGACCGATCAAGGGCGTAAGGTTCGAACCGATCCTCAGAGAGGAATTCTACTTCGTTGCCCATCGCAATTTGGCAATCGATTCGGACCCGAAGCCCCTGCCGGTCAGCGCGCTGGATGGCATGCCTATGTTGTTGCCTCCGGCTTACAATTTCGTACGCCGGGCCGTCGATGCCGCCTTCACGCGCAGCCGGATCAATCTCAAGGTCGTGGCCGAAGTCGAAATCGTGCGAACCCTGGCGCGCGCAGTCGGCGCCGGACTTGGTGCCACCATCATGCCAAAGGCGATCGCCGATCGCATCGTATCGGAATCGAGCGACCCTCTCGTCTGCCGGCTCGTCTCGCCGCGGATCGAGGAAACGCTTTCGCTTTGCACGTCCGATCAGAATTCACTGTCGGAGCCGGCATTTGCCGTCAAGGACATCCTCGTCGAACTGACCGAGCAGCTGAAATTCTAGGGTTCTGGAGTGTTCTCGACGCCCGCCGGTCCGCAAATCGGGCCGGCGGGCGCGGTCATCTGTCAACGCATATCGTGGCAGAACTGGGCGATACGGGCGCAGCCCTCGCCAAGCATTTCCATGCTTGTTGCATAGGAGATGCGGAAATAGGGGCTCATCCCATAGGCGGCACCCTGTACCGTAGCAACGTGGTGCTCATCCACGAGCGCCATGACGAAATCGACGTCCGTCTCGATCTTGCATCCACCCTTGGTGGTCTTACCGATCAGGCCGGACATATTGGGATAGATGTAGAAGGCGCCCTCGGGCTTGTGGCAGCGCAATCCTTCAATCTTCGACAACTGCTCGAGAACGAAATCACGCCTTTCCCTGTAGATCGCCGCCCGCTCCTTCAGAAGATCCTGCGGACCATCCAGCGCAGCAATCGCCGCCGCCTGCGTCACCGTCGTGATGCCGCCGCTGTTCTGACCGTTAACGTTGCTGATAGCGGCGATCAATTCCTTCGATCCGCTGGCGCAATATCCCAAGCGCCAGCCCGTCATGGCATAGGCCTTGGAGACGCCGTTCATCGTCAGGACGCGATCATAAAGCCTGGGTTCGGCATCGGCGATCGTGCAGAATTCGAACCCGTCATAGACCAGGTGCTCATAGATATCGTCGGTCAGGATCCAGACATGCGGATGGCGCAACATGACTTCAGCGATCGCGGCCATTTCCGCGCGCGAGCAGGCTGCACCCGTCGGATTGCTCGGGAAGTTCAGGATAAGCCACTTGGTACGCGGCGTAATCGCGGCTTCAAGGTCCTCGGGACGCAGCTTGAATCCAGCCTGCTCGAAGCAAGAGACGGCGACTGGGACGCCGCCGGCAAATTTGACGATGTCGGCGTAGCTGACCCACGACGGCGTGGGAATGACGACCTCGTCACCGGGATTGCAGGTGGCAAGCATCGCATTGAAGATCACCTGCTTGCCGCCGCCTGAAACGACGATCTGGCTTGCATCGTAATCGAGGTTGTTGTCGCGCTTGAACTTTCTGCTGATCGCAGCCTTCAGCGCCGGCGTGCCGTCCATCGGCGGATATTTGGTATCGCCGGCGAGCGCTGCAGCATGAGCTGCCTCGATCGCATGACCGGGCGTCGGGAAGTCCGGCTCCCCGGACGAAAGGCTGACGACCTTGATGCCCTTGGCGGCCAGTTCCCTGGCGCGCTGCGTCATGGCGGCGGAAGCGGATATGGAAACATTCTTGAGGCGATTGGCTATGGAAGGCATTGGCGTCATCTTTCGGTGGAAATGGAAAATTTGGTTGCCCGGGACAATCAGGATGCAAGCTCGGCTGCAGCCGCAAGCGTGGCGCCGGAAGCCTCGATTTCGCTGCGGATGATCCGGGCAAGCTCCAGCGAACCGGGTGTATCACTGTGCACTAGGATCGACCTGGCAGGCATTTCAAGCGTGGTGCCATCGATGGCCTCGACGGTACCGTCTGTCAGGAAACGACGTACCCGCGCCCGGACCGCAGCCTCGTCCTTGACCAGCGCGCCCGGCACGCCGCGGGCGACGAGCTTGCCGCCGGCATCATAGGCGCGGTCGGCCAGAAATAGCGCCAGCGTCTTAAGTTTCGCGCGCTTTGCCGCCTTTTCGATTTCGCTGCCGGCTGTCACGAATATCGCGAGACGCGGATCCACAGTGGAAATCGCATCCATCATCAGATCGGCGAGCACGGCAT
Organism: Rhizobium sp. BR 315; assembly: GCF_050577975.1. Taxonomy (NCBI): domain Bacteria; kingdom Pseudomonadati; phylum Pseudomonadota; class Alphaproteobacteria; order Hyphomicrobiales; family Rhizobiaceae; genus Rhizobium; species Rhizobium sp. BR 315. The sequence goes on along the minus strand of NZ_JARWKZ010000001.1, from coordinate 430,491 downwards.
CACGATCGACCATGTTGCCCATGGCCGCATGAAAGCTGAAATGTCCAACAGTCATGCCTTCGCTTTTGGCGATCGCGATCAATGCGCCGAGCTGGTAAAGCATCTGCTGTCGAAGTTCATCCGGCTGGAACGGCATCTCGCGCCGGCCGAACCCGGAGCGATCCGGCAGGCCCGGATGTGCGCCGATCCCCACGCCGTATTCCTTCGCGAGACGCACCATGCGCGCCATCGTGTCCGGATCACCGCCATGAAAACCGCAGGCGATGTTGGCCGACGAAACGATCTTCATCATCGCTTCGTCATCGCACAGCCGATAAGGACCGAAACCTTCGCCCATGTCGGAATTCAGATCGATCTTCACCGCATCCTCCTCTTCACCTATTCACTTGCCGCTAGGTCATCGCTTTCAAAGCGCGCTTGACCATTTGCGAGGTCTTCCTGACATCCTCAACATAGCGGGCAACAGCCTGTTCAATCGCGCGGGCCTCGGCGTGCGTGGAGCGCACAAATCGCAACCGGCTCCCGATCCGAGCCTGGCCGAGCCGCCACAGATCGCATTCGATGACACCGGCGATCTTGGGATAACCGCCCGCAGTGTTGGCATCGCTCATTTGAATGATCGGCTCGCCGCTGGGCGGGACCTGGATCACGCCGGGCACCACGCCATGGGAGCGCATCTCGACCGTCGCTGTCGGTTTGATCGGTTCGCCGGACAGACGATAACCGGTGCGGTCGCTGCTCGACGATATCCTCCAGGTCTGGCTCCAGAAAGCCTCGCCATCGGCGGCGAACAGCTCATGTTCGCCAGCGGCTATCGCGCGGATCGGCAGCGCGCCGTCGATGGGACCCGGGAAGGCATCACGCAGAGCTACAGCCGGCTCGATGACCGCAATGCCGCTTGCCGGCGGGGGGAGCACATCAGAAGGCGTGCCGAATTCAATTCTATCGCCCTTGATGAGCGGCCGACCGGCATTTCCGCCAAAGCCGCCACGCAGGGAAGTGCTACGCGAGCCCATGAGGATCGGGACATCCAGCCCTCCACGAAACACGATATAGGCGCGGGCCAATCTCGGCGGCTGTCGGAGCTCCAGGATCTGACCCGGCTCGGCGACATGGATACACCATGGAAGCAGTTCCCGACCGCCGAGCATCGGATGGCCGTCCGTACCCGTGACGCCAAAGACGCCACCGGTCTCGAACCGCAGTTTGAACGGAAAGGTCTGAACCTCTATTGCGGCCGCGTCGTCGTCATTGCCGACGAGGATATTGCCGATCTTCACCGCAAGGGGATCCATCGCGCCACTGGCTGAGACGCCGATATCGCGATAGCCGGGACGGCCGAGATCCTGGACGGTGTTGAATGGGCCTGTTTCGACGATCTCGATCATAGCTCGATCCTTGCCGGCAGAAAGCGCACGGTATCGCCGGGTGCCATCAGGGCCGGCGTCGCAGAGGTCGGATCGAACATCTGCAGTTCCGCATGGCCGAGGGAATTCCACCCGTTCGGACCCGTCAGCATCGCAACGCCTGTCTGCATTCCGCCGATCGTCACGCTGCCCTTCTCCATCCGCAATGAAGGAACGGTCTTGCGAGGCATGTAGATGCGCGGATCGAGCCCGTGCAGGTAGCCGAAACCGGGGGCACTTCCCAATGCAAAGACGCGATAACTTGCCTCGTGGTGAATGCGCACCACCTCGCGGTCGCTCAATCCGCAAAAGTCGCAGATAGCAGGAAGATCGATTGCATAAGCGCCGCCGTAGTGAACGGGGATTTCGATGATCTTCCCCGCCAGGTCGAGGCTTTCAGCATTGTTCCATGCTTCGAGGAGCCGGCCCGCAACGATTTCAGGATCATCTGGCGTCTCCTTGAAGATCGCCAGGAGATTGGTCATGCCGGGGATCACTTCCGCGATATCAGCCCAACCCTTTACCCTTTGCGCCAGGGCCCAAATCCATCGCTGCGCAGGGAGATCGAATTCACCCGGCGCTTCGAGCAGGAAGGATCTAGCTCCGATGCAGGAAACTCGTGCCCGGCCCTTTGCAGCGGGAACGATTTCGCGCGACGACGCGAGAGTGTTCGATGTTGCAATCATGATATCGGCTCGATTTCGAACAGGGGATCACCAAATCCGGTGAGCGCATCGGGCTCCACCAATAGCTTGGTCAGCAAGCCGGACCGGCCGGCAAGGATGGGAAGCAGAACGGAATCGATGCGGATGAAGCCGATCACGTCCTCGCCGGTAACAGTGCGAGGCAGGCGCTCGACTTCATCGGAACCCGAAGTGTGCAACGGATAGAAATGACCTGCCATCGGCGCTTTGACCGTTGTCGCCGGCGTCACGGCTAAGCCCGGCTGCGCGTTTCCCGTGAGACTGATTTGGGCGCCCGCCTCCTTCGAAACCACGATGCGCAGATTGCCGTCGGGTCTCGAGATTTCCAGACCGTCCACGCCTGCTGCTGTCAATGCATCGGCCAGGAATGCGATGGTCGTTAGATCGGTGAAGTCGATCGCGCTCATGCCGCCCTCCGATGCTTGAGCCACTGCTCCAGATAGTGGATGTCCGTCCCACCGCGGACGAAGCCTTCGTCGTCGAACAATGCGCGCAGCAATGGCAGGTTGGTGGAAATCCCTTCTATTCGGGTGGCGGCAAGCGCGTCGCGCATTTCTGCCATCGCTTCCGCACGATTGGGCGCGTGGACGATGAGCTTGGCGATCAGCGAGTCATAATAGGGCGAAACCCGATAGCCGGCATGGATATGGGTATCGACGCGGATGCCCGGCCCTTCCGGCAGGGCAAGATCGGAGATCGTGCCTGCCGAAGGCAGGAAGCTTTCGGGATCCTCGGCATTGATACGGCATTCGAACGAGTGGCCGGTACAGGTCACATCGCCCTGCGCCGTTTCCAGGGTAAGTCCTTGAGCGACCTGTATCTGTGCCTGAACAATATCGATGCCGCTGGTCATCTCGGTCACGGGATGCTCGACCTGCAGGCGTGTGTTCATTTCGATGAAATAGAACGCGCCATTCTCGTAAAGGAACTCGAAAGTCCCGACACCACGATAGCCGATTTGCCTGCAAGCTTCGACGCAGGCCATACTGACGGGTTTGATCGTTTCTGAGGGAATCCCAGGTGCCGGCGCCTCCTCGACGACCTTCTGATGCCGGCGCTGCATGGAACAATCGCGATGCCCAAGCCAGATGGCGTTGCCGTGGATATCGCAGAGCACCTGAATCTCAATATGGCGTGGATGTTGGAGGAACTTCTCCATGTAGAGCGCTGGAGAACCGAAAGCCTGACGGGCCTCCTCACGCGTCAAAGCGATGGCCTCGTGCAGTTGGCCTGCCTCGGGAACCACTCGCATCCCTCTTCCGCCTCCGCCGCCTGCGGCCTTTATGATCACGGGATAGCCGATCTCCTGCGCAATGCGTTCGACGGAAGCCGGATCATCCGGAAGCGACGTGTCTGGGCCGGGCACACAAGGTACACCGGCAAGGATCATCGCCCGTTTTGCCGCTATCTTGTCGCCCATGGTCGCAATCGAGGAAGCTTCAGGACCAATGAAAACAAGGCCAGCCTTCTCGACGGCTTCAGAGAAAGCGGCGTTCTCCGACAGAAACCCGTAGCCGGGATGGACCGCACCAGCTCCAGTCAAATGTGCAGCAAGCAAGATCGCATCCTGATTGAGATAACTGCTGGCTGCATTCGAGGGTCCGATGCATAGAAAGCTGTCGGCTGTCTTGCCATAGGGCGCCTGCTTGTCCGCTTCGGAGCAGATCGCGACCGTCTTCAGGCCAAGTTCGCGGCAGGCACGCTGAATTCGTGCAGCAATCTCGCCCCGATTGGCAATCAGAACCGTATCGAAACGCCGTGCCGCCAGGTCTGCCTTGTCGAGAGGTTCCACCATCACGCGATCTCCGCGAGCATGTCGCCCGTCTCGACTTCGCCGCCATCCACGTCGGTAAGGCGCATAATGCGACCGGCCTGCGGCGCGGCGACCTTGTTGAAGACCTTCATCGCTTCGATGATGAAAAGGGTCTGCCCTTCCTCCACCACATCGCCGATCTTAACGAAAGGTGCCTGCCCCGGCGCCGGTGCGCGATGCAGGACGCCGAAGATCGGCGCCTTTACGGTGATGATCGAAGCCTGGGTATCTGCCGAGGCGTCGCGACTGCATTTGGCAGGACTAGCTGGCGACCTCTCGAGCGCTTTCGCCGAAGCGATCGGAGCAGCCTTACCCGGCGTACAGAAAATTCGAACTGTAACGTCTTTTTCCGTTACCGTAAGTTCGGTAACGTTCGATCGTCCAACAAAATCGATCAGCGTTTTTATCTTCGACAGGTCCATGCGAGCACTCGGTATTTCGGAGTACCTCGCGCAATCCAATTCATGACGACTGCGTTTGGCTGACTTTCTCCGTACACGATGACTCTCGCGATGGGGTCAGAAGAACTTTTGATGACGCAGGTCAGCAGCCGATGGGATAGCTGAGCCCAAAAGGGTCTTGGTCGATTTCTGCCGACCAGAATCGGGCTCTTCAATTGCTGGGCCACCTTTCAGGGGCGCAGCGAATTGAAGTTTGATGTCATAGGCTCTTCCGTCCCCCCGGTTCCGGTGAGCAGCTCGAAGCGGCAGGCCTCGATCAGCCTGCGTTGCCGCCATCTGCAAGCGGAACGAACAGACCGAGCTTCACGTCTCGCAATACGACGTTCGTATGCATGCGCCGGATCTGAGGATTCTCCGCCATGATCACGGCGGCAATGTCGTCATAGTGCTCGACATCCCGAGCGGTGACGATCGCGACAAGGTCGACGGCACCTGTGACATAGTAGACTTGCTGGATATGATCCTGCTTTTCTGCCCAAAGGCGAAACTTGGCAAGAGCATCGTAGTTGTCCCGCTCGATCTCCATGCCGACGATGAACACCATCGGGGTGCCGGTCGCCTTGCGGTCCACGACCGCGATTTCCGCCCTGATGATACCGTCTTCGCGCAGCCGCTTCAGGCGCCGTTGCACAGCGGATGTCGAAAGGCCGACCTCCTCGGCTATCGCCTCGGCAGTGAGCTGACAATTTCGCTGGACGATATCGAGAATATCGCGATCAAAACGATCCAGATTTTCCATCCCCATTCCTCTGACCGGCTGGCGAAATTACGTGACGACATCTCTATTCTATCATAAAAGATGCAAATGGAATACATTTTTGCGTTTTTTATGCAAAATAATCTGAAATTGCGCGCAAATTCCGCTCTTCTTCGCGATATTCTCCGCAAATTGTTTTCTAGTGGAATTGGGTATGACAGAGCTGTCCTCCCAGGCGCTCTGTGTGGAAGATCTTCACAAGAGCTTTGGGTCACAACAGGTTCTCAAGGGCGTTTCAACCACGGCCAATCAAGGGGACGTGATTTCGATCATCGGCTCGTCCGGGTCCGGAAAGAGCACGTTTCTGCGTTGCATAAACCTGCTTGAGATGCCCGATCGAGGACGGATCGTTGTCAACGGTGAGGAGGTCGCCCTGAGGCGGGGATGCCAGGGACAGATGCAGCCGAAGAGTTGGCGGCAGATCGAGCGGATGCGCAGCGGGCTGGGAATGGTGTTCCAGAGCTTCAATCTCTGGGCGCACATGACCGTTCTTGAAAACATCATCGAGGCGCCGGTGCATGTCTTGGGCGTCCCCCGTCGCGAGGCAATCGAGAAGGCACAGGCTCTTCTTGGCAAGGTCGGTCTCTACGACAAGCGCGATGCCTATCCGGCCTTTCTTTCCGGAGGTCAGCAGCAGAGAGCAGCGATTGCTCGCGCGCTTTGCATCGATCCGGCCGTGATGCTTTTCGACGAGCCGACATCGGCGCTCGACCCTGAACTGGTCGGTGAAGTGCTCAAGGTCATCCGCGACCTCGCCGAGGAAGGCCGAACCATGCTGCTGGTCACGCATGAGATGCGCTTTGCCCGCGATGTCTCGAACCATGTTCTCTTCTTGCATCAGGGACGCATCGAGGAGGAAGGGCCGCCCGCGCAGGTCTTTGACGCTCCGCTCAGCACTCGCTGCCGTGAATTCACCGGCATGCTGTCGGCCTGATCCTCCCTCCATTCACAGACAACAACCCCAGGAGAACCCTTATATGAGACTAATTTCCACTTTGCTTGCCGGGCTTGCCTTCACGCTCTCTTCCATGACGGCACAGGCAGAAGTTCGTTTCGGCATCATGAACGAATCCTATCCGCCATTCTTCGCCAAGGACGCTTCCGGCAAGTGGCAAGGTTGGGAAATCGATATGATGAATGCCGTTTGCGAGCAGATGAAGGAAAAGTGCTCGATCGTTGAACTCTCCTGGGATGGCCTCATCCCGGCACTTCAGAGCAAGAAGTTCGATGTGATCTGGTCATCGATGTCGAATACCGCCGAGCGCTCGAAAGTCATCGATTTCACCGACAAATATTACAATACGCCCAGCACGCTGATCGGCCCGAAGGACCAGAAGCCCGGCGCGACCGCAGACGATGTCAAGGGCAAAACCATCGGCATCCAAGTATCGACCATTCAGTCGGAATACTACAAGAAGTACTTTGCCAAGGTCGCGGAAGAGAAGACCTACCAGACGCTCGACGAGGCGTTTCAGGATCTTGCCGCTGGTCGCATCGACTATGTCTTTGGTGATTCACTTGCTCTCGATGCCTTCCTGAAAAGCGATGGCGGCAAGGATTGCTGCGCTAAGATGGGCGACGTGGCCGACGACAAGGAAATCCTCGGAGCGGGCGTTTCCGGCGGCCTTCGCAAGGAAGACACCGAGCTCAAGGCAAAGCTCAACGCAGCGATCACCGCGGTGCGCGCCAGCGGCAAATACGACGAAATCAGCAAGAAGTATTTCAATTTCGATATCTACGGCGCCAAGTAAGAAATCGCGACGATGGCGATCTCCCAACAAGGCATTCTGGACCTGCTCTCCCCCTATCCGCCGGGATGGGGTGGAGTGCTCTTGACCGGAGCCGCCTCCACGGTCGCCATCTCCGCCGGCGCTTTTCTGATAGGTCTTCTGCTTGGTACGGGCGGTGCACTGGGCAAGCTTTCCGGCATTAGGCCGCTCCGCCTTCTGCTCGAACTCTACACCACCGCGATCCGCGCCATCCCTGAGTTGATCTTGATCGTCGGGCTCTATTATGCGGGGACGGATGGCCTCAATCGGCTCCTTGCCGCGCTCAATCTGCCGGCGTTCGAATTGAACGGCTTTGCGGTCGCAGTCGCCGTGCTCGGTTTCGTTCAGGGCGCTTATATGACGGAAGTGCTGCGCGGGGCGATCCTTGCGATCCCGATTGGCCAGATCGAGGCGGCAAAGGCTTTCGGCATGGGGCCGCGTCTGCGTTTCCGCCGCATCATCCTTCCCGCCCTGTTGCCAAACGCCCTACCGGGCCTCGCCAATCTATGGATGTCGGTCACCAAGGACAGCGCTCTCGTCGCCGTCGTCGGCTATCAGGAACTGGCTCTCGCCACGCGTCTCGCCGGCGCGAGCACCAAGCACTACTTCATCTTTTTCCTGGCATCCGCCCTCATCTATCTCGCTCTCACACTCGTCTCTAATGCCATGTTTAATCTGGTCGAGCGTCGGGTACGGCGCGGCCAACCGAAGCCTGCGTGAGGAGTGTTGACATGACCTTCTCATGGATAACCTCCTATTGGCCGCTTCTGTTGACGGGAGCCGTGCAAACGCTGTCGCTGCTTGCGATTTCGGTCGTCTTCGGTTTCATCATCGCAATCGGCCTTGCCTTCGCCCAGGTCAGCGGCGGCCCGTTTCTGCGAACTCTTGCTCGCGGCTATTGCACTTTCTTCCGAGGCACGCCGCTGCTGATACAGCTCTGGCTGCTCTATTACGGTGTCGGTTCTTTTTTGCCGATGATCCCTGGTATCCGTCAGAGCCTGTTCTGGCCGATCTTGCGCGAGGGCTTCTTCTTTGCAGCCGTCAGCTTCACGCTGAACTACGCAGCTTACGAGGCGGAGGTTTTGCGTGGCGCATTGCTTGCCGTCCCGAAAGGCGAGCTGGAGGCAGGCCGCGCATTCGGCATGCGACCGTTCACGCTGATCAGGCGCATCTGGCTGCCGCGTGCCATTCGCATCGCATTGCCGACGATCGGCGGCGAAATCGTCATGCAGCTGAAGGCGACACCGCTCGCCTTCACCGTCACGGTGATGGATCTCTACGCCGTTGCCACCAAGGTGCGCCAGGACACGCTGCTCGTCTACGAGCCGCTGATCGTCGTCACCGTCTTCTATCTCATTCTCACCGCCATCGTCGCACGAGCCTTCCGCTTTCTGGAAGCGCAGGTGCCGGCGCGGCGTTAATCACAGCACGAAGGGGAGATCAGACCTCTCCGCAGATCCGAACTATTCTGGAGATCCCATTCATGAGCAAACTTTTGATCCTCGATGGCGGCATGAGCCGCGAGCTCCTACGGCTCGGAGCCGAACTGAAGCAGCCGGAATGGTCGGCCCTCGCCCTGATCAATTCGCCCGATATTGTCCGAAAGGTTCATGACGAATTTATCGCCGCCGGCTCTGACGTCATTACGACGAATAGCTATGCACTGGTACCGTTCCATATTGGCGAGGCGCGATTCCGGAAGGAAGGGGCTGCCCTGATCGCACGCTCGGGGCAGTTGGCCCGCGACGCTGCTGATGCGTGCAAGGATCGGAAGGTTCTGGTCGCCGGTTCGCTGCCACCCATCTTCGGTTCCTACGAGCCGCAGAATTTCGATCCGTCGCGGGTGCAGGACTATCTCAAGGTCCTGGTGGAAAACCTCGATCCCTATGTCGATGTCTGGCTCGGCGAAACCCTTAGCCTGATTGCCGAAGGGCAAGCCGTTCGCACCGCCGTCGCCGAAACCGACAAGCCATTCTGGATCTCCTTCACGCTGGCGGATGATGCTGCGCAAAAGAATGGCGCCTCTCGCAAGCTCCGCTCCGGCGAGTCCGTCGAGGATGCGGCTCTATGGGCCGCCTCGTCCGCCGCCGACGCACTCCTGTTCAATTGCAGCAAGCCGGAAGTCATGCGGGAGGCCGTCGATACAGCAGCGGAGGTTTTCAAGCGGGGCGGCTACGATCTACAGATCGGCGTCTATGCCAATGCCTTCGAGGGAGAACAAGGCGAGTCCGCCGCCAACGAAGGCCTTCATGCAACCCGACAGGATCTGAACGACGACGCCTATTCACGCTTCGCCTGCTCATGGGTCGATGCTGGCGCGACGATGGTCGGCGGTTGCTGCGGGATTGGCGCTGGGCATATTCATCGGTTGAAGAAGGCTCTCCTGCGTCCTCAAGGAGCGTAGGAGAGCCTCGCACAAACACCGGTCCGGAAGGCGGTTGACCCCAAGGATGGTTCTTTGGGACCCGAACGATCAGGCAGCCTTGGAGGCGGCACCCGCAGTCCTGTAGGCTATCAGATCCTCGATCGTGATAAGATGAAGGCCATGCCGCTCGGCGAAGGTTTCGAGTTCGGGCAGACGGGCCATGGTGCCGTCGTCGTTCGCCACTTCGCAGATGACACCAGAAGGCGAAAGGCCGGCGAGCCTGGCAAGATCCACGGCCGCTTCCGTATGCCCGGGGCGAGACAAAACGCCATTTGGATGCGCGCGAAGAGGAAAGATATGACCGGGCCGGGCAAACTCTTCCGGGCGCGAGCCATCCCTGACCAGAGCCTGAACCGTCGCCGCCCTGTCGGCGGCGGATATTCCGGTCGTGGTTCCCGGGATGTAGTCGACTGAAACGGTGAAGGCGGTCTTCAGGACTTCCGTGTTGCGCGGCACCATCAACGGGATGTCGAGTTCGTCAAGCCTTTCACCTTCCATCGGAACGCAGATCAGACCACGCGCGTGGTTCATCATGAATGCGATCGCCTGTGGTGTGACCGCTTCCGAGGCAATCACGAGATCGCCTTCGTTTTCGCGGTCGCGATCATCGACAACAACCACGATCTCGCCCCGCGCAATCGCTGCGATCGCATCTTCAATTTTCGAAATTGCCATTTTCCTGCCTTTCAAGGGTTGCCGTTCAGAACGGCGCACATGGCCTGTCAAAGCCACCATTTTCCCTTGGGCGAACAAGCATGTGAACGCCACCACGAAGCAGCATCTCCTGCGTTGCCCTCTTCCATCCGGACTATGACCGTCGGCTCCGGCATCTCACCGGATCTGCTGACCCTTCGCAGATTGCGAAGGCGCTCGCGGGCTCCGAGTTGCCTCGATACCGCCGGTGGGGAATTACACCCCGCCCTGAGAACATCTCTAAGATAGATGAGGATCATCTCGTTCCGCAAGAGGTTGATGGACCTTCGGCTTTCGAGAATTCGGCTTTCCGTGTGAAAACACAGTTCCTCTTTGTTGAACGAAGCTAGGACATGATCAAACCACCATCGACATTGATGGTCTGTCCAGTGATATAGGCCGCATCGTTGCTGGCAAGAAAAGTGACGAGACCTGCGACGTCTTCACCCGACCCGGCCCGTTTCATCGGAATGCCTTCGACCCATTCCTTCATAAGCTCGCCGGGACCGTAATTACCCAGCAGCCTGCCCCATGCCTGGTCGTTATAGGCCCACATGTCGGTTTCGATGATGCCGGGGCAAAAGGCGTTCACGGTAATGCCCTCGATCGCAACTTCTTTCGCAAGGCTCTGGGTAATGCCGACGACGCCCATCTTCGATGCCGCATAATGCGGCGTGTAGATGAAGCCATCACGCGCCTGGCCGGAGGCTGTATTGATGATGCGGCCACCGCGACCATGCTTGCGCATGCGGGCAATTGCCTCCTGGGCACAGAGGAAGACGCCCTTGGTATTGACGGCCATGACTTTGTCCCATTCGCCCTCTGTCATATCCTCGACGCGGGCAATGGTGATGACGCCGGCATTCTGAATAGAAACATCGATGGCGCCGAACGCCGTCTCGGCAGCCTCATAGAGACCCTGCACGCTGGTCTTGTCCGTCACGTCGCCGACGAAAGAAATCGCCTTTCCGCCATCGGCCCTGATCTGCTCGGCGACCGCATGGACGGAATCCTCGTTGGCGGAGACCACAAGATTGGCACCCTCTCGCGCAAACCGTTTGGCGATCGCAGCGCCGATGCCGCGGCTCGCGCCGGTGATGACGACGGTCTTGTTTTCGAAGCGTTGCATTCCCTGTTCCTTTTGCGGCTACGGCCAGGCGGGCGCGGTTCAAGGGCCGATCATCCTGCCTGCTATTTGCGACTTCAAACGGCGGCCAAGATGATCTCGGCGAACTCCGATGCCTTCAGGGACGCCCCTCCGACCAGAGCGCCATCGACGTTGGAAACGCCGAAGATCACCTTTGCGTTCGACACCTTGACCGAACCTCCATAGAGGATCCTGACACGATACCCGTCTTCCCCCAGCCGCTCTTCGAGCGTCTGCCGGATGGATGAATGCACCTCCTCGATCTGTTCGAGGCTCGGAACCAGTCCGGTTCCGATCGCCCAAACCGGTTCGTAGGCGATTGCCATGTTCGAACTGGTCGCCGTGTCGGGAGTTGATCCTTCGAGCTGGGCGCGAACGACATCGATCGCTCTTCCCTCATCCCGTTCTGCACGCGTCTCCCCGATACAAATGATGCTCGTCAGACCTGCCTTGTGGACCGCGGCGGCCTTGCCCGCGACTGCGGCATCCATTTCCTTGTAGGCGGAGCGGCGTTCGGAATGCCCGAGGATCACGAAGCGCGCGCCGATTTCGGCGAGCATCTCTGCGGAGACGTCTCCAGTGTAGGCACCTGAGGTCTGCGCATGGCAATCCTGTGCGCCGACGGCGATCGCCGCGCCTTTGGTACACTCAACGGCCTTCTCGACTAGCGTGAAGGGCGGGCAGACGACGATGTCGGGCGCCGCCTCGCCTGTTAGTCCCTTCAGCGCCTCGATCTCAGCCAGGGAGGAAGCGAGACCGTTCATTTTCCAGTTGCCTACGATCAGCTTGCGCATGACATCACCAGCAGCAGAAGCCTCCGTCGACGAGCAGATCGACGCCCGTCACGAAGCTTGCGGCATTGGATAGCAGGAAGACGGCGGGACCGACCATCTCGTCGACACCAGCCATGCGCTGCATCGGCGTCTGCTCCTCAAAGAGCTTCGTCTGATGGACCATTTCCGGACGCGTGTTCATCGGCGTCGCCGTATATCCCGGCGAGATGGTGTTGACGCGGATCCCACGGCCGACCCACTCCATCGCCAGCGATTTCGACATATGGATCACGCCGGCCTTGGAAGCGTTGTAATGCGCCTGGCTGAGGCCGCGATTTACGATCACGCCCGACATGGAGGCGATGTTGACGATCGATCCGCGTCCATTTTTCAACATGGCGCGTGCTTCCGCCTGGCAGGACAGGAAGACGCCTTTCAGGTTGATGTCCATCAACGTCTGGTATTGGTCCTCCTCCATCTCCTCCGCGGGGTTGGCGTTGGCGATACCGGCGGCGTTGACGGCAAGTGTCAGCGCACCGAGTTCCGCCTCGGTGCGTGCAACCGCCTCCTCGAGAGAAGACCTGCTGGTGACGTCAGCCGCAATCTGGATGGAGCGACGGCCGGCCGTCTTGATATGCAAGGCCGTATTCGCCAGGCCATCGTCCGAGCGACGATCAAGAAGCGCGACCTCGGCTCCACACTGCGCGAGGCCGATTGCGATACGCTGCCCAATTCCGCTTCCAGCTCCGGTCACGAGGGCGACCTCTCCGCTGAGATCGAAAAGCCTCGGGGCATTTAGAGTGATGTCGGACACCGCTCTTCCTTTCTGTTTGTCTAGATTGTCGCCAGTTCCATGACCGAGACGTCGTTGGCCTCGTCACGGTTCAAAATACCTGCCTGCTTGCCCTGGGCGAGCACCAGAATGCGGTTCGACACGCCGAGAACCTCCTCGAGATCGGAGCTGACGACAATGACCGCCACCCCCTGTTTCGCGAGGTTTACGATGATGTCGTAGATGCTCGCGCGGGCGCCGACGTCGATGCCTCGGGTCGGTTCGTCGAGCACCACGACCTTGGGATCACGCATCAGCCACTTTGCGATGACGACCTTTTGCTGGTTGCCGCCCGACAGGTCCGAGGCAAATTGCTCGGCGCGACCTTTGACGCCGAACCTCGCCACCGCCTTCTCGGCGAAGGCACGCTTGACGCGCGAGGTGATCCAGCGCCCGCCGAGCTTGTCGAGATTGGCGTAGATGATGTTCTCGCTGATGCGATGGCCGACGACGAGGCCCTGCTCCTTGCGGTCCTCGGGCACCATCACGATGCCCTTTGCGATCGCATCCGCCGGATCGCGAAGCTTGAGTTCCTCGCCTTCCAGCTTGATCGAGCCAGCGCTGATCGGATCGGCACCGGCAATAGCGCGGACAAGTTCCGTGCGGCCGGCACCAACCAGTCCGGCGATGCCGAGGATTTCACCTGCACGAACGTCGAACGTCACGTCCCGGAAGGAGTCGTCAGGCGAAGTCAGTGCGCTGACCTGCAGCACCGGACGATTAGTCGGCTCCGGAAGAGCCGGGAACATCCGGTCCAGCGAGCGGCCGACCATGCTCTCGACGATCGTGCGAACGGGTGTCGCACTGTCGGCAAACTCCTGGACGCGCTCGCCGTCGCGCAGAACGACGATGCGATCGGTGATCTGCCTGATCTCCTCCATGCGATGGGAAATGTAGATGATGCCGACGCCTTCGGAGCGAAGCTTCCTCACCTGCTCGAACAAGGCTTCCGTCTCCGCACCGCCGAGTGCGGCAGTCGGTTCGTCGAGGATCAGCAGCTTGGCATTGAGCGCCAGCGCCTTGGCGATTTCGATGAGCTGTTGATTGGCTGTCGACAGGCCCGCAACCTTGCGCGTCGCCGGAATATGCAGGTTCAGGCGAGCGAGCTGCTCCTGCGCACGCCGGACCATCTGGGGGCGATCAACGGCCCCATTCTTCATCGGCCATCGCCCGATGAAGACATTCTCGGCAATCGAAAGATGTGGCAGGAGCTGCAATTCCTGATGGATCAGGACGACGCCCTTGTCGATCGCGTCGCGCGGAGTGGCCGGGGCATAAGGCTGCCCCAGCCATGTCATCGTTCCTTCGGAGGGCGTGCGTGACCCAGCGACAATGCCCGACAACGTGGACTTGCCGGCCCCGTTCTCGCCGAGAAGCGCGACCACTTCACCGGGATAGACATCCAGGCTGACATTCTTCAGCACCTGAAGCGATCCATAGCGCTTGGATATGCTCCTCAGGGAAAGAACGGGCTCGGTCACGGCACACCTCCTCAAGATTTCGGCACGATTACGGATGGTTGGCGATGAAGCCGGCCACGTTTTCCTTGGTCGTCAGCGTGGCGTCCATGAGCTGCACTGGAGCCACCTTCTCACCAGCAACCAGCTTGACGGCATTGGCGACCGCGTCGCGGCCCATTTTCTGCGTCTGCTGTGTCGCGGTGACGTCGAAGACACCCTTGCTCAGCGCTTCCAGAGCGGCCGTATCGCCATCGAAGCCGCCGACCACGATCTTCTGGGATGGGTTTGCAACCTTGATCGCCTGTGCGGCGCCAAGTGCAAGCGCATCTGCCTGAGCAAACACGATCGATACATCCTGGTTTGCTTGCAGCATGTTCTGCATGATCTGGAAACCCTCGTCCTGGGCCCAGATGTTGGAATATTGCTCGGCAACCACCTTCACGCCGGGATTGGCCTTCAACGATTCAGCGCAGCCCTTGCTGCGGTCAACTTCGGGCGTAGTGCCCTTCTGGCCGTGGATGATCACCATCTTGCCCTTGCCGCCGGCTTGCTTGAGAATGTGGTCGCAAACGGCCTTGGCGGATGCGACGGAATCCGTGGCAAGGAAGGTGTCGCCCGGCGCGCCCTCGGCGTTACGGTCGACATTCACGACTGGAACGCCGGCATTCTTGGCGAGCTTGACGGGGACACTCGCGGCCGCTGCGCCCGCGGGGATGTAGATCAAGGCGTCGATGTTCTGGGTCAAAAGGTCCTGGATCTGGTTGACCTGGGTCGGACCGTCGCCCTTGGCATCCACGGTCACCACCTGGATGCCGCGCTTCTTGGCTTCATCCTCGACGGACTGCTTGATCTGGTTGAAGAAGTTTGCCTGCAGGTTTGCGACGGCAAGACCGATCTTCTTGGCCTCTTTCGCTTGAACGGAACCCAGCGACATCGCCAGCACGGCGGCCGAGGCCAGAAGAATACGCGCAAGTTTCATTTTATTTCCTCCTTTTTGCAGTGAACCCTTGGGTACATCCTCCCCCTCGGGCAGGTGATCCGCTCCAAACCTTTCGGAGAGGACCTGGTGGAGGTCCGCCAGGCGGACCTGAATGTCAGGCCCGCCGCCTGCGGATCGTTTCAGCACCGACCGCAAGCACGATGACGATGCCGATGATGACCTGCTGCAGGAATGGCGAGACGTTGAGCAAGTTAAGGCCGTTGCGCAGGACGCCGATGATCAAGACACCGATGAGCGTGCCGCCGATACCGCCGGATCCACCCGACAGCGAGGTTCCCCCGATGACGACGGCCGCAATCGTGTCGAGTTCGTATCCAAAGCCGCTGGACGGCTGAACAGAGTCTAGACGCGCCGCCAGCACGATACCGGCCAGACCGGCAAGCACCGCGCTTGCGACATAGACGGCGATTGTCACGAGCTGGACATTGATGCCGGCCAGGCGAGCAACTTCCGGATTGCCGCCCACGGCATAGAGCATACGACCCTCAGAGCGAAAATGCAGGAACACCCAAGCCACGGCGACAACCGCCAGCATCAGGAAGACCGTCGCCGTCAGCACGCCGAAATGGCGATCGATCGCAAGCATCATGAACCAATCGGGGAATCCGACGATCTGCTGTCCGTCCGTGATCATGTTTGCGACGCCGCGTGCTGCTGACATCATCGCCAATGTCGCGATGAAGGCCGGAACCCGGAACAAGGTGACGAGAAGTCCGACGATCAGCCCGCTGACCGCGGAGGCGACCAGCGCCACGGCAATCCCCGTGACAAGCGGCAGACCGGCGATATTTGCCGTCCAGCCCATGACCATCATGGCGAGCGCGAGGACCGACCCTACTGAAAGGTCGATGCCGCCAATCAAGATGACGAAGGTCATGCCCACGGCCATGATCCCGAGCACGGTGATCTGGTCGAGAATGTTGAGGCCGTTGCGGAGCGAAAGAAACGCATCAGTGCTGAAGCTCAGGAAAACACAAAGGGCCAGCAATCCGACGAGCGGTCCGGTAGCGCCGGCGAGCTTGCTCAACCATGTCACGGATGGACGGCTCTGTTCATTGACGTCGATCGCCACCATCATTCCTCCCTGGAGCCCGAGGCCAGCAGCCAATGTCTGGGCACTGATTTTTCAAGATAGAATATTTATTCACATATGCTGGAAAATTCATTACCAACTCGCTTTGATGCTGTCAACCGGGTCTTTTCACCCTGTTTTGGCAACAAGTCGCCTATAGGGGCTTGACTAACTATCTTTTACTGCAAAAATATAAATACATGAATATTTATTCACGAGGAAACGATGGAGCCTTCCGAACTTGAACGTGTTGCTCGTCAGATACGTCTGCGAGATCTCCAGGCAGTCTACGAGGCAGGTGCCGGACACATTGGCGGTGAGATGTCCGTGATCGACCTCCTGACCGCGCTGTACTTCCGTGTGCTGCGTATCTGGCCGGACCAACCGAAACATCCTGATCGGGACAGGTTTGTGCTTTCGAAGGGACATACCGCATGTGCGCTCTATGTCACTTTGGCGAAACGCGGCTTCATTCCGGAAGAAGAAATATCGACATTCCTGAAGCCGCATTCGCGGCTCAATGGCCACCCCAATTGCAACAAGGTGCCGGGCATCGAAACCAACACCGGCCCTTTGGGGCACGGCCTGCCAGTGGCGGTCGGCATGGCCAAGGCGGCGAAACTGTCAGGCGCCGGCTACCACACTTATGTGATCACCGGCGATGGCGAGATGCAGGAGGGCTCCAATTGGGAAGCGATCATGGCAGCAGCACAGTTCCGGCTGGACAACCTTACCCTGATTGTCGACCATAACCGGTTCCAGCAGGGGGCGGCGCTTTCGGATACGAACGATATCGCGCCGCTTCGTCCGAAGCTCGAAGCTTTTGGCTGGGAGGTTAGCGAAATCGACGGCAACAACATGCGCGAGGTCGTCCCGGCACTCGAGCTTCGAAGCGACCGCCCCCATTGCATCGTGGCCCATACCAACAAGGGACACGGGATCTCTTTCATGCAGGACCGTGTCGACTGGCATCACAAGGTTCCGAGCAAGGAACAGTATGAAGTCGCATTGGCAGAATTGTCGGAGACGCTCTAATGAACGCGCCAGTGAATGCACCCAAGCTCCATGACTGCCGAGACGCCTTCGCATCGACGCTCGAGCGCCTCGCCGCCGAGAACGAAACGATCGTCGCGGTCTGCAACGATTCGGTCGGATCTTCGAAGCTCGGCGGCTTCAAGTCCAAGTTTCCCGACCGTCTGGTCAATGTCGGCATCGCCGAGCAGAACATGGTCGGCGTCGGCGCGGGCCTCGCCAATGGCGGACGCCTTCCCTATGTCTGTGGCGCCTCGCCGTTCCTCACAGGCAGATCGCTGGAGCAGATCAAAGCGGACATCTCCTACTCAAATGCCAACGTCAAGCTCGTCGGCATTTCGTCGGGCATGGCCTATGGCGAGCTCGGCCCGACCCATCACTCGATCGAGGATTTCGCCTGGACGCGCGTTCTGCCGAACCTTCCCGTGATCGCGCCATGCGACCGCATCGAGACGGCGGCAGCGGTGGAATGGGCAGCGACCTACAACGGCCCCTGCTTCCTCCGCCTGTCGCGGGTCGGCGTGCCAGACCTTCTGCCGGAGGGCCACAAGTTCGAACTTGGAAAGGCCAATCTGCTGCGTGAAGGTTCAGATGTCACACTCATCGCGAACGGCACTCTGACCCATCGCATGATGAAGGCAGCCGACATTCTCGCCCAACATGGCATAAGGGCCAGGGTGCTCAATCTCGCCACCGTCCGCCCGATCGACGAGGGTGCCGTCATTGCGGCCGCCAAGGAAACCGGCGCGATCGTGACGGCGGAAGAGCATTCGATCTTCGGCGGGCTGGGATCGGCCGTGGCCGAGGTCGTCGTCGACAACGCTCCGGTCCCGATGACGCGCCTCGGCGTTCCCGGCATCTACGCGCCAACCGGCTCGGCCGAGTTCCTGCTCGACGAATTCGGCATGGCTCCGTCAGCCATTGCAGACGCCGCGCAAGCGCTTATCAAGCGCAAATAGACAAACAGCACGCGTTCGAGCCGGGGCGGGTTGCCGCCCCGGCCTTGTCATCAGTGGAGGATATGATGCGGGCCATTCTGGCAATCGACCAGGGGACCACCAATTCCAAGGCAGTCCTGATCTCTGAAAGCGGAGACATCATTGCCAGAGGCTCGGCTCCAGTAGGCATCTCCTATCCAGAGCCCGGCTGGGTCGAACAGGATCCCGGCCGGATCTATGCATCCGTCTGCGAAGCGATCGCGCTATGCCTGCAAAACGCGCCCGGCTCGACGATCGAAGCGGTGGCAATCTCCAACCAGCGGGAATCGGTCACCGTCTGGGATGCCGAAACGGGCAAGGCGCTTGGACCTGTGCTCAGCTGGCAATGCAGGCGCACGGCGCCGGATTGCGAGCGCCTCATCGCCGGTGGGCATTCGGAGCGCGTCGAGGCGCTTACCGGCCTCCCCCTCGATCCGATGTTTCCAGGCCCGAAGTTCCGATGGCTTCTTGACCGGGCCGCGCATGGGCGACGGGTCCGCATCGGTACGATCGATAGCTGGCTCATTCATCGCCTTACCGGCGGCCGCAAGCATGTATGCGACGCCTCGAATGCAGCGCGAAGCCAACTGTTCGACCTCGAGGCTCAAACCTGGAGCGAGGAGCTGGGCGCGATTTTCGGGGTCGATATCCGGCTCCTTCCCGAAGTGCTCGACAGCTCCGCAGACTTTGGAACCACGCATGGCCTTGCCGGTATTCCAGACGGCACGCCGATCAGATCAGCCATCGGGGACAGCCATGCGGCCTTGTTCGGCCACGGAGCCTTCAACCCGGGCGATGGCAAGGCGACCTTCGGAACCGGGTCCTCGGTCATGACCACCCTTCCGCGTTTCATTGCGCCGCGCAATGGCATTACCACCACCGTCGCCTGGCGCATCGCCGGTCAACCGACCTTCGCGTTCGAAGGCAACATCCTTGTTTGCGCTGCGAGCCTACCGTGGATGGCTGGCATTCTGGGTCTTCCGGATGTTGCGTCCCTTGTCGACCTTGCGGCAACTGCCGAGCCGGGCGGCCCCGGATTCGTACCCGCCTTCGTCGGGCTGGGTGCGCCCTACTGGAATTCCGACGCGCGCGCGCTCTTCTCGCAGATCAATTTCAGCACCACCCGCGCGCAGATGGCGCGCTCGGTGACCGACTCGATCGCCTTGCAGGTTCATGACGTGATCACGGCGATGCGGACACAGAGCGGCGGCGAACTCGGCACGCTTTACGTGGATGGCGGGCCGAGCCGGAGCCGCTTCCTGATGCAATGCGTATCGAACCTCGTGCAGCACGCCATCATCCAGTGCGAGGCACCGGAGGCGTCTGCGCTCGGCGCAGCCTATCTCGCTGGTCTTTCGATCGGGCTGTGGCGGGATCTCGATGCCATCGCAGCGCTTCCGAGAAGCACTGCGGTCATCGAGCCGGAAAATATCGACTATACGGCCCTCCTGAATGGGTGGAATGATGCGCTGGCCCGCTCGACGTTGCGGGCAACTCCGGTTAAAGGTGAATAAAAATTCACTCCGGGATCAACGATGGCTCGCCTTAACGAACTCCGCCTCATCTCAAGAGTTGCCCAGATGTACCACATAGAGGGCAAGCGGCAGGCGGAGATCGCCCAGCACCTTCGCTTATCGCAGGCAACCGTCTCGCGAATGCTGAAGCGGGCCGAGGCAGAAGACATCGTGCGCACAAGCGTCATCCCGCCCGTTGGCACCTACAGCGACCTCGAAGGAGCGCTGCGCGAGAAGTACGGTCTCCCCGAAGCCATCGTCGTCGAATGCACCGAGGACCGGGACGGAGCCATCATGGCCCGGATCGGCGAAGCTGCCGCGCATCTTCTGGAGGTTACGCTTGCGCCCGGCGAGATCATCGGTGTATCGAGCTGGAGCCAGACGATCTTCAGGATGGTTGAAAATATTCATCCCCAGAAGAGCGCCCAGGCAAAGTATGTCGTTCAGACACTTGGCGGCATGGGCGACCCGTCGGTCCAGACGCATGCCACCCAGCTGACCACTCGCCTCGCACGACTGACCGGCGCAGAGCCGAAGCTTCTTCCGGTGCAGGGTGTTACGACCTCGCGCGAGGCCAAACTTTTGATGCAAGCGGATCCGTTCGTGCGAGAGACGATGGATCTCTTCGGCAGCATCACGCTCGCCATCGTCGGCATTGGAGCCGTCGAACCATCGGAACTGCTTGCAAGATCCGGCAATATCTTTTCGTCGCGGGAGCTTGCCGACCTGGCTGAGGCTGGCGCTGTCGGCGATATATCGCTGCGTTTTTTCAACAAGGACGGCAAGCCGGTAAAGACGCCGCTTGACGAGCGCGTTATCGGCCTCCCACTTGAGGATCTCCAACGGGTTGATCGGGTCATCGCGCTCGCCGGTGGCGCAAAAAAGACTGCGGCGATCGCCGGTGCCTTGAGGATCGGAGTTATCGACACTTTGATAACGGACAAGTTCAGCGCCGAGCGCCTGGTCGAGTCATAAAGTCAATGGCTCAAGCCAGGTCTGCTCAGGCAATCAGGCGGCGAGCATTGCGCTGACCAACCGAGCTGACCGCGGCGCCAGGGTCAACCAGACCGGCAACCCGTAGCCGATCTTGCATCGGACAAAGGTAGAAGCCATGCGCTGTCAGACAGACCGGCCGCTCGATCGGCAGTCCCGGCATGTCACATTCAATATGGTAGCCGCGCTCAGTATCCAGTTGCACGGTCGTCATTGCCGCCGGTGCCCGGACGAATTCCGTACCTGCCCGCCTGACGGCCGAAGACAGGAGGTGCATCACCTCGCCGGGGTCGCTGAGGTTGATGGCTTTGGGAAAGAAAAGATCCCCCTCAAATCCGCTGAGACGCGGCTCAAGCTGCACAACGTCGCTCGGCGAGAGGAGCTCTTGTGACACACTATAGTTGCGACGCTATCTCCTCTGCCGCGCGAGCAACCGCAAATAGGCTGGATGTGGCACCCGCCTCATCGCCTCGTTTCCTTCGCAATGGCACAAGAACGAAAAGAGCGATCTGATTTGAAAATCGGTAGCTGCGTCCGCCCCCCTTACGATGATTATCCATCACCGCCTAGGTCAATTCGTTCGGATTGCGTTCATGTGAACTGGATATGGTGCCAGGAAATAACTGAGCGATCCTTGTGGAAAGGCCATGACTCCCAATCATGCGGCCTTTCAGTCGTCAGGCGTGGTTCTGACGAAGGAGATGATGATGGAATATGATGAAAACTCGAAACTTGAGCGGCGGCAGTATGTTCGAAAGGCAGTTCTGACGATCTTTGCCTGCGCCGCCCTTGCAGCCCTTGGAGCATGGCTTGTCCAGCCTGAAACGGCCTCGGCGAAGCTGCATCTGCCTTCCCCGGATTCAAAGGCATCGGCCGTTTCGCTTTAGGGATCTTCTCGCAAAGACCTGATGGCTAGGCTAGGGTAACCGTCGCTTCCCGCAACGCCAGCCCGTCAACGTGTGCCGTGGCTCGAAGACGCCAGCGATACATTCCGTTCGGCCGTCCAAGTGCTCGGCAGATTTGAGGATATGATCCAGGTCAACGCGATTACGGAGACAAGACCTAGCCATGTCTCCCACGACTGCTGACGAAACGGCAGCGGCCAGCGCGATCGGGAGAGCTTTGGATCAAATGGCATCCGTCAACCCCTTACTTTCGTGAAAGCCATCAGCATTGAGGCAATGGGTCTGGATCAATATCATGATCGCCTCCTCTGTCTTCGCGTCCACTCCACTCACCTACCTTACGTCTGCCAAGTTCCAATTGTCTAGTACTCATATCGACAATATCTAGTAACGGACCCAGCGGCGACTAGCGGAGTTTTCAATTTCAGCTGATTGCGTAGCAAATATTTCTGCAAACGACCCTCATGGCAGAGCCATGCGAATGCGCTTTATGAGATTTGCCTGTCTACGAGCTGCAAACGGCGAGATCGATGGTTCGCCAAGGCGCGCAAGGCATCCGACTGCTGCGGCCCTTCGATCGGATCAAGCACCTGCTGTGCGTGATCCGAAGCCAGCGAGTGCCTGTCCCACCTCACCGACCGGTCCCATCGCAATCCAGATGGCCCTGCCCTGTGCTCCATCAGTCTGGCCATCAAGCGCCGACTATGGTTTCATGGTGCCAGCCTGTTGAAAACATCGTGCTGCAACCGCCAAAGTCAGAAGGCCTTACCTTATGCGTCAGCCCCGCATAGCCGTCATTCTCGACGAAAATACCAGTACGGGCGGAACCCGCTACGAGGCGGGCAAAGGCTATTTTCGCGCCATGCGAGACGCGGGAGGTCTTCCCTTTGGCATCCCATATGTGCCCGAGATCGTCGACATTGTTTTGAATGAGTTCGATGGTCTTGTGTCTGTGGGCGGCCGGTTTGCCTATCCCGACGACTGGTACATCACTGGCGAAGTGTCGAAAGCCCCGCCTTCGGAACGTCTCGACGTCGAAAGGGCAATCGTTGAGGGTTTCCTTAAGCGGGATAAGCCCATTCTCGGCATATGTGCCGGCATGCAGATGCTTGCTTGCCTGAATGGTTGTCGCCTCACGCCGGATCTACGCGCAACCTTTCCGACCGCGGGTGAACATGACAAGCGAGACCATCGTCATCCTGTCGACATTCTCCCGGAATCCCGTTTGGCGGAGATCATCGGCAAACCCCGTATCGAGGTGAATACCTTCCATCGTGAAGCGATTGCGCAGCTGTCAGCCGCCGTGATTGCAAGCGCCCGAGCGGAAGACGGCATCATCGAGGCGATCGAAGTCGTCTCCGCCTCCTTTGCGATCGGCCTTCAATGGCATCAGGAGCAATTTGCGGAGACGGATCACCCGGGAAATGCTGTTTTTCGGAGCTTCGTGGAAGCGGCATCTGGCATCAAGCCGGTCGGTCGGTGAGGTTCGCAGCCTATTGCGATAAAATTGCCGAACCCATTTCTGCCTATCTTTCGCTGCCCGCTGTTTCCAGCATTGTGATTTTCGCGCCGGCAGATGCGACCCTCCGTAAACGCGAAAAATTCCAAAGATGGTGCACCGACTGCCGCCTATGGGAATACGGCCGTCACAGTCACCGACCGATCGATTATCTGGGATATCTGCCGGGTCCGTCGATTGTGGGAGCTTGAAAATCAAACTTCGAGTTCATTGGGCCAGGACTCCAGGGTCCGAACGAATTCGGTAAGCCACGCGTTCGTTTGATGACCGTCGAGAGAGCGGTGATCAATGGTGAGCGACACGTAGGCCATCGGCCGAATTTGGATGGTGTCGGCTCCGTCGACCTCCCGCACAACGACGCGCTTCTCAAGCTTGCCGACACCCAGGATGGCAGACTGCGGCTGATTGATGATGATCGGCGCCGCCAGCAGAGAGCCAGATACACCGTGGTTGGAGATCGTGAACGTTCCACCTTTCAAATCATCAGGTTTCAGCATGTTGCGGCGGGCGCGGCTCGTCAAATCTTGGAGCCGAACGGCTATTTCCTGCAATGAGAGACGCTGCGCTTGACGGATCACCGGGACCACGAGGCCTTTGTCTCCGAGTGCCGCTCCAACCCCGATGTTGACGTCATCGAAAATTTCCAAGCTGTCGTCGTGCCACTGGCTGTTCACTTCCGGAACGACCTTCATGGCAGCAACGCAGGCCGCCACGATATAGGCGGTATAGGAGAGGTTTATCCCCTCCGCCTTCATCGCACCCTTATGAGCTTCGCGATGACGCCTAATGGCGGTGAAATCAGCTTCGAAGACTGCCGTGACCTGTGGCGCGGTAGCTAGCGAGTGTAACATGTGCTTTGCAATCGCGAGCCGCATTGCAGAATGCGGAATTTTCCGAGATGCATCGCTCGTCATGGGTATCGCCGGCTGGACCGACGGAACGGCGGCGCGCTCATTTGGCCTGACGGGTGTCGGTGCTATTACGGGAGAAGGTTCGACGACTGGTTCAGCCCTATTGCGATCGTGAGCCTGATCCATGTCGGCTCTTGTCACGCGGCCGTCTTTGCCGGTCCCCCTGACGGTCGACGGGTCAATGCCATACTCCGCGACTGCGCGGCGCACAGCCGGTGAGTAATGCTCGTTTACCTCATGCGAGCTGATTTTACTTTCGACCGGCGAGGCCGGCGCCGCCGTTTGATCCAACGGATCGATATTGCCGGCTGTCATGCGGCCGAGAACCGAGCCAGGCGTCGCATCATCGCCGTTATTCATGCTGATTTCGGTCAAAATGCCATCGCAGGGAGCAGGAACCTCCTGGGTGACCTTGTCCGTTTCAAGCTCAACCAGAGCGTCGCCTTCCTCAACTCGGTCGCCGATCCGCTTCAGCCAGTTTCTGACGACGGCTTTGGTCCCCTCCTGCTCAATCGGAGCCAGGATATCGATTGCATCGCTCATTCTCAAAACTCCAAAAGCTCGGCAATTCGCTTCGCGATGCGTTCAACAGACGGCACAGCCCAGTCCAGGAGAACAGGATTGTGTGGACTAGGGATATCCGGCATGGTCAGACGAGAGACTGGTGCGTCGAGGTCCATAAAGGCCTTGTCGGCTACCACAGCAGAAATTTCGGCACCGAAACCCGCGGAGCCAAGGTCTTCATGGACGATCAAGCAACGACGGGTCTTTCTGACCGAAGATAGAACTGCGTCCTGATCCCATGGCATCAATGTTCGCAAGTCGATAACGTCAGCAGAGATGCCCTCGGCTGCATCCTCGCAGCGTTGAACCATTGCGCCCCACGTCACGATGGTTATGTCCGAGCCCGTGCGAGTGAACTTCGCCTTCCCGAAAGGAAGCGTGAAATTGTCACCGGGATATGGGCGACGAGCCCAGGCGTGATCGAGCATTGCGCGGTGCTCGAAGAAGATGACCGGATCATTTCCTCGAAGCGACGTGCGGAGCAGGCCGACCGCGTCTTCCGCGTTCGACGGAACTGCCACCTTCCACCCAGGCTGGTGGACGAACGCAACCTCGTTCGTCTGGCTGTGCCACGGGTCGCCGCACTTGAAGAAGCCGCCTGGCATGCGAACGACGATCGGCGCTGCGAACCGATTGTTCGTACGCCAGCGGATCGTGCCGCAATCGTTGATTTGCTCGGTTGCGGGTTCGGCATATTTCCGGAACTGGATTTCAGGAACCGGTACCAAACCGGCGAGTGCCATTCCAACCGCGCGGCCGATGATGCCTTCTTCCGACAGGGAGGTGTCGAAAACGCGCTCGCTACCGAATTTCTCCTGGAGGCCGAGGGTCACCGCGTGAACTCCGCCCTTAGGGCCAATGTCCTCGCCAAAAATGACAACCCGGTCGTTGATCGACATTTCCAAGTCGAGCGTCTTGCGGATCGCTGTCACCATGTTGATCCGGGGTCCGGAAGTCTCTGGGATCTCGGAACCTGCCGGAGGAACGTAACCCGCTCGATACTGTCCACCCATCACCTGCATTTCGCCGTTGAAGAAAACATGGTTCGTCACCGTGGGAGGGTCTGCAACCGGGCGGCCTTCGGCGGCCTCGCGGGCGGTTTCGGCGGCCTCACGAGCTTTACCCTGCGTGTCTTCCCATTCGTC
Organism: Rhizobium sp. BR 315; assembly: GCF_050577975.1. Classification (NCBI taxonomy): domain Bacteria; kingdom Pseudomonadati; phylum Pseudomonadota; class Alphaproteobacteria; order Hyphomicrobiales; family Rhizobiaceae; genus Rhizobium; species Rhizobium sp. BR 315. The sequence goes on along the minus strand of NZ_JARWKZ010000001.1, from coordinate 404,619 downwards.
AGCCGTCATTACCGCTGGAACGAGATACTCCTTCAGACGGGGGAGCGGATCACGTTCCCATTCCTGACGAACGATATCTTCGCTTTTGTAAGTTTGAGTGTCCTGGAAGCTATGGCCCTGCAGGCGCGGAACGGTAAGGCGCAGCAATGCTGGCTTACGTTTGTCGCGAACGTAGGTGACGGCTTCCTGAGAGAGGCGTGCTGCCTCTGCAGGGTCACAACCGTCGCCGTCGAAGATTTTGAGGTCTTTCCAGCTTGCCAGGTTCGCAGCGATATTCCCGCCCGGCGTCTGCATCGTGGAAGGAACGGAGATGCCAAAACCGTTGTCCTCAACATAGAATAGCATTGGGAGGGATTGTGTCGTTGCTGCCGTGATGGCCGCCCAGAAGCCGTTGGACGCGACCGATCCGTCACCGCCTAACGCCACGCCGATGTCGCGGTCGTACTCTTTCCGACCCAGCGTCGTCGAATAATATTTCATAGCCTGGGCCCAGCCGGCCGTGGGCGTGTACTGAGCGCCGACGCCACCGCACATTGGCAGCGCGGATGCACCTGAAAGATTCGGATAATTGAAGACCACGCCAATGTCGCGTCCGTCGGAGTACCCGCCAGCACGACCCATTGCGGAGCCAAGGGCGTCGGCAGGGTTCACACCAAGTGAGAGAAGAAGCGGACGGGACCGATAATAACCACAGGTCGCGTCGTGGAGACCCGTCAACTGCATACCCAGAAGGATTTGCGCCATGTCGTGCCCACGGGCCGAAAACTGATAGAGCACCTTCTTTTCCGGTACGAGGCGCTTTTCTTCCATCTCGTCCAAGGCCCGAGAAAGGTGAAGAAAGTAGGCGGCTTTCCGCCAGTCGACCCGGTCGTCCGGCGAGTTCCGCTCGTGACTTTTGACGGCTACCTGATCCATGAAAACCTCCCGGGAATACATCCCACTCAGCCTATTCGAACGCCGAGTTGATTTCCTTTCAATTTCGACGGAAATCGCCTATGGTATGAAACATTCATTTCATATGATATGGGTTTTCTGAATGGAACAAGTCACACTTGATAATGTGGACAAAGCGATACTTCGCGTTTTGCAGGAGCATGGCGACATAAGCCAGGCGCTGTTGGCGGAGAAGGTCGGAGCCTCGTCGGCCTCTTGTTGGCGGAGAATAACGAAGCTGGAAGAGGCAGGAGTGCTGTGTAAAACCGTCCGGCTTGTCGATGCGGACGCGATCGGCAAAGGGCTCAATGTCTTTTGTCAGGTCAGGATGAAGTCCCACGATCCAGGTGCCAGGCATGACTTCGAGTTGTTCATCAATAGCCATCGAGAGGTGCTCGAATGCTACTCGATGTCTGGCGAATGGGATTACGTCATTCGTGCTGTGGTCGGTGATGTTCGTGAGTATGAAGCACTGCTTATGAGAGGGATTTTGACGCATGAAGCGGTGCTAACCTCGTCCTCTCATTTCGCCCTGAAAACGGTAAAATATACCACGGCTCTGCCCATTTGACCGGGCCGCAGCCCCTCCAAAAATAGACGCGGACAAGCTGTGCCGCTCAGATAAAACAGGAATCGACGGCGAGATGCCGGTCGGTGTTTTCTGCTGATGATATTGCGATAGGCGATCGAACTAACTTCGAAATGCTCGATCAGAGGAGCCCAATTTTTCGTCCCTCGATCTCCGGAGATGGAAATGTTTGCCGAAAGATCGACAGAAGTTCTCGGCAATCATCTCGATGCTCGAGCCGGTCCTTCGCCAACGGGCAGTCTTGTATCGTTTGTCCAGATCGTGCGGGAGTACGTGCTTTGAAGAAAGGACCCGCCAGCTTGACGCGGGCGGGCCTTCTTGAGCAGCTTATCTGCCTGCCATCATTGGGCGTCGCGGATGGTCAACGCCGGGTTATGGGCGAAGAAGTTATGCGGCTCGATGTGGATGGTCTTCCATTCGGTCGACATCACCGGCCAGTCCTCCATGCGGGGGATATGGTGGAAACCGGCGGTGAACCAGGTCACGATGTCCTTGCCCATCAGCGGCTTGTTCGCCTTGACCCATTCCGGCAACGTGTCTGAACCGTCGCTCTGCATGGCGAATTTGCCACCGGCATACTGCTGGTCCGGGTCATACACCGTGTTCCAGACCGAATATTCGATATAGGCGTTGCGCTTCATCGGCGGGTCCTTGGCAAAATCGAAGGGACCGTAGGCCACATCGCCATGATGGATCATCCAGCCCGGCTCCTGACCGAGATAGCCCTTGCGGGACGGATCGGAGATCATGAAGTAGCGCGGCTTCATCGCCGAAAGCTGGTAGCGAGCTTCCATCTCGGTCTTCGGCATCGTGTGCTGCACCTCCCACATCGACCGGCGCGGGTTCTTCGGATCGACCTTGGAGGGCACGATATCCATGGTGCCGAAGTGGTTGACCGGCTGGTCGACGTCGAAGTCGATGCGGAAGTTGAAGTAGTGATCGTGGTTGGCGGCCACCAGGTTCGGGGCGATCAGCGTACCGTGCGCGGTGTCTGCCGCCGCCGTCGCGTCGTCCATCGAGGTCGAGGCCACACCCTTCACGGCATCGAGGCCGGTCGCGCCGATCATGATGCGGATCTGGCCGTCCTGCTGCAGCCGATAGTCCATCAGATAATCGTAGTTGCCGACTTCCGATGCTGTGCGCACGACCAGCTCCGTCGCCGGGCGGCCTTCGGCCGGAAGCGGCTTGTCGGGCGTCTGGGCGAAGACTTCGAAGTGACGCCAGGCCGGGTCGCCGATCGAGCGCTCGAAGATGCAGATCGCATTCGGGATCGTCAGCGGGTTGCCCTTGTCGTCTGCGATGGTCGCCGGCAGAAAGGTGGCGTAGCTCGGGCAGTCAACGCCAGCGCGCAGCGGGCTCAGGAACAGGCCGAAACCATACTCTCCGCTATCCATATAGGTGCGCCAGTACCAGCCCTCGGTCGGGTCCATGTAAGGCACGAAGACTTCCGACAGGTGCGACTGGTAGATGACCGAACGCCACGTATCGCCGTCCTTGACGTCGAGATTGGAAAGCACCAGACCCGGGCGCTTGTCGACGCGGAAATTGAAGCGCCAGATATCCCAGTCCAGATGGGTGCCGTTGATCTTGTAATTCGGGCCGCCCTCCTGGGAAAGCTTGGCCATGTTCATCTGCGGGCGCAACGGCTCGCGTGCCCCGACTTCCTTCTCGGTATAACCCCAATTGTCCTTCGGGCCATCGATGGCGCCGGTATCGATGACCTTCAGCACCTTCTTCTTGCCGATATCGTAGACGGCGAAGAGGCCTTCGATCGGCTTGGCGTAGTAGTTGGAGCCTTCCGGAACGCGATAGCACGGCACCTTCATCAGACGGGAATTCTTGTATTCCTCGGTGAAGAAGTTACCTGCCGTCAGCGGCAGGCAGAAGGCCTGCTCCGGCGTCAAGCCACGCTTCTTCAGGCCGGCCACCATCTCCGGGTTCTGGAGCGCGCCGGCCAGCGCGTCCATGAATTCGGTGAAGAGGACCATCGGCTGGCCCCTGATCGGCGTCGTCCTCTCGACCTTGCCGGTCGTAATGTTGACGACCGCTTCCTTGAAACCCTGGGGGCTCGTCAGCTGCACCTTCGCCTCGCGGTCGAGCGGCTTATCGCCGTCTTTCCAGGAAAGCACGTCGGCCTTGGCCGGCTCCTTGAGCTCGATCAGCGGATAGAGCGTGTTGTCGTCCACCACCTTCTCGTCGCGCAGGATCCTGTTGATCTTCTGGTATTCCTCTGCCGTCAGCCCATCCAACGGATGGGCGAACACGGCGGGCGCGCCAAGCGCCAGCACGAGGCCGGCCGAGGCGAGATATCGTCTTATTCTCATTGTCTCCTCCCTTGTGTTCTCATCGATGCATCAAGCAAACACCACCTGGATGTCCGTGTATTCCTGCAGGCCTTCTTCGGCGAATTCGACGCCGAAGCCGGAGCCCTTGACGCCACCGAACGGCGCGTTCGGCTGAATGGCGCCGTGCTTGTTGATCCAGACCGAGCCGCATTCCATACGGGCCGCGACCTTCCTGGCAGCGGCGATGTCGGAGGACCAGACTGAGCCGCCGAGGCCATTCGGACTGTCGTTGGCCATGCGGATCGCCTCCTCGACGTTCGAGTACTTGATCACCGGCAGCGCTGGGCCGAACTGTTCCTCGTCAACCAGCGCGTCGCCGTTCGAAAGGCCCGCGATAATAGTCGGCGGGAAGAACAGGCCCTCGCCCGCAGCGCCGCCAAGCAGCACCTTGCCGCGGGTCTTGGCGTCGGCCACCAGGCGGCTGACCTTGTCGAACTGCACGCGGTTCTGGATCGGCCCGAGAATGCTGCCCTCCTCCAGGCCGTTGCCGACCGGGATATTCTTCGCATAGGCGACGAGTGCCTCGCAGACGGCATCGTGGATCGATTCATGTACGTAGAGGCGCTTCATGGCAGCGCAGGTCTGGCCGTTGTTGATGAAGGCACCCCAGAACAAGCCCTCGGCGATCGCAGCCGGATCGGCATCGGGCAGCACGATGCCGGCATCGTTGCCGCCGAGTTCCAGGGTCAGGCGCTTCATCGTCTCGGCAGCCGAGCGCATGACCTTCTGGCCGGTTGCGCAGGAACCGGTGAAGACGATCTTGCGGATATCCGGATGGGCGGACATGGCGCCGCCAAGGTTGAACTCGCCGCTGTCGTCGCCGGTAACGACATTGAGCACGCCCGGCGGCAAGACTTCGTTCATGATCTCGACCAGCCGCAGCGTAGCAAGCGGTGTCAGCGGTGACGGTTTGATGACGACGGTATTGCCGCTGCGCAGCGCCGGCATGACGTGCCAGATCGCGATCATGACCGGGAAGTTCCACGGCGTGATCGAGCCGACGACGCCGAGCGGCTTGCGGTGAAGTTCGATGCGGCCCTGCTCGTTGTCCTGGAGCACCTTGACGGGCAGTGAAAGCCCGGTCGTATAGCCGGCCCAGGCAACCGTGCCGCCAAGCTCCCAGCGAGAGCCGAGGCCGTTCAGCGGCTTGCCCTGTTCGCGGGTCAGAAGCTCTGCAAGCTCGCCGGCATGCGCCTCGATGCGGGAGGTGACCATCGCGCAGGCCGCCTGCAACTCCTCGTCGCTCTTAGCCGACCAGGCGGGGAACGCGGCCTTGGCGGCAGCAACCGCAGCATTGAGTTCGGCCGCACCCATGTTCGGCGCGCGGCCCACTTCCTCGCCCGTCGCCGGATTCAGCACACTGAAACTTTTCTCGCCGTTGACCGGCCGACCATTGATCGTCGCGCTATGGAGCGTCATCCTCGCCTCCTCCGTTGCGGGTCCCGGCCACATGCGGAACCGATGACGAAAGAGCCTAGGCGAAGTGCCGGGTTTCGGCTTGGACGGAAGCGTCCGTCGCGTTGGACAAATCCGTCAATGGCAGTGGGCTACGGCGCCGGGCGTGATGCCGTATTTCTTGCGGAACTCGCGGTAGAAATAGGAAAGATCATTGAAGCCTGCGTCGAAGGCGATGCCCGCGATGCCTTGCCCGCCCTGCGCATGAGAGCCGAGGTGGGCATGCGCTAGTTCCAGGCGGCGGCTGAGCAGCCGGTGGCCCGGTGTCTCGCCAAGTGCCTGGAAATGCCGTTGCAGCATGCGCTCGGAGACGTTGAGGCGGCGGGCAAGCTCGCTCGGGCCGAAACCGGAATCGGCGCAGTTGCGATCGATCATGACAAGCGCCCGCGACAGTAGCGTCTCCGCCGGTCGCGCCTTCTCCTGCGTCCTCATTCCTTGCAGATAGGCACCCATCAGACAGAAGAAGGCTTCACCGAGCTGCGTGGTCGCGCCGGGCTCTGCCAGCATCTTGGTCAGCACCGCCCGCATGGCGATCCACAGCGGGTCGTCGCGGCTGATCGCTACGCCGCCGGTGCATTCCGCGCCAAAACGATGCAGCATTTCTTCGCGCGGCATGTGCAGCGACACCTGACTGGAGCGCACGCCGTCATAGACGAAGGCGGACGGCAGGGTGGAATCGACGAGGAACATGTCGCCAGCGGCAAGCGCCGCCATTTTCTCGCCCTGCTCGATGCGGCAATGGCCCTCGTCCTGGATCAAAAGAAAGAGGTGTTCGCCCGGATCCTGACGGATTGAACGGACGCTGCGACTGACGTGGCGGGCATCAAGCCCAACCACCGCCGTTTCGAAGAAGCCGATGCGGCGCGTCGCGACGTCGCCGGCAACCGTTCCGTCGCGGCCCATCGGCTCCAGGTCGAAGGCCCCGCAGACCTTGCGCAGGTCCGCCTGCAGGATTTCCACGGGCAACGGTCTATGGACCGGTGTTATCAACGACTGCATCATCCCCTCCCTGGCCTTTGCAGCTTTACGCGGATCGTATCACTTTATTGACACTTGCCTATGGCCGCGGCCATTTACCGTCACCAGCCGCCTGCTTCAGCAACGCACATGGGGGCTCGGCCAGTCCTGTCTCAGCAAGACGGGTCAGCGCATCCGAGACCTCCGCAAGTCCCCGCGCCTCGGCATAGGCCATCGGCCCGCCGCGCCAGCGCGGGAAGCCATAGCCATGGATTTTTACGAGATCGATATCGGCTGCACGCAGTGCCACGCCCTCGGTCAGGATGCGCGCCGCCTCGTTGACCATCGGCAGAACGATGCAGTCGGCAATCTCAGCCGGCGTCCAGTCGCGCTGCGGCGTGTGCACGGCCTCTTCGGCGATGATCGCCGCCACTGTCTCGGAGGTTTGCGGCTTGCGCTCGCCGGGTTGGTAGTCGTACCAGCCACCGCCGGTCTTCTGGCCGTAGCGCTCCACAGCGCAAAGCCGGTCGGCGATCGGGGCGAAAGGCGTTTCGCCGCGCGCCCTTGCGGCGCGGCGCTGGAAGGCCGCGATGTCCAGTCCGCCCAGATCCTGAGCCTCGAAAGGCCCCATCGGCAAACCGAAGGCGCGCATTGCGGCGTCGACCGCAGCCGGTGTCGCGCCCGAAAGCAACAGCCGTTCGGCCTGGGCGCGCGTGACCTTGAGGATGCGGTTGCCGATAAAGCCATCGCAGATGCCGGCACGGACTGGGATCTTGTTGAGGAGCCGTGCCAGCGCGAAGCCGGTCGCCGTCACGTCCGTCGCGGTTTCAGATGCCGGTACGATCTCCATCAGCTTCATGATATTGGCCGGACTGAAGAAGTGCAGGCCGAGGAAGCGCTCCGGGTAGACAATGCCCGACGCGATCGCATTCGGATCGAGATAGGAGGTGTTCGTGGCGAGCACCGCGTCGGGCCGGCAGACCGCGCTGAGCCTCACGAAGACCGCGCGCTTGACCTCAAGGTCCTCGAAAACCGCCTCGATCGCCAGGTCGACATCGGCTGCGGCAGCATAGCCGGCCGAACCGGTCACGCCCGCGATGCGTTCGGCGGCAATCTCGGCGCTGATACGGCCGCGTTTGGCCGAACCCTCGAAGATCGCCGCGACATTGGCAAGGCCGCGCTCCACTGCCTCCTGATCACGTTCGATGAGGATAACGGGCAGGCCGGCGTCGCGAAGGGCGGCAGCAATCCCCGCACCCATGGTGCCGCCGCCGATGACGGCGGCCGAGCGGATCAGGCGCGGCTCGATGCCGGCAAGCTCAGGCGGCCGGGTAGCGGCGCGTTCGGCGAAAAAGACGTGCCGCAGGGCCGCCGCCTGGGTAGAACCGCGCAGCGAGAGAAAGGTCTCGCGTTCGAAGGCCATCGCCGTTTTGAAATCGCTCTCTGCAGCCTTGCGTAGGCAGGCAAGCGCGCGAAATGGCGCTTCCTCTCCCTTGGCCCGGGCGGCGACGGATGTCTTCGCCACCTCCCAGAAACTCGCTTCCGGCGAAGCGACGCTGCGCTCGCTGAGCGGGGCGGGCAGCGGCGCGTTGGAAATGCCGCGCGCGAAGACGATCGCGCCTTCTGTCAGATCGCCCTCGACGATCGCGTCGATCAATCCGGCGGCGAGTGCCTTAACGGCTTTGACCGGCTGGCCGGTCGTGACCATCTCCACCGCAGTCTCAACACCGGCAAGACGTGGCAGACGCACGGTGCCACCTGCTCCCGGCACGAGGCCGAGGCGAACTTCCGGCAGCCCCATGCTTGCGTCAGGTGCAGCAACGCGGAAGCGGCACGCCAGCGCCACTTCGAAACCGCCGCCGAGCGCAGCGCCATGAATCGCCGCGACCCAAGGTTTTGCGGCGCTTTCGATCCGCGCCACGACGTCAGGCAAATGCGGAGGCTGCGGAGGCTTGCCGAATTCGCCGACATCGGCTCCGGCGATGAAGGTGCGCCCGGCGCAGCTAAGGACGACCGCCTTAACTGAAGGGTCGGCGTCGAGGGTTTCCGCCGCTTCAAGAAGCCCTTGGCGCAGTACCTGCGATAATGCGTTGACGGGCGGATTGTCGACGATGACGACGGCAATCCCGTCTTTCAATTCGATGGTGACCGTCATGGCTCACTTCCCCGTCTTTGGCCGGCGCCACATGGCAAACCGAAACCGGTTTGCGACGAAAGCAGTGTCCGTGAGGCTGGCATTGCCGGCAGGATTGCCGCCGGTGACATGGAAGTCACTGAATGCGGCACTCTGGTTGACGAAGATGTTGCCGGCTAGATTGACCGAGAGGTTGACGCCGGCGGAAGCAAACACATCGGCCGCTTCCTCGATCAGCGTCTCGTAGGTCGCATAGAGCGCTGCCGTGATCGCACCCTTGTGGCGGGCGAGCATGGAGGCTTTGGCAATTCCCTCCTTGCCGCTCTCGACAGCAATAACGAAGGTAATTGGCCCGAAGCGTTCTTCGTTCTGCACCTCGCTGGAAGCTCCGTCGACGGCGACAATCAGCGGGGTTGCGCTGCGCGCGCCGTCCAGCCCGGCAAGGGTTTCCGAATCGCGCATGATCCGCCCGAGGCCGCGGGCCGCCTCAACGCGGGCAAGCGTTGCGGGGTTCGCGATCGCGCCGCAGACGCCGGCCGCGCGTACCGGGTCGGCGAGTAGCTCGTCGATGGCGGCGGCGATGCCGGCTGCAACCTCGTTGAAGCTCTTGTGCCCCTCATTGGTGTCGATGCCACCGCGTGGCACGTAGATATTCTGCGGCGAAGTGCACATCTGACCGCTGTAGAGCGATAGCGAAAAGGCGATGTTGGCGCACATGCCTTTGAAATCGTCTGTCGCGGCGATCACGATCGAGTTGACGCCAGCTTCTTCGGTATAAACCTGTGCGTCGCCGGCATTCGCGCGCACCCATGCGCCGAAGGCGTTCGAGCCGGTATAATCGACGATGCGCACGGCCGGATGCACGACGAGTGCGGCGGTAATCGGCGCCTCGGCCCGGTCTGCGGCGAGCAGCACGACGTCGGCGGAGTAGCCTTGCTCTTCCAATACGGCGCGAGCAACCGCAACCGTCAGCGCCAACGGCAGGATCGCGCCGGGATGTGGCTTGACGATCACGGTATTGCCGGTGGCAAGGCTCGCGAAGAAGCCGGGATAGCTGTTCCAGGTCGGAAACGTCTGGCAGCCGATTATCAACGACACGCCGCGCGGCACGACGCGCCAGTGCTTTTCGAGAACGATCGGCTCGGCCTTACCCTGCGGCTTCGACCAGACAGCGCTCTTCGGCGCGCGGGTCATTTCGGCATAGGCGTAGGCGACCGCTTCGAGGCCACGATCCTGCGCATGCGGGCCGCCCGCCTGGAAGGCCATGGCGAAGGCCTGGCCCGTGGTGTGCATCACCGCATTGGCCATTTCGAAGCTCATGCGGTTGAGGCGGGAAAGGATTTCGATGCAGATGCCGGTGCGCGCCTCCGGCGTGGCAGCGGCCCAGGCCGGCGCGGCTTCCCGAGAGGCGGCAACCAGCGTTTCAGTGTCGGCCGCCGGATAGGAGATCCCGAGCGTCGGGCCATAGGGGGAGACTTCCGCCCCGACCGACCCGGTCGCGGGATGACGGGGAAGAGAGAAAGGCCGGTTCAGCCGCGCCTCATAGGCCTGAAGCCCCTCGTCCTTGGCCGTTTCACCATAGATCTTGCCACTCGGAACTTCGGGATAGGCCGACCAAAAACCGCGATCGCGCGCCGCGGCTAAAGCCGCCTCCAGCGTCGCCCGATGTCGGTCGAACAAAGTCTCCATGCTGACTTCCTCCCTGTCCGTGTTTTGTATAATTGACTGACCGGTCGGTTTATGCAAGTATTTTTTCGGAACCCGCCGGGACTGGCCGGCGGCAGGAGGAAACCATGCCAGCTACCGATACCGTTCTTTCCGTGCTTGCCGACGGCGTCCTGATGCTGACGCTCAACCGCCCGGACAAGCTCAACTCCTTCAACGAAGAGATGCATCTGGCGCTGCGCGCCGGCTTCGAACGGGCGCATGCCGACGATGCCGTCCGTGCCGTTCTTCTGACCGGCGCCGGCCGCGGCTTTTCCGCCGGCCAGGACCTCGGCGACCGCGATCCGCGCAACGGCGTCCCCGATCTCGGCCACACCATCGAAACATTCTACAATCCCCTGCTCCGGCGGATCCGCAGCCTCGACAAGCCGGTCATCTGTGCCGTCAACGGCGTGGCCGCAGGCGCGGGCGCCAACATCGCCTTTGCCTGCGACATCGTGCTTGCGGCACGCTCCGCCCGCTTCATCCAAGCCTTCGCCAAGATCGGCCTGGTGCCGGATTCCGGCGGCACCTGGAGCCTGCCGCGTCTGATCGGCGAGGCCCGCGCCAAGGCCTTGGCGCTGACCGCTGAACCGCTCTCGGCGGAAACCGCGGCCGACTGGGGCTTGATTTGGCGTGCCGTCGACGACGAGACGCTGCTGGCGGAGGCCACGGACCTTGCCAAAAAGCTCGCTGCTGGCCCGACCAGAGGGCTCGGCATGACCAAGCGGGCAATCCAGGCCGCAGCCACCAATTCGCTCGACGAGCAGCTAGACCTCGAGCGCGACCTGCAGCGCGAGGCCGGCCGCAGCGCCGATTACGCCGAGGGCGTCACCGCGTTCCTGGAGAAGCGTAAGCCGGAGTTTACCGGACGATGAGTACGGCAGAGACCATGAGCCCGGATCAGCTTGCTCGCGCCTGCGCCGACGCCATGTGGAGCGACGACCGTGCGACGCAGCGGCTCGGCATGCAGATCGACAATGTCGCGGCGGGAACCGCCACCATATCGATGATGATCACCGCCGACATGGCGAACGGCCACGGGATGTGCCACGGCGGCTATATTTTCACGCTCGCCGACAGCGCCTTCGCCTTTGCCTGCAACACCTACAATCAGCGCGCGGTGGCGCAGCACTGCACAATCACCTTCATCGCATCCGCCTTCGAGGGCGACCGCCTGACAGCAATGGCGCGCGAAGTCTCGCGGCGCGGTCGAGGCGGCATCTACGACATAACGGTCATGAACCAAAAGGGCGAGACGCTCGCGGAATTCCGCGGCCACTCGCGCACCATCAAGGGCACGCATCTGCCCGAGCAGAGCTGAACGTCAAGCGCCCGCATTTTGGTGCGGTCCCCAGTCTCGTTCATTTGGATTTCGGAGGAGAAATACATGGAAAGTCTAGTCCCCCGCCCCGGCGATCTCGAGCCGATCGAAACCGCCTCGCGCGACGAACTCGCCGGCCTGCAGCTGGAGCGGATGAAATGGTCCCTCAACCACGCCTACGAGAACTCGCCCTTCTATCGCTCCCGGTTTGACGAAGCAGGCGTGCATCCCTCCGACCTGAAGACGCTGGGCGATCTCGCCAAATTCCCCTTCACGACCAAGCAGGACCTGCGCGACACCTACCCCTTCGGCATGTTCGCCGTGCCTCGCGAAAAGCTCTGCCGCATACACGGCTCGTCGGGTACCACCGGCAAGCCGACTGTCGTCGGCTATACGAAGAAGGATATCGACACCTGGGCGACGGTGGTTGCGCGTTCGATCCGCGCTGGCGGCGGCAGGCCCGGCGATATGGTACATGTGGCCTACGGCTACGGCCTCTTCACCGGCGGCCTCGGCGCGCATTACGGTGCCGAAAAGCTCGGCTGCACAGTGGTGCCGATCTCCGGCGGCATGACCGAGCGTCAGGTCACGCTGATACAGGACTTCAAACCGCGCATCATCATGGTCACGCCCTCCTACATGCTGTCGATCCTCGACGAGTTCCGCCGTCAGGGCATCGACCCGCGCTCAAGCTCGCTCGCGATCGGCATCTTCGGCGCCGAGCCTTGGACGAATGCGATGCGCGAGGAGATCGAACAGGCCTTCGACATGCACGCCGTTGATATTTACGGGCTCTCCGAAGTGATGGGGCCTGGCGTCGCCAGCGAATGCGTGGAGACTAAGGACGGACTGCACATCTGGGAGGATCATTTTTATCCCGAGATCGTCGATCCGGTTACGGGCGAAGTGCTGCCCGACGGCGAGATGGGCGAGCTGGTCTTCACCACGCTGACCAAGGAAGGCCTGCCCATCATCCGCTACCGCACTCGCGACCTGACCCGCTTGCTGCCGGGAAGCGCCCGCAGCATGCGGCGAATGGAAAAGGTCACCGGCCGCTCCGACGACATGATGATTCTCCGCGGCGTCAACGTTTTCCCGACGCAGATCGAGGAGCAGATCCTGAAATGTCGCGGACTTGCTCCCCATTTCCAGATCGAGCTTTCCCGCTCCGGCCGTATGGACAATATGACAGTGCATGTGGAATGCACGCCGGAAGCAGCCGATGAAGCGGCGCGCGCCGGCTCTGCCAGGGAGCTCGCGCACCACATCAAAAGCGTCGTTGGCGTCAGTACCAGGATCGAGGTGCAGACACCCGGCACAGTCGCGCGATCCGAGGGCAAGGCAAAGCGGGTGGTCGACAACCGCCCCAAGGAATGAGGGGATCATAGCGGTCCCTTACGACGGACGTCTCCACGAAAGCCGTCCATTGCATCACAGGGTGCGCAGGTTCATGGCTTGCGCACCTGCTCGGGCTGACGAATGATTCGAAGCCGAGCGATTCCCCCGGCGATCGACGCCGGCTTTTTGCCCTCACGGGCAGGGAGAAACGAAAAGACGATAAGGACGAGTATGGCACGCACACGCGCAATCGACTTTGAGGAAAAACAGCGGGGCATCCTGTCGAGCGCTGCCGCGGTCTTCGCCGAGATAGGTATGGAAAAGGCCTCGATGGCGATGATCGCCTCGCGCAGTAACGTCTCGAAGGCTCTGCTCTATCACTACTATCCGAGCAAGGATGCGCTGATCTTCGACATCATCCGCACCCATCTGGTCGAACTCGATTCCGCCATTGAAGCCGCCGACCAGCCGGATGCGGAGCCTGAAAAGCGGCTGAGGCTCCTTGTGCGGCAGATGCTCGAAAGCTACCGCGACGCGGACGACCACCACAAGGTTCAGCTTAACGCCAGCGGTACGCTTTCCGCCGAGCAGATTACCGAGATCCAGTCGATCGAGCGGCGGATCGTCAAACGCTTTTCAAACATCATCCGCGACATCAATCCCGACCTAAGCCGGGAGCGGCCGCTTCTCATGCCTGTCACCATGTCTCTCTTCGGCATGATGAACTGGGTTTATATGTGGTTCCGGCCGGACGGCCCGATCAGCCGCGACGAATATGCTGACATCGCAACGACGTTGGTGCTCGAAGGGGTTAAGGCGGTCAGGTAAATCCATTTTTTCCGGCAGTCTCCCAAGGCGAGACCTTGCCCATTGCCGCCCCTCAATCCCCAAGCTTCAGCCGCGCCAGGATCAGCGGATCATATTGAGGCGCGCGAACGCGCTGGCGGTTGGGCTCGGGCGCCGCGAGCGGTTCTGCCGGCCGCAGCTTGTCTTTGGCTTCAAGCGCCAGGCGTTGGTAGACGCCGGTGCCTTGGCGCTTCCAGGCGATTTCCTTTTCGCTGAGTTCGCGCAGGACGCGGGCGGGGGAACCCACCGCGAGGCTGTTTGGGGGAATTTCCACCCCGGCCTTGACGAAGGCCATGGCGGCGACGATCGAATTTTCGCCGATAATCGCCTCGTCCATGACCACGGCATTCATGCCAACCATGGCGTTGCGGCCGATCTTGCAGCCGTGCAGCACGGCTCCGTGTCCAATATGGCCCTCTTCGCCGATGACCACCTCGAGATCGGGAAAGCTGTGGACTACGCAGGTCTCCTGCACGTTGGAGCCGGCGCCCAAGACAATGCGGCCGAAGTCGCCGCGCAGGACCGCCGCCGGGCCAACATAGCAGCCGGCACCGACGATCACGTCGCCGATCACCACCGCCGCCGGGTGCACGAAGGCCTCCGGATCGATCACCGGCACGATGCCGTCATAAGCGTAGATCTGGGCCATGTCTTTCCTCCGATCGGCTCTCGCGGCCGCAGGGGCGCGGCCGGGAACCGTTGATGTTTACCCTCGGGTCTTCGCCACCATGGTCAACACATCGTACTGCGCCACCGTCTCGCCCTTCTGGTTGCTGACGCGGCAATCCCAGCGCACCTCGCCGTGGTCGGCGTTTTCGCGCGGGTTGATCTCCTTGGCTGTAAGCCGCACCTTCAGGGCATCGCCCGGATAGACCGGGGTGAGGAAGCGCAAGCTGTCGACGCCATAGTTGGCAAGCACCGGACCCGGCGCCGGGTCGACGAAGAGGCCGGCGGCGAAGGAGGCGATGAGGTAGCCATGCGCCACTCGTCCGTCGAAGAAGGGATTGGCGCGGGCCGCCGCCTCATCCATGTGGGCATAGAAGGTATCGCCGGTGAAGTGGGCGAAATGCTCGATGTCTTCGAGTGTCACGGTGCGCTCGGCCGTCTCCAGCTGGTCGCCGATCTTGAGTTCCGCGAGTGATTTGCGGAACGGGTGCTCGCCGTGAGTGTTGGCCGGCGCGCCGGCCACCCATCGGCCGGTGACGGCGGAAAGCAGCGCGGGCGCGCCCTGGACGGCCGTGCGCTGCATGTAGTGCTTGACGCTGCGCATGCCGCCGAGTTCTTCGCCACCACCGGCGCGGCCCGGACCGCCATGGACGAGACCCGGCAGCGGCGAGCCGTGACCGGTCGAAGTTTTGGCGCTGACGCGGTTGCCAATCAGTACGCGACCGTGGAACGGCGCCATGCCGACGACGACGTCCTCCGCAAAACGCGGGTCGTTGGTGAAGACCGAGGCAACGAGGCTTCCCCTGCCGCGCTTGGCAAGCTCAACAGCCTCTTCAACCGTGTCGTACGGCATGACGGTGCTGACTGGGCCGAAAGCCTCGACATCGTGGACGGCGCGCGCCGAGGCGGGCTTGTCGCAATAGAACAGCACTGGATTGAGGAAGGCGCCGGCTTCTGCATCGCCGGAGACGACACGCGGATTACCGGGATCACCTGCGACGATCTCGGCGTCGGCGGATAGGTCGCGAATACGGGCGCGCACTTCCTCGCGCTGGTCGAGGCTGGCGAGCGGGCCCATGCGCACACCTTCTTCGGCAGGGTTGCCGAGCGCAGTCTTGGCGAGCCGATCGCCAAGTGCTGCGACCAGCGCGTCGGTATAGGGGCGCGGCGCGATGACTCGACGGATGGCGGTGCACTTCTGCCCGGCCTTCGCGGTCATTTCACGGGCGACCTCCTTGACGAAGAGGTCGAACTCCTCCGTGCCGGGCGCTGCGTCGAGACCGAGCACGGCAGCGTTGAGACTGTCGGCCTCCATGGTGAAGCGGACGGAATTTGCGACGATCGCCGGATGGGTCTTCAGCCGCCGGCCGGTCGCAGCCGAGCCGGTGAAGGTGACGACGTCCTGATCGCCGACATGGTCTAGCAGATCGCCGACAGAACCGCAGATGAGCTGTACCGCGCCTTCCGGCAGGATGCCTGTCCCGACCATCCGCCTGACCATCAATTCCGTGAGGTAAGCGGTCTGGCTGGCGGGTTTGACGATCGCCGGCAGACCGGCGATCAGCGTCGGCGCAATCTTTTCGAGCATGCCCCAGCAGGGAAAGTTGAAGGCGTTGATATGGACGGCGACGCCTTCGAGCGGCGTGAGGATGTGCTGGGCGGAAAAGCTGTTGTCCTTGGACAGCAGCTCCACGTCGCCGTCTGTCAGCACGCGGGTGTTCGGCAGCTCGCGACGGGCCTTGGAGGCGTAGGAAAGCAGCGTGCCGATGCCACCCTCGATGTCGATCCAGCTGTCGGCGCGGGTGGCGCCTGTCGCATAGGACAGTGCGTAGAATTCCTCCTTTTGCTCCATGAGCGCCAGGCCGAGGGCCTTCAGCATGGCGGCGCGCTCGTGGAAGGACATGCGGCGGAGCGCAGCTCCCGCCTTGTCGCGGCCGTAGGCGAGCGCCGCCTTGAAGTCGAGGCCGGTGGAATCGATCAGCGCGACCGGGGCGCCGGTCGCCGCGTCGAGCAGCGGCACGCCTTCCTTCGCGCCGGCCGCCCAGCTACCGCAGACATAGCTTTCGAGCCGACGTGGCGCCTGTACGTTGATGGTCATCTCGTGGTCCTTCCTATGTCAGTTCAGCGGCAGGGCGGAAAGCGCGCTTTCGACGGCGCCTTCCCACTGCGCAAGCAATGTCTCGTTGGGCGTATGACGCAGGCCGAAACGGGAGAGCGTCTCGTAGCGGACCGAGCCAGCCAGACCGAAGCTTGCCGCGACGCGCGGGCGCCAATAGGCGAGCGAGGCAGCGATTTCGGCGCGGCCTTCCGGAGTTTCCGCAATGCGCTCCAAGCCGACGAGCGCCAGTTCGGTATGGCGCGCCTCGCGCGGCAGGATGATGCGGAAGACGTCGGCGAGCGGCTGATAGGAGACGCGCGACAACTCGTTGAGCTGGATGACGGAGGCCTTGCCCATCAAGAGGTTCATGACCACAGCGTCCGCCCACCCGGCGAGCGGATAGTGGAAGACGGAAAGCCGCATGTCGCCTTCGCGTCGTGCCGCGCCGATATCGGCGTCGCGAGCGACGCGCGCCGCCCAGGGATGATGGTTGGCATAGCGGCGCGTATCGACACCGAAGGAACCCATCACCTCCAGCACCCGGCCGGCATGATCGGTCTTTTCCAGCACGATGCGGGCGGCCGAAATGCGTTCCTTGATGCCCGGCGCATCATTGATGATATCGGCAAAGCCGGCGGCACCCGCAAGCTCGCTATCGACGAAGCTCGCCATCAGCCTCAAGAGTTCGCCGCGATAACGCGCCGGCACATTATCAGGCGAGGTCAGCATGCCTCCTTGCGCCAGATAGTCTTCGATCGGCATCACATCATCGGACATTGCATCTCTCCCAATTCTCTCTTCCCTTCTTCGCGGCCGCAAGAAGAGGACGTACTTACTGGTCGTAGCTCACCACGATTCGGTCAGTCAGCGGGTAGCACTGGCAGGTGAGCACATAGCCCTGTCGCACCTCGTAATCCTCGAGCGCGTGGTTGACCTCCATTTCCACCTCGCCTTCCAGCACCTTGGCGCGACAGGTAGAGCAGACGCCAGCCTTGCAGGCGTAGGGCGCGTCCATCGAGTTTTCGAGCGCGGCGTCAAGCAGGCTTTGACCATGCTTCGGAAAGGTAAAGCCGCGGGTCGCGCCGTCGAGGGTGACGGTCGCATGGCAGGTGGCGTCGCGGTCGGCACCGGCTACGCTTTCGGCCTTACGCTGCGCCCGGCCAGGCTGAGAAGACGCGAACAACTCGAACTTGATCTGCCCGTCGGAAAGGCCATGGTCGCGCAGTGCCGCCGCAATCGCCAGCATCATCGGCTCGGGGCCGCAGATGAAGGCGGTATCGACGGACTTCAGGTCGATCCAGTGCGAGAAGAGGCCTTCGCATTTTTCGGCATCGATACGGCCGGTGAAGAGGTCGATATCCTGCGCTTCGCTTTCAAGCACATGGATGATTGAGAAGCGTCCGAGATAAATGTTCTTCAGGTCATCCAACTCTTCGCGGAACATGATCGAGCTGATCTGACGGTTGGCATAGACGAGGGTGAAGCGCGAGCGCGGTTCGCGGGCGAGCACGGTCTTGATAATCGAGAGCACCGGCGTAATGCCGCTGCCGCCGGCAAAGCCGAGATAGTGCTTTGCCTTCTCCGGCTCCAGCGCGGTGAAGAAGGCGCCCATCGGCGGCATCGCCTCAAGCGTGTCGCCGATCTTCAGCTCTTCGTTCGCCCAGGTTGAGAAGCAGCCGCCGTCGACGCGCTTGATGCCGACGCGCAGGAAGCCTTCATCGCGGCCGGCGCAGATCGAATAGGAGCGGCGCAGCTCCTCACCCTCAAAGGCTCGCCGGAAGGTCAGGTACTGGCCTTGCGTGAAGTCGAAGGCGGCGCGGTCCTCCTCGCTCGGAACGAGGGTAACCACCACGGCGTCGCGGGTCTCGCGGCGGACATCGGCGACTTGAAGGGAATGGAAACGTGCCACGATTTAGGGCCTCATTTATTGCGGCATCGCTCAGATGCACTTGAAATAGTCGAAGGGTTCCAGGCACTCCGCGCAGCGATAGCTCGCCTTGCAGGGCGTCGATCCGAACTGGCTGATCTTCTCCGTCCGCGTCGAACCGCAGCGCGGACATTCGATCGTCAGGTTCGAGCGGCCGGCGAGCCGGTCGATACGCTTCATCAGGGTCCCGTCAGCGGCGGTGCCGTCGACCGGTGGGGCAATCCCGTAGACCTTGAGCTTGTCGCGGCCCTCTGCACTGATCCAGTCGGTGGTCCAGGCAGGTGACAATTGCCGTTCGAGCCGGACCTTGACCACACCGCGCGCGGCAAGGGCTGCCTCGATGTCGAGGTTGATGATGGCGGTCGCCGGGCAGCCCGAATAGGTCGGCGTCACCGTCACCACCAGCGTCCCGCCATCCCACCGCACGTTGCGGATGATACCGAGATCGGTGAGCGAAATGATCGGGATCTCCGGGTCGGAGACCTCGGCCAGCCATTGCCATACGGTTTCCGTCGAAGGCTGCGCCATGATCCTCCCCCCTACCAGGTCGCGCCCGGATAGGCGCGTTGCAGGAACTGCATCTCGGTGAGGATGAAGCCCAGATGCTCGGAGTGCACGCCACGCTTGCCGCCCTTGTGCATGTAGCCACCGGCCGGCTTCTTCAGCGTGGCTTCAGCAAGCGCCTCGGCAACGATTTCGTCCCAGCCGGCCTTCAGGCTTTCCGGCTGCGGCGCAACGCCCGCCGCCGCAAGGGCGGCATCGCCCGCGTCGCCGATGAACATTTCGCCCGTATAAGCCCATAGCCCGTCGAGGGCTGCCTGCATGCGGCGGTGGCTTTCGTCGGTGCCGTCGCCGAGGCGGATCACCAGGTCGCGGCTGCGCTCCAGATGGTAAGCCACCTCTTTCGAGACCTTTTCAGCGATCTCCGCGATGCGCCGGTCGGTCGAGCCCTTGAGGGCATTCAGCATCTGCAAATGCCAGGCGTCGAACAGGAACTGACGCATCAGCGTCTGGCCTATGTCGCCGTTCGGGCGCTCGACGAGCAGCAGATTACGAAAATCGAAGCCGTCGCGCAGAAATGCGAGATCGTCGGCGCTTCGGCCCTTGCCTTCAATTTCTGCAGCAAGGCCGAGCCAAAGCTGCGTCTGGCCGATCAGGTCAAGCGCTACGTTGGCGAGCGCGATATCCTCCTCCAATGCAGGCCCGTGGCCGCACCATTCGGAGACGCGGTGGCCGAGGATGAGGGCATTGTCTCCCATTCTCGTCAGGAACTCGGTGAGTACCACCTTGTCGACGGCCGTGTCGGTCGCTGTCTCCATCACATGTGCCCCACTTCGTCTGGAATGTCGAAGAAGGTCGGGTGACGGTAGACCTTGGAGTTCGACGGCTCGAACAGCGGGCCCTTGTCCGACGGCGCGCTGGCGGCGATATCCGAAGAGCGCACGACCCAGATGCTGACGCCCTCATTGCGGCGGACATAAACGTCGCGGGCATTGTTGATGGCCATCTCGGCATCCGGCGCGTGCAGGCTGCCGACGTGGCGGTGGTTGAGGCCGTGCTGGCCGCGGATGAAAACTTCCCAGAGGGGCCATTCGC
This sequence comes from Rhizobium sp. BR 315, assembly GCF_050577975.1. Taxonomy (NCBI): domain Bacteria; kingdom Pseudomonadati; phylum Pseudomonadota; class Alphaproteobacteria; order Hyphomicrobiales; family Rhizobiaceae; genus Rhizobium; species Rhizobium sp. BR 315. The sequence continues at coordinate 384,707 of NZ_JARWKZ010000001.1, read as the reverse complement.
TCGACATGAATTCTCTCCCTTGAAACTGTGACTGCTTGCCGCTCATTCCGCCGGCATCCGGGCGGCACGCCGCGCGTCCGCCTTCTCGGCGTGAGCGACCAGCGCGTCACGGAACCAGGCGCCTTCGTCCCAGGCGGACTTGCGGGCGTTCAACCGCTCGGCATTGCATGGGCCGTTGCCGGCAATAACGTCGAAGAATTCGCTCCAGTCCGGCTCACCGAAATCATAGCCGCCCTTATTCTCATTCCATTTGAGGTCCGGATCGGGAACGGTGAGACCGAGATATTCGGCCTGCGGCACGGTCTGGTCGACAAACTTCTGGCGCAGCTCGTCATTGGAGTTCTGCTTGATCTTCCAGGCCATCGACTGGGCCGAATGGACCGAAGCGTCGTCCGAAGGGCCAAACATCATCAGCGACGGCCACCACCAGCGGTTCAGCGCATCCTGGACCATCGCCTTCTGCTGAGGCGTGCCCTTCACCATCTTCATCAGGATGTCGAAACCCTGGCGCTGGTGAAAACTTTCCTCCTTGCAGATGCGCACCATGGCCCGCGCATAGGGGCCATACGAACAGCGCTGCAGCGGTACCTGGTTCATGATCGCCGCACCATCAACCAGCCAGCCGATCGCGCCGATATCCGCCCAAGTGAGCGTCGGATAGTTGAAGATCGAGGAATATTTCGCCTTGCCGGAATGGAGCTGGCCGTACATCTCGTCGCGGCTGATGCCGAGCGTTTCGGCGGCGCAGTAGAGATAGAGGCCGTGGCCCGCTTCGTCCTGTACCTTGGCGAGCAGAATCGCCTTTCTCTCCAGTGTCGGAGCACGCGTGATCCAGTTGCCTTCGGGCAGCTGGCCGACAATTTCGGAATGGGCGTGCTGGCTGATCTGGCGTACCAGCGTCTTGCGGTAGCCTTCCGGCATCCATTCCTTCGGTTCGATCTTCTGGCCGGCGTCGATGCGCTCCTGGAAGTCGCGCTCGACGGGTTCCATCTCGTCGAGGCTGCGGACGCGGGCGGTGTCGGTCTTCACCATCTGTGCGTACATGGTTCTATCCTTCTGCTTTCGCGCGATCAGACGCGCTCGAGAATGATGGCGATGCCCTGGCCGACGCCGATGCACATGGTACATAGCGCATAGCGTCCGCCCTGGCGGTGAAGCTGATAGGTGGCAGTGGTGACGAGGCGCGCGCCGCCATGCCGACAGCGTCCATGCCGGAGCCGCAGAGGCGTTTGACGGTGGTACCCGGGATCGAGACCGGCATGCCGGACAGCAGCACGGCCGTGCGTGCGACATTGCGATTGTCTTCGCCGGCCTGGTTGGCGCAGCCGTAGATGACATCCTCGACCTTCGCCCAGTCGACGTCCGAATTGCGCTTGGGGAGATGGGCGAGCGGGACGGCGGCCAGATCGTCGGCGCGCGCCGAAGCGAGCGCTCGGCCATAACGGCCGATCGGCGTTCTCACCGCATCGCAGATGAAAGCTTCGGACATGCATTTCCTCCCGCTGCATCGCCGCATTCGGCCGGAAATAAATTAACCGACCGATCGGTCATGTATTTACCACCGGAAACATCACAGCGCAACGCTATTCTTTGAATTTTATGTAATGTTTTGCAGAGTGGCTATATTCCGATTTTAACACAGAGGCGCTCGGCGAGCGATCTCCGGTCGAAAATGACCAACAGGTGCGAGACAATCTGCCTGCACGCTGGCTTGAGGATGAGGGATGGGGGAACCCTGCAATTCGGGTCTTTTCCTCTGCCCATCGTCAGAAGGGTGCGCCCACTCTTAAAGTCCTCGAGCCGCGCCTTCAGCCGGCCCCTTTCTGCGGATGAGCAAGGCGATCGGGTGAACTAGGCTGAGGCTCGGAACCCGAGCATCTCGGCTCGGCGCCGCGTATCATCACTCTCTTCGGCGAGCGGTCCCGAGGCGGTGACGAATTGGTTGGCAACATGCCGGTCGGCAGTGGGAGAAAGCGCGAGATAGAGTTCGGCGAAAAGGCGGCGAGCGGCGTCGCCCGGCCAATCCGCCGGCAGGGCGGCGGCCGGCAGCCGAGGGTCGCGGAGCGCGATGGCACGGAACTGATGCACGAGCAGGAGCCGTGCTGAAAGGGCGGTCTCAGCATCGATGGGCAGGCCAGCGGCGAAAGTTTCCGCGACAGGCGTAAAGCGGGATAGGAAGGCGCGATAGGCTTCCGCATGCGGGGCGAGATCCCAATGATCGGCGGCAAACGCGGTAAGCTCCACCTCGCCTTGCGCCACGTCGGCGCGAAAGACGAGCGCCGGGACGACGCCAGGCAGCGACCGCCTCGGCCCGACCGCAAGCCTTGGCCCGAGGCGCGCCATTCCCACGCGCTCCAGCGCCTGCATTTCTTCTTCGAGGTTGACGCCCGCCGGGCGCACAAACTGCCACCCTTCGGCCTGCTCGTGCCTGAAGAGCACGGCGGCGGCGGCGCTGAATTCCGCGCGGGCGGCCGGGGAAAGACGATAATAGCTCCGCCGCCCCTCGCGCTCGCCGAGGAGTTGGCCGGCCGAGACGAGGCGTGACACGGCGGTGCGCACCAGCGTCTCGCTGATGCCGACACCGGCGCAGGTCTCGATGAGATTGCCGATCCAGACCACGCCGCCGCGCGGCTCGACGATGTCGCCGTAGATGGTGACGATAAAGCTCGCCGCCGTCGGCGGCCGCTCGACGACAATCCGCTTAACGAGTTCGCAGATGTCCTCTTTCGCCGCCTCAACCGCCATTCTGCTCATCCTTTCGACTTGCCCTCCGCTTTCCGCATAGCACACTTCGTCCGGCCGTCCAGCGCTGTCGTGAGCCAGAGACCGCGGAGCTCGCTTCTCACGCCTCCGCCGCTCGACAGTATCGAAGTGGTCATCGAACATTCCAAACCAAATTGCTCGTCGCTCCAGCCGGCTTGCTGAGCGGTCTTTGAGGCGGCGTCGGTGACGTTTCCGGAATTGGCAGTTGCGTCCCTGACCAAGCAGCGTGCTCAAACGAGCTCTGACACGAAGTGGGAGCATCCGTGGACCCGTAATCGGCGCCTATCGCCAGCGCAGATCCTGCCGGACAAGCGCTCAACCGATCGCCCGTAGCCAAGCCGAGAAAGTTTCGATGTCCGGTGCACGTGACGTGTGCGCCATCGCAACGAGGTAGAAGCCGTAGCCGGGCAACGAGAGCGGATGCGCCTTCACCAGCACTCCACTCCTCAGTTCATTGCTGACGACCACGTCGCTGCAGATCGCAATCCCCTGGCCCGCCACGACGGCATCGATCGCATGCAGTTCCTCACGAAAGCTCAGATCCCACGCTTTGTCCGTTTCCAGGCTTGGATCAATCGAACGCGCCGTGGTCAGCCATTGTCGCCAAGTCGGAGCGCCAGGATCCCGGTTCATCCAGTCAAAATGGATCAGCGGAAAACGCAGGAGATCGGCAACGCGTTGGATTGACCGTCCATCGTTCGCCAGCAAGCGAGGACTGCAAACCGGAAAGAACGTGTCGCGAAAGACCTCTTGCGCAACGAAGTCCTGTGGCGGCCTGCGCGCATAGCGGATCGCAACATCGGCGGCGCCGGCCCGCAGATCGAGCACCGCATCGGTCCCGATGATCTCCAATGGGACGGTCGGATTTTCCTCCCGCCATTTCGACAGGCGCGGGACGAGCCATCGACTTGCAAATGCATTCGGGCTCGTAATCCGCAACGGCGCCCGGGCATCGGGTTCGGCAACCGCGGCGATTGCGCCAGCGAGCACATCAAAGCCATTGCGCAGCCCTGGAAACAGCCGTGCACCGGCTTTCGTCAGCAAGAGAGGTCGCGGCCGGCGCTGAAACAGCTGGTAACCACAGGTCTCCTCCAGCAACCGGATCTGGTGGCTGATCGCAGTCGACGTCACCCCAAGCTCGGCCGCGGCGAGCTTGAAGCTGCCATGCCTGGCCGCAGCCTCGAAGGCGTGCAGCGAGCGTAGGGGCGGAAGGTTCCTCATGCCGCCAATCTAGATGAATTTCTCTCATCCAGCACCTGAGATCTTTGGCTTTGCTGCAAGTTACAGACAGTGAGACGATATTCACACTCGATAGGAGGCGACATCCATGAATGTAGAGCAGCCGGCTAACACTTCCTTAGGCGCAGCCCATTCGTCCGCCGCAACCATTGAGCAGCTGCGGCAAGGCCTCCGCGGCGACCTGGTGTTGCCGGCGGACCCCACCTATGACCAGGCGCGCCGAGTCTGGAATGGCGCGATCGACAAGCGGCCTGCCGCGATCGTCTTTTGCGCCGACACCGACGATGTCATCAAGGCGGTGACCTTTGCGCGCGTGCACGGCCTCCTTATCGCCGTTCGAAGCGGCGGTCACAATGTCGCGGGCCTGTCCTTGTGCGACGATGGCATCGTGATCGATCTGTCGCGCATGAAAGGAATGCAGGTCGACCCCGAGCGCCGCATAGCCCGGGCCGAGGCGGGGCTCAATCTGGGCGAGTTCGACAGGGCCACGCAGGCTCATGGCCTGGCAACGACGATGGGCGTCAACAGCGACACCGGCATCGCCGGGCTCACCCTCGGCGGTGGGTTCGGCAAGCTCGGGCGCAAACATGGCCTGACCTGCGACAACCTCGTCGCCGCCGAAATCGTGACCGCGGACGGCACGCTGCTGAGGACGAGCGCCTCCGAGCACCCCGACCTGTTCTGGGGACTGCGGGGCGGCGGCGGCAATTTCGGCATCGTGACGGCTTTCGAATATCGGCTTCATCCCGTCGGCCCGGCACTGCTTGTCGGCTCGGTCCTTCACCGTTACGACCATGCCCGCAGCGCGATGAAGTTCTATCATGAGTTCTCCCGCAAGGCGCCCGATGAACTGAGCGTCGACGCAGCACTTGTAGCAACACCGTCGGGTGACCGATTCTTCAGCATCTCAGCGTGCTATGTCGGACCGCAGGGGGCAGGCGAGCCGATCCTCGCTCCGCTCATGAAGTTCGGCTCGCCGGTCGAAAGCAGCCTCGCCGCGCGGCCTTATCTTCAGATCCAATCGGGCGGCGATGCGCTTTTTCCGCGCGGGCGCCGCTACTATTGGAAAGCCCAGTTCCTCAACCATATCGGCGATGGCATCATCGATGCGCTCCTCGACACCTATGCAAAGGCGCCGTCGCATGCATCGCTGCTGGTCTTTCAGCAGGTCGGTGGCGCAATCGCCCGAACCTTAAAATCGGATTCGCCGTATGTGAACCGCGACGCCCTCTACGACTGCTTCCCGATTGCCATTTGGGATGCTCCCGCCGACGATGAAGCCAATATGCGTTGGGCCCGCGAGCTGTGGAGCGCCGTCAGGCCATATTCGACAGGCGGCGTTTATGCCAACAACCTGGGCGACGAGGGCGAGGACCGGGTGCGCGACGCCTATGGTGAAAACTATGCGCGCCTTGTCACACTCAAAAACAAATACGATGCAACAAATCTCTTCCGCCTGAACCAGAACATCAAGCCAACGGTTTAATTCGTGGTGTTGCCGAAGCCGAGATTCGCAGCCGCTGGAGCATTCTTGCCGGCTTGCAATCGTTGCTGGCGTGATGGCGATATATCGCTTCTTCGCTGCAGCCAGTGCGGGGAATTGTCGCGAAGGCGTCAGCACCTCATGAGCCTAAATGCCTTGCACGCGGATCCTGGCATCTGTGCAGCGATCGACGCTGCCGAAAGGGTCTTTATCCGAGACTTTAAATAGTCTCTTCGGCGGTTATCCTATCCTCGAGCGCGCGGCATTGACGCTCGCGGTGAGATTTTTGATAACGGATGGTCAACCGCTCGCTTTCTACCGATGTAGATCAGGCCAACACCGTCAGAGACGGACAACAGCGGTAACTACCTTCATCAAGTCGAAAGGCACTGCCTGGATTACTGGACATCCCATTTCCCTTTCCGTTTGCGTGTTCCTTTAAAGCTCGACCCGCAGACATACCGGCAATATTGATAGGGGCGAGTTCGCGTCTTCGCAAAGCGTCGAACAAAGACATGTCTGTCTCATCAGGAGTGAACGGGTCCAGTGCGCGAATTGAATACATTGATGCGGTGATTTGCGATTTGGGCAAAAATTCCCGATCGATGCCGTTATTCGCAAAATATTCAGCGTTTTCCGCTAGGGCAATCGCAATGAACGGTCATGCGGTGATACTTGATGATCAATGAATTGGATATGCCGACGGTGCTCTTCCTGCAGAAGACATCTTATATCGCAGGCGCCTTAACCTTAGGCTACTTACGGCTCACTTCGACGGAAAGCCGTGGCGTCGGACTTCTCGCAGCGAGTTTTGTCGTTCTGGCTGTGGCTTCGACCTTAGCCGGGCATGCCGAAACTCATCCTGCGCTTTACGGCCCCCTGAGCCTGATGAGCATTGTCCTTGCCGTGCTTGGGTATTCCCTGCTTGGCTTAGCATTTGTCCTGATCAGCAACCCTGCTAGAAAAATCAATATCGGGCTTGCGCTGCTACCCGCCGCGTTAACGTTGGCGGCAGGCGTTGTCACGGCATTCCATCTAAACAACACCTATCGGGCGTCCGCCTTCAATTTTCTTGCTTGCCTGACAATGGCCGCCACCGCGTTCGTTGTCTTCATGGATGCGCATCGGGAGCCGCTTCCGATCCGCAAGTTGGTCGCGGCAATACTTGCCGCCTACAGTCTCCTGTCGCTGACCATGGCGTTGGAGTTTTCCTTGAACTCGTTCGCTCTGCTCGACGTGGCAAGCGGCTTTTTCCTGATGATCCTGTCCAAGTTCGTGCTCGCGATTGCCATCGTAATTTTCATCAGCGAGCGGCAGCATATTAAGATCAGGCATCTGGCGGAACGCGACGCTCTCACGGGCCTCTATAACCGCCGCTTCTTTAACGAAAATGTCTCCAAGCAGCTGCGAAATGGCGATGCCATTCTTTACCTCGATATCGATCATTTCAAACAGTTGAACGATCGTTGGGGTCATGCCGCCGGCGACGAAGTCCTCGCGAAAATGGCACAGGCGGTGCAGTCGATGTTGCCACCGTCCGCTCTGTTCGGGCGCCAGGGAGGAGAGGAGTTCATTATTTTCCTTCCGTCTGGAGCTGGAGATCCATTGCTCCTGGCGGAGCGGGTGCGCAACGCAGTGTCAGAAATACGGTACCTTCGCCTCGGCCCCGATGTCAGTGTGACAGCGAGCATTGGTATCGCACGGGCGAGCAATGACCGTTCATCCCTTCTGGAGCTATGCAGGGAGGCCGACCGAGGCCTTTATCTGGCAAAGGCGGCTGGACGAAACCGAGTTTGCGACACCGATACCGACTATATTCCCGAAAGCTATCTGCGATCGGGATAAACAGCGTTGTCACGTTGTTTGGCGTTAATGGAGCGGCGCGAATCTTGGATTCATATTGCCCTTGAAAAGGGCCAGGTTTGATTGTAGCTGCTGTACATGGGCAAAATCTATCGAATCGCACTGAGCAAATTGCTCCTTCTTGTGCGGCTGGCGATCATCGTATCGCTGGCAGGATATACCTTGTCCAACGCGAATGCCGCCATGCACGGTTCGGCATTTCCCGAAGTCCGCGCTGCGGGGCAGATGGTTCACGGCGATCATCAAGCCATGCAGGAGCAAGTCGCCGATAATCATCACGATGATGCGTCCGGATTGGTGAAAGATAAGATCGCCAAGCAGGAATGCTGCAAGGATTTCTGTATCGGCTACGGCATCATCTGCAATGGCTATGATGTCGGCGGATTTGCTGTGTCGTCCATTCGCCAGTTTGTCGACGATCAGCGCGCGCTCGGCGAAAAACCCAATTTCGATCGTCCCCCGAATATCTGAATAGGATTCGCCCGCATCTGACGGGTTCGCATGGCCTTTGCCGGGATTTTTCCCGCAACTGCCATTGGCAATCTCCTATTCGGATTTCTAAAGATGAGACCTTCCATAGTCGTGGTGGGGCTGCCCTTGTTCGTCGGCGGCTGCGCATCCACTTTTCCTCCTGACGTTGTCCCGTCATCGGATGTCGCACAGACGCGTTCTGTCGCTCCCTTCCAATACAATCCCCCCAACTCGGGCTACATCCCGCGCAAGCCTATCGATCCCAAGCCCTGGCGCCAGCAGAACGACCAGCAGTCTCCAGCCAAGGGAGATGCGTCATGAGCTCGATTCGAACGCTTGCGGTGGTTGCCGTATTTCCAATCATTCTCGGCGGCTGTGTCAGTGGTGCCGAATATGCCGGGAAGGACGCCGGCTTCTCCACCGTGTCGACTTCGACCAGATCGGCGATGGCGAAGAATGCCGTCTGGGTTCAAAACCAGCAGCAGGCAAAGGCGCTATCCGCGCAGACCAAAGCTCTCCTTTCTCGCGAGAAGAGCCTGGATGTCGATACTGCGGTCCAGATCGCGCTCCTCAACAACAAGGGCCTTCAGGCCGCCTATGCCGATCTCGGCGACAGCGCGGCGGATGCCTGGCAGACGACCATGCTGCTCAATCCGACGGCCTCCGTTGGCCTGAAAGGTATCGGCACGCCCGAGCTTGAAGCATTCAAGACAATCGAGGGAGCGCTCACAGCCAATATCCTCGCGCTCATGACCAAGAAACGCGATGTCGCACTCGCCGACACGCGTTTCCGGCAGGCACAGCTCAATGCCGCGATCGAGACGCTGCGTCTGGCCGCCGATACCCGCCGCGCCTGGATCACGGCCGTTGCGGCCGACGAGAACGTTGCCCAGCTCCAGCGTGCGCAGGCAGCCGCCGATGCCGCCTCGGAACTGGCGGAGAAGCTGGGAGAAACCGGAGCAATGGCGAAGGGTTCGCAGGCTCGCGAGCATGCGTTCGCGGCCGAACTTGCCGGAGAAGCGGCCAAGTCGCGGCTGGCAGCCCGGCTCGCCAAGGAGGAACTGACCCGGCTGCTCGGGCTTTGGGGGCCGGACATGAACTATCGGATACCGAACCGCCTGCCGCCTCTGCCGAAGACGATCGCAAAGCGCGACACCGTCGAGGCGGATGCGCTTCGCAACCGGATCGATCTGAAGGTTGCGAGACTGGAGCTGGAGGCGTCCGCCCAATCCTACGGCCTGACGGAAGCCACCCGCTATGTCACCGACCTGGAGCTCACGACCGGACTCGAGGCCGAGCGCAGCCGCGAGGATGGGGCCAAGAAGGTCGACTTCACAGGATCGGCCGATATCGGCTTTGCCATTCCCATTTTCGACAGTGGCAAGGCCCGCATGCGGAAGGCGGAGCTGGCCTATATGCGCTCGGCCAATCGACTTGCGGAAAAGGCCGTGAACGTCCGCTCCGAGGCGAGATCGGCCTATGAGGCCTACCGCTCAAGCCTCGATATTGCCCGTCACTATCGCAACAATGTCGTGCCGCTGCGCAGCAAGGTCGAGGAGCAATCGCTCCTGACCTACAACGGCATGATCACCAACACTTTCGAGCTGCTCACCGACACGCGCGAGACGATCAACGCCCTCGTGCAGTCCGTCAACGCCAAGCGCGACTTCTGGCTCGCGGAAGCCAATCTCGCTCCTGCCATCTATGGCGGCGGCTCCTCCCCCGGTCCCTCCGAAACCGCAGCCGCCGGCTCCGGCGAGTAGAAAGGATATCTCAATGTTCAACAGAAGACAGTTCTTCGGAGCGGGAGCAGTCATGCTTGCGGCTGGCGCATGGACCAAAACGTCAGCCATGGGATTGCCCGAGGCTCCCTCAATGGCGTCGGCAGACATGCAGCCACCCATTCATCCCTCATCCGGGCCGGATTACCAGCCGGTCGTAACACTCAACGGCTGGACCCTGCCCCACCGCATGAACAACGGTGTTAAGGAGTTCCATCTTGTCGCCGAGCCGGTGGAGCGCGAGATGGCCAACGGCATGACGGCCTATCTCTGGGGCTACAACGGCCAATCGCCCGGCCCGACGATCGAAGCGGTGGAAGGCGACCGGGTGCGCATCTTCGTCACGAACAAGCTGCCGGAGCATACGACCGTCCACTGGCATGGCATGATCCTTCCATCGGGCATGGATGGCGTCGGCGGCCTGACGCAGCCGCACATCCCGGTCGGCAAGACCTTCGTCTACGAGTTCGATCTCGTGAAGTCGGGCACCTTCATGTACCACCCGCATTCGGACGAGATGGTGCAGATGGCGATGGGCATGATGGGCTTCTTCGTCGTCCATCCGAAGGACCCGAAATTCATGCGGGTCGACCGCGACTTCGTCTTCCTCCTCAACGCCTACGACATCGATCCCGGCTCCTATGTGCCGCGCGTTATGGAAATGACCGACTTCAACATGTGGTGCTGGAACAGCCGCGTCTTTCCCGACATCACGCCACTTGTCGTCTCGAAGAATGACCGCGTGCGCGTGCGCGTCGGCAACCTGACGATGACCAATCATCCGATCCATATGCACGGCTACGACTTCGAAGTGACCTGCACCGATGGCGGCTGGGTCAGGCCTGAGGTGCGCTGGCCGGAGGTCAGCATCGATATCCCCGTCGGTGCCATGCGGGCCTATGAATTCGACGCCAAATACGAGGGCGACTGGGCGATCCATTGCCACAAGTCGCATCACACGATGAACGCCATGGGACATGACATTCCGACCTTCATCGGCGCCGACAAATCCAAGCTCGCCGCCAAGATCCGCAAGCTTCAGCCTGATTACATGCCCATGGGCACCAAGGGCATGGCCGATATGGGCGAAATGGAAATGCCCATACCCGAGAACACCGTTCCCATGATGACCGGATGGGGTCCGCATGGCCCGATCGAAATGGGCGGCATGTTCTCGGTCGTGAAGGTCCGCGAGGGTATCTCCGCGGACGATTACTCCGATCCGGGTTGGTACGAAAACCCGCCAGGAACGCAGGCCTGGGAATGGACCGGTGACATGCCGGAGCAGACTAGAGCGAAGGATGCCAACACCCAGATTACTTCGAAGCCGACCAAACAATGACAACCAGACATCTATCAACTGCAAAGGATTTCAAAATGAAGAAACTCGCAATCGCACTCTTGCTCGCAACGCTTGCCGGCCCCGCTTTCGCATCGGGAAGCCATGCCGGGGGCCATGACGAAAAGCTCGCCGTCGGTGAACCTGGCGACAAGGCCAAGGCGACGCAGACAATCCGTGTGACCATGAAGGAAACCGAAGACGGCAGGATGCTTTTTCAACCGGCCGTCATCAAGGTCCGCAAAGGGCAGACGGTAAAGATCGCGCTCAAGAACGCCGGCCAGAGCGACCATGAATTCGTACTCGATCGAGAAGACAAGATCCTCGAGCACAAGGCTGTCATGGCGAAGTTTCCGGAAATGGAACATGCCGACGCCAACTCGATCCGGCTCGCCGCCGGTCAATCCGGCGAGATCGTCTGGAAGTTCAGCAACGACGGCGAGTTCAAATTCGCCTGCCTCATTCCCGGTCACTACGAGGCGGGCATGCATGGCGACGTGTCCGTGGCCACCAACTGAAGCCTTGAAGAACAGGAGAAACCAGCATGAAGAATCTCGTTAGAATTGCCCTTATCGCCACCTTGACTATCGGCGCTGCCGCCAGCGTCCAAGCCCAGGAATTCACCAAGGGCGTGGTCAACAAGATCGATGCCAAGACGAGCAAGGTCACGATCAAGCACGAGGAACTGAAAAACCTCGGAATGCCGGCAATGACGATGGTGTTCACCGTCGAAGATCCGGCCATCCGCACCAAGCTGAAGGAGGGTGCCAACATCGAATTTGTCGCCGAGCGCGTAAATGGCAAGCTGACCGTCACGCAGGTGAAATAGTTAGTGGAGGCCGGGCTCTTCGGACCCGGCCTCCATTGCCCTGCTTGAGGGCTCGGCCGTCGCGGCAATATTGGCGCGAAATCATCTCTTCTCGCGCAGCGTGATTACTCGGCATCCTCGGTCATTCAATCCTGAGCAATTTAAGGCGACGCTTCCGTAGAGAATGCTGCGCATGGCGGAGGTCGAACCGACCAGTCACAAGGCGGAACTCCCAACAAGTCTTCGGCGGACGAAGCGACCATTAATGGGGCACCACTATCTCGTTCATTAATACAAGCTCGCTGTCACCACTTGCCTGCTAAATTTCACCGCGCTAAATTACGCAAGACTTAGTTGTATTTTTGCCGACTCTAGGTCGACGGCCCTGACCACCGCTAACCCGATACTCTTGAATAATGACATGATTTGGAATCATCGCATTACTCGTGTCACCGTCGGCCTGCTGCTGCTGGCGCTCGCAATTGTGGTCTCCTTGCCAGCGATCACCGGCTATACAAGCCGTGATGGTACCGTCAACGCACGCCTGGCTCTCGTCAATGCTCCTATCGACGGCGTCATTTCAGGTGAGCCGGCCAAAGTTGGCGTTCCCGTCAAAGCCGGCCAGAATCTCGTTGAAATCAGCAATCCGCGTGTGAACCGCGCGGTGCTGGCTTCACTAGAAGCAGAGCGCAATACCGCCCACGATCGAGTTACGGCCCTGAAGAAGGAACGTGACGAACTCTCGCAACTTCGCGAACAATTGGGCAATCGCCTGGAAATCTTCAAACAGGCCACGATTTCGAATCTTGAGCGCGAAGTTGAGATCCTCCGAAAGAGGGTCGAGGTCTCACAGGCGCAGGATCTCGCCGCACAGGTGGATCTCGACCGCCGGAAGGAACTCGAATCCAAGGGTATTCTCACCCAAAGGATGGTCGATGCAGCACGCGCCACTGGCGCGGCAACCGGCGGTGAGGTCGAAGTCAGCAATCTGACCGTCGATCAATTGCAGCAGCGGCTGAATGCGGTTCGACAGGGTATCTTTGTTTTCGGAGACGGACAGAATGACGTCCCCTACTCCCGCCAGCGCCAGGACGAAGTCATCGTCCACATCAGCGACCTGAACTCACGCATAGCCGAGAATGAAACGCGGGCGACGGAGGTCGAAAAGCAACTGACAGAAGAAGGCATCCGTGTCAGCAGCCTCGAATCCGCGACGGCAACAGCGCCATTTGACGGTGTTGTTTGGAGCCGGAATATCGTGAACGGCTCCAATGTCGTGCTCAATAACGAGTTGATGCGAATTCTGGACTGCCGGGAGCTGTTCGTCGACATCCTTGTCCCCGAAGTCGATTATGACGAAATCTATCCGGGGCTGGCCGCTCAAGTTCGGCTTCTTGGGCGCAGCGATGTCTTCCAGGGCACGGTCGTTTCCGCAAAGGGCAGTTCGGCAGCCACGGAAACCGATTCATTTGCGGCGAGCTTGCCGGTTTCATCACAACGCAATGCCCACATCCGGGTTCGTCTCGAACCTTCCTTCATGAACGGTGACTTCGAGAATTTCTGCCAGGTGGGCCGGACAGTCCAGGTCAGGTTTCCTTGGCATGGATTAGGCTTTTCGAATTGGGTCAAGAACCTGTGGTTCAGTATCTTCTAGCCCTCGCTCCGACCTTTCTCGTGATGGCCTTCTTTCTCCTGGGGCCATTCAATTGGTCGCGCCATCATAGCTGGACTAGGACGATCACCTGCGGGTTCGTCGCAGCTGTCGCATTGCGCTACTTGCTTTGGCGTCTCACGCAAACCGTTCTTCCCTACCCTTATGACGGGGCTAATTTCTATTGGGTCTGGCTCGTTTTTATCGTCGAGATATTAGCCTTCACAGACGTCGTACTTTTCCTTGTGCTCATGAGCCGCTACGTCAATCGGAGCGTTGAGACGGACGTGCTGGGCAGCGTCTTTTTTTCACGTGACGAGCGCGAACTACCGACGGTTGACGTCTTCATTCCCACCTATAATGAGCCGCTCGACGTTCTGGAACGAACAATCGTCGGCGCTCTATCGCTCGATTACCCCGCGGACAAACTCAAAGTCTATGTCCTCGACGACCAGCGCCGCGATTGGCTCAAAACCTTTTGCGAACAGAAAAACGCGATTCATGTTACGCGCAGCAACAACGCGCACGCTAAAGCCGGCAACATGAATAATGGCCTGCTCGTCAGCTCCGGTGAATTCGTTGCCGTCTTCGATGCCGATTTCGTACCCTACCGGCACTTTCTTCGTCGGACATTGCCCTTCTTTTCCGATGAAAGCATCGGCATCGTCCAGACGCCCCAGCATTTTTTCAATGCCGACCCGGTGCAGACGAATCTGGGGCTTGAGAACATCTGGCCGGACGAACAGCGCCTGTTCTTCGACGAAATCGCGCCAAGCCGCGATGGGTGGGATGTCAGTTTTTGCTGCGGTTCATGTTCGATCGCCCGCCGCAAGGCAATCGACGCGATCGGCGGCTTTCCAACGGAGTCCATCACGGAGGACCTCCTGACAACCCTCTCCATGCTCAACAGGGGCTACAAGACGCGTTATTTGAATGAACGTCTGTCGATGGGGCTCGCAGCGGAAAATCTGACCGGCTATTTCGTTCAGCGCGAGCGCTGGTGCCAGGGAGGCATTCAGACGCTTTATTTGCACAACGGCCCGCTGCGCGGCCCAGGGCTTTCCCTTTTTCAGCGCATCATGTTCCTGCCGGCTTCATGGTTGGTGCAGTATCTGGTCCGCTTGATGATCCTGCTCATCCCGATCGCTTATCTCTGGTTCGGACTACTGCCGCTCTATTTCACGGATATTGCCGACTACGTCTCCTATCAAGTGCCGTTGCTCGCAGCCTATTTCCTGCTCATGCTATGGATAACGCCAACACGATACTTGCCGATAATCTCCAGTGCCGTCGGAACGTTCGCGACCTTCCGAATGCTGCCGACCGTCGTGTCGAGCGTGATAAGGCCATTCGGCAAGCCCTTTAGGGTGACGCCGAAAGGCAGCAGCAACCAAGCAAATCAATTCGACGGGTATACGCTTGCCTGGATCGCAACCTTGATCACGATCACCGCCCTCGGGCTGCTGATCGATATCGTCCCTGAAACCACGCAAATTCAGGCCCAATTTTCGCCGATCGCGGCATTTTGGGCAGGCATCAATATTATCGTGTTGGTCATCGCGTCGCTAATTTGCTTTGAGAAACCCCAGCGATTGTTTCACGCGTTCAAATTGGACGAGCCAGCCGTTGTGGACGATGTTCCCGGCCAGCTAGTCAGCCTGGCACTCGATAAGGCAGTGGTCGCTGTCCCGTTCGATACGCGCTTCGAGTCAAAATTGGTCTCCCTTCACCTTAAGGGCTTTGCGCCTTTCAAAACCGAGTTGAGGCAGGTCACACAGCGGCGCAGAAGCATCAGCCGGGGCGGCGACAGGCAAGCGTACTACCTCCACCTTCACTTTGAGCTTGACGGCACTATTCGAGACGAAATGATCGTGAAGCTCTACACCGGAGAATATTCGCAGGACATTCACGACATCGACAAGGTCGCAGTATCAGTCAATCTTCTGCTGCGCTCCTTCGGCCGAACACGCACATTCTAACCGAGACATCGAACATCGCCCGGTGCTGGCCCGGCTGGTTCAGACGGATCTTATTTTAGATAGGATCGCAGGACGTCGATCAGTTCCTCCGCCCCGTCGTCGCGCTCGTCCTGTGGAAGAGCCGCGTCCGCGACATGCATGCGCACGTGGTCCTCGATGACCTCGCCCATCAGGCCGTTGATCGCTCCACGAACGGCTGCGATCGCATGCATAACCTCCGCGCAGCCCTTCTCCTCATCCAGCATCCGCTCGATGCCTTCCATCTGTCCGCGTAGCCGGCGCACGCGGTTAATGAGTTTCTGCTTCTCGCGGATCGTGTGGGTCATGTCTTGCTCCTGTCGGGCTCGCCCGCAGGCGTCCCTTTCTCGGCCTATCATGAAAACCATAGAATTCCAAAGTTGACAATAAATACCATACCCCCCTATAGTATTGCCATTCACGTTTTCCGAAAGACGGCCCCCATGACCTCCTTCACAGACCTCATTCAGCAAAGCACCGCCCATGCGTGGCTGTTCGTCCCAACGGCCATCCTTTTGGGAGCGCTGCACGGCTTGGAACCGGGACATTCCAAGACGATGATGGCGGCCTTCATCATCGCCATCCGCGGAACGATCTCGCAAGCTGTCATGCTGGGTGTCGCCGCTGCAATCTCCCATACTGCGGTCGTGTGGCTCGTCGCGCTGGGAGGACAGTATCTTGGCCGCGGCATGAACGCAGAGACCACCGAACCCTATTTCCAGCTTGCATCGGCCGTCATCATCGTCGGAATCGCCGTCTGGATGCTTTGGCGCACGTGGCGTGAACAGCAACTCGAGGCCGCGCATCATCACGACCATCATCATGACGATGTCAGTAGGATCGATACCGGTCATGGCATGATGGCCCTGGAAGTATTCGAGGACGGAGTTCCGCCTCGGTTCCGCATCCGCTTCGAAAGCGGCCATGGCTGGGCCGCAAAGGATGTGACGCTCGTAACCGAGCGCCGGGATGGGGCAAGACAAGGCTTTACCTTCGCAGACACGGGTGGGTATCTGGAGAGCCTGGAGGAAATCCCTGAGCCCCATGAATTCAAGGCCCAGGTCAGCCTTGGCCATGGAAATCACACGCATGACTACGACGTGATCTATAGCGAGGGCGCGCATGACCACCAGGGCCTTGCCGTCGGTGATGGAGAATACATGGATGCTCACGAACGCGCCCACGCCCAGGATATCGCCCGCCGGTTCAAAAATCAGACCGTCACCAATTGGCAAATCGTCATGTTCGGCCTGACCGGCGGGCTCATTCCATGCCCGGCGGCGATTACGGTGCTGCTGCTCTGCCTACAGCTCAAGCAGCTCTCGCTCGGCGCGGTACTTGTGGTGTGCTTCAGCGTCGGTCTGGCCGTAACGATGGTCTCGGCTGGCGTCCTTGCCTCCTTGAGCGTTCGCCATGTCCAGAAACGGTGGCCCGGGTTCAGCACCTTTGCACGCCGCGCGCCCTATGCTTCCGGCGTGCTAATGCTTCTGATCGCGCTTTACATGGGGTATTCAGGGCTGGAAGGGCTTCGCAATGGCCCACATCCAGCCGAGTCGGCCATGGCATCGGTACTCAAGCCAGCCAGCTAGCAACCTGGATGTCGTGACCGCTCCTTGCCGACCGCTTCTAACGCGGTCGGTTTAAGGCCGAAAGCGGCCATGGCGCAAATTCGCCAACAGCGGACAACTTCGGATTTAGTCGGCAGCTAATCGCGACAAAATTCACACGGCAGATGACATTCCTGTTTCTTCGCTCTGCAGATGGTCGTCCCGGGCGACCAAATTGCGGCGGGTCAGCCATCCATGTCCCCAGTCGCGCAAGCCGAGCAGGATCGGCGCCAAAGTCCGGCCTTCGTCGGTGATCGAATATTCCACCTTGGGCTGGATGACGGCAAAGACCTTTCGCTCGACGAGGCCATCCTCTTCGAGTTCCCGAAGCTGCTTAATCAGAAGGCGCTGAGAGCAGTCGCCAAGCTCTCTTTTAAGCGCGTTGAATCGCAAGGTACCCTTGAGCAAATGGTAGAGGATCATGCCCTTCCATTTGCCGCTGATGAGATTGAGTGCCGCGTACATCGTGCAGCCGGGGACCTCGTCGTAGTTCCTGTCCTTGTTCATTCCCGTTGCTCCGACAGTATACTTTTAGACACTATATGCATTTTATTACCGTATTTTCATTCGGGCATCCAGTTGCCAGATGCATGCAACGGACGCGCCGCTCCCGAGCGCGTGACGGAAACATGCAAGGAGAATGAAGCATGACCAGAGTTGTACGTTTTCACGAATATGGCGAGCCGGAGGTATTGCGGATCGACGATATCGAGGTCCCGGTTCCAGCCGCCGACGAGGTGCAAATCGCCGTGCGGGCCATCGGTCTCAATCGCGCGGAAGTCATGTTCAGGCGACACGCCTATCTTCAGGAAGCAGAGTTCCCCTCAATGCTGGGTTATGAAGCCGCCGGCACCGTCAAGGCGTTCGGCAGCGACGTGAGTGGATTTGCGGAGGGCGATGCCGTAAGCGTCATCCCGACCTTGGACATGGCGCGCTGGGGCACCTATGGCGAGGTCATCAATGTCCCGGCTCGTCACGTCGTCAGGCATCCGCCGAACCTGTCGTTCGAGAAAGCCGCCGCCTCATGGATGCAGTATGTGACGGCATGGGGTGCATTGATCGAACAGGCGCGGCTTTCTGCCGGTGACTTCGTGATTGTATCTGCAGCCTCTAGCAGTGTCGGCATCGCAGCGTTTCAGATCGCCCGGAGCGTCGGCGCGACGGTGATCGCCACCACTCGGACCAGTGCCAAGACAGAGGGTCTGCACAAGGCCGGTGCACACTATGTTATCGCTACTGCGGAAGAAGACCTGTCCGCGCGGGTGAAGGAAATCACCGGCGGCAAGGGCGCACGTGTCGTATTCGATCCGATCGGTGGCCCAGCGGTCGCGCAGCTTGCCGAATGCATGGCGGTTGGCGGCGTCCTTTTGGAATATGGAGCTCTCAGCCCCGAAGAAGGTTCGTTTCCGCAATTCGCCGTTCTTGGGAAAAGCCTGACATTGAAGGGATATCTCTATACCGAGACCGTATCCGATCATGCAGCCCTCGAACGTGCGAAGACCTTTATCCTTGAGGGACTGCAGTCGGGAGCGCTCGACCCGCTGATCTCTCGCACCTTCACTTTCGATCAAATTCAGGTTGCGACGCATTTCCTGGAAAGCAATGAACAGATCGGAAAGGTGGTCGTCACTTTGGATTGACAGGCTGCCATCCGTTGGTAACCCGCCCGCGCCGATTTATCGTCGGCGCGGGCTTTCGACATGGCCGCTTCGGACCGAAGACAGTCCAACCGGGCGCAGTGAAAATTCCGGCCCCTCACCTTGGGCGTGTCGACCGGCATGAGCCCGGTGCCGAACAGAGCGGAACAGGCAAGTGGCGGGACTACTTTCTCTTTCTCTACTTTGAGTATGCTCGCGTCGACGACATGGCAAATCAACCGGGCGAACAGGATATATCTAGGCCAACAGAGACAAAACTAGCGTCCAATGCCGGCGTGCCGCGCCTCCAACTTAGACTCATTTTGTGCGATATATGAACAAATATCAAATAACGCACAAATCCATTGACGATCCCGGACTGAAGGCGCTTATTGACGCTCACAAGGATGGCATTTGTTGAGGAGGCCCTATGGCGAGGATTCTATCGCTTTCGCAGGCGGTGGCGGAGAATGTGCATGATGGCGACACGGTCGCCATGGAGGGGTTTACTCACCTCATTCCCTATGCCGCAGGTCACGAAGTCATCCGTCAGGGCAAACAAGATCTCTTTCTGATCCGTATGACGCCGGACATTCTCTACGATCAGCTGGTCGGCGTCGGTGCAGCCAGGGGCATGAAATTTTCCTGGGGCGGCAATCCGGGCGTCGGCTCTCTCCATCGCTTCCGCGATGCTGTGGAGAACCAATGGCCCCGCCCGCTGGAAATCGAAGAGCATTCGCACGCCGCCATGGCCAATGCCTATGAAGCCGGCGCGGCAAACCTGCCTTTCGCCATGCTGCGCGGTTATATCGGCGCCGATTTGCCGAAGGTCAATCCGAACATCAGACACGTGACCTGCCCCTTCACCGGCGAAGTGCTTGCCGCCGTTCCCGCGATCCGGCCTGACGTTACCATCATCCATGCGCTGCGTGCCGACCGGAAGGGCAACGTACTGCTGGAGGGTATCGTCGGCGTCCAAAAGGAGGCCGTGCTGGCCGCCAAGCGCTCGATCGTCACCGTCGAGGAAATCGTCGACGAACTAGATCCGCCCTCGCCCAACTCCGTCGTGCTGCCGACATGGGCAGTGACGGCAGTGGCGCTCGTGCCGGGCGGCGCATTCCCATCCTATGCGCAGGGCTATTATGCCCGCTCCAACGCCTTCTACATCGCATGGGACGAAATCGCCCGCAATCGCGACAGCTTCCAGGCCTGGATCGAAGAGCATGTGATGAAGGCCAGTCCGGAGGACTTTGCCAAACATGCCGGCACGAAGCCGGGCAAGACGGCGTAAGGAGGTCAAGATGAGCGATTTTACGCCTACCGAAATGATGACGATTGCAGCTGCCCGCGCTCTGACGAATGACGACGTCTGCTTCGTCGGCATCGGCGCACCGTCGGCTGCCTGCAACGTCGCGCGGCTGACCCATGCGCCCGATATCACCCTGATCTATGAAAGCGGCACCGTCGGTACCAAGCCCGATGTGCTGCCGCTCTCGATCGGCGACGGCGAGCTTTGCGACACTGCCCTGTTCACCGTTTCCGTGCCGGAAATGTTCCGCTACTGGCTGCAGGGCGGCCGCATCACCACCGGCTTCCTCGGCGGTGCTCAGATCGACAAGTTCGCCAATCTGAACACGACCGTCGTCGGCCCTTACGATCACCCCAAGGTTCGCTTACCCGGTGGCGGCGGCGCACCGGAAATCGCCAGCAATTGCGGCCAGATCTTCATCACCATGGCGCTCTCCAAGCGCGGCTTCATCGAGAAGCTACCCTTCATCACGTCGATGGGCCACGGCGAGGGCGGAAATCATCGCGAGCGCCTGGGCATGAAGACGAAAGGCCCGACTCGCGTTATTACCGATCTCTGCGTTCTCGAACCTGATCCAGTCACCAAGGAATTGACTGTCGTGTCGATCCATAAGGGTGTAACCCGGGAGCAGATCATTGAGAATTGCGGCTGGACGATCAAGTTCGCCGATGAGGTGATCGAGACGCCGGCACCGACCGAAACCGAACTATCTGTCCTGCGCGATATCAACGCGCGCACCAAGAAAGCCCATGAGGCAGCCTGATGACCGAAGCCTTTATCTGTGACTATGTCCGCACCCCGATCGGCCGCTTTGGCGGATCGCTCTCCTCCGTTCGCGCCGATGATCTCGGGGCGGTGCCACTGAAGGCGCTGATCGAGCGCAATGGCTCGGTCGACTGGGAAGCCGTCGACGACGTGATCTATGGCTGCGCCAACCAGGCCGGCGAAGACAATCGCAACGTCGCGCGCATGGTAAGTCTGCTTGCCGGCCTGCCGATCGCAGCATCCGGCACGACGATCAACCGGCTTTGCGGCTCCGGCATGGACGCCATCATCGCCGCAGCCCGCGCCATCCGCGCCGGCGAGGCTGAATTGATGATCGCCGGCGGCGTCGAGAGCATGTCGCGCGCGCCCTTCGTCATGCCCAAGGCCGAAAGCGCCTTCTCCCGCAATGCCGAAATCTACGACACCACCATCGGCTGGCGTTTCATCAATCCGGTGATGAAGAAGCAGTACGGCGTCGATTCCATGCCGGAGACCGGCGAAAACGTCGCCGAGGACTATAAGGTCACGCGCGAGGATCAGGATGCCTTTGCCGTTCGTTCGCAGGCGAAGGCTGCGGCGGCGCAGGAAAACGGCCGGCTTGCCAAGGAGATCACATCGGTAACGATCCCGCAGCGCAAGGGCGATCCTGTCGTTGTTGGCAAGGATGAGCATCCGCGTGCAACGACCATGGAAGCGCTTGCCAAACTCGGCACACCCTTCAAGAAGGAAGGCGGCACGGTGACGGCAGGCAATGCCTCCGGCGTCAACGATGGTGCTGCAGCGCTCATCATCGCCTCCGAAGCGGCCGCGAAGAAATACGGCCTGACGCCGATTGCCCGCATCCTCGGCGGAGCGGCTGCCGGTGTCGCCCCGCGCATCATGGGCATCGGCCCTGTTCCCGCATCGCGGAAGCTGATGGCCCGGCTCGGCATGCGCCAGGAACAGTTCGACGTCATCGAACTCAACGAAGCCTTCGCTTCGCAGGGACTTGCCGTCCTGCGCGAACTCGGCATCGCCGATGACGACGCCCGCGTCAATCGCAATGGCGGCGCCATCGCGCTCGGCCATCCCCTCGGCATGTCCGGCGCTCGCATCACCGGCACCGCGGCTCTGGAGCTGAAGGAAACCGGCGGGCGCTATTCGCTCTCGACCATGTGCATCGGCGTCGGCCAGGGAATTGCCATCGCCCTCGAACGAGTCTGATTTTCCGATCAACTATGGACCGTCGCCGCATGGGCGGCGGGCCATGCTTGCCGCCAATTCTCGAACGCCGGGCTAATTAAAGCGGCAATTGCCGATGTCATCTGGAACGGCAAAGGCTCTGGCGCGTTTTCCTGCTGCTCAGTGGGATCGATCCATGCCGTCACGCCCAAATTTCTTAAAGTCATTTCCGTCAAGCGCTCTTATCATTCTCATTGCCGTCATCCTGTCGCTGTCGATTGCCCAGGCGGCTTTTGCGGCCGAAGGGCAAAAGGCCAGTCATCCCTCGGAAGGGTTGTTTCTGGTCCAGATCATTCTGCTCGTCGTATCGGGCAGATTGCTCGGCGAATTGATGGTGCGCATCGGCCAGCCATCGATCATGGGCCAGATCATCGCCGGCATCATTCTTGGCCCCTCCCTCTTGGGCATGGTTTTTCCGCAGGCGCAGGCAAGCCTCTTTCCGTCGGATCAGGCGCAGAAGAGCATGGCCGATTCGGTCGGTCAGCTCGGCATCCTCTTTCTCCTGCTGCTCGCCGGCATGGAAACCGATCTCGGCCTGGCGAAGCGCCTGCGCAAATCAGCGACCGGTGTCTCGCTCATGGGCATCGTCATTCCGTTTGCCGCAGGCTTTGCACTTGGCGAGCTGATCCCGGATGCCTTGCTTCCTGATCCTCAGAAGCGGTTGGTCACATCTCTCTTCCTAGGTACCGCGCTTTCCATCTCTTCCGTGAAGATCGTCGCTACGGTCGTCCGCGAGATGGACTTCATGCGCCGGGACATCGGCCAGTTGATTGTCGCTTCCGCCATCATCGACGATACCGTGGGATGGGTGATCATCGCGATAACCTTCGGCCTTGCCGAAAAAGGGACCGTCGATCTAACCACGCTGGCGACCAGCGTGACGGGCACGCTAACCTTCATGGCCGTCAGCTTCACCGTCGGCCGGCGGATCGTCTTCGAAATCATCCGCTGGACCAACGATAATTTCCGCAGCGACCTGCCCGTGCTCAGCGCCATCATCGCGATCATGGGCACGATGGCGATCATAACCAATCTCATCGGCGTCCATACCGTGCTCGGCGCCTTCGTCGCCGGTATTCTGGTTGGCGAATCGCCGATCCTCACCCGCCAGATCGATGTGCAGCTTCGCGGATTGACGGCCGCGCTGTTCATGCCCGTCTTCTTTGGGTTGACCGGCCTGCAGACCGATCTGACCGTACTTGCTAATCCCTCCATATTGTTGCTAACGGCTGCCATCGTCGTGATCGCAAGCATCGGCAAGTTCGGAGGAGCTTTTGCTGCTGCCAAGTTTGGCGGCTATTCGGCATCGGAGGCGCTGGCACTCGGGTGCGGCATGAATGCCAGGGGATCGACGGAAGTGATCGTCGCGACCATAGGCCTCTCCGTCGGCGTTCTGGACGAGAAGCTCTTCTCCGTCATCGTTGCCATGGCCGTCATCACCACCATGGCGATGCCGCCGACGCTTCGTTGGGCGCTGGCACGCTTGCCACTGCGCGAGGAGGAGCGCAATCGGCTCGAACGCGAAGAATTCGAAAGCGGAAGCTTCCTCGGAAATTTCGAGCGCATCCTACTGACCGTCGATGGCTCGCAAAGCAGCCGCCTTGCGACCTGGATCGCCGCCTTCTTCGTGATGACGCGCAAGATGCCCGTCACCGTTCTAGATGTTCGTAAACCCGCCAGTCCCGACAGGGGAGCGGAGATGGCAAGTGCAACCGCCGAAGCTGCACAATCCCAGGCTAAAACGGCGGCCCAAGAGCTGCGCAAATGCGCAACCGATCTGCTTTCAGCAGCCTCACCTGATGCGAACCTTGCAACCGAAAGCGACATACACATCACCGTGCGAGACAGGAATGGCGAACTTGGGACCGTACTCGGCGACATCTCAAGCACCGGCCACGACCTCTTATTTACCGGCATCGAGCCGTCCATGGGCGAAGATGGCCGGTTCAGTGAACCCTTGCAGATCATGAGATCAGCGTTCAAAGGCACCTCCGCCATTGTGACGGCGCGCGGCACCCCTCCGAAACGCCCTCAGGACTTGCGGATCCTGCTGCCCGTCAGCGGTACGGAGCGTTCGATACGAGCAGCAGAGTTTGGGCTTGTGATAGCCAAGGCTGCGGGCGCCCATTGCGCGCTCCTGTTGATCGTGGAGCCTCGGCAGGTCAGGGCGATCCCGCGTATCAGCGACCGCGGCAATGACAATCGGGTTGTTCTCAAGGCAGTCGGCGAGATCGCCGAGTACTATCATGTGGAGTTGGAGAAGGTCGTTCAGGAGGGGCCTTCTCCGGAGCTATCAATCCTCCGTCACGCCCGCAGCGGCAAATACAATTTGATCGTGCTAGGAGTGAGCAAACGGGCAAGCGGCGGCCTCTCCTACGGAAGCGTCGCTGATACGCTGCTGCAGACAGCCGACCGATCATGCATTTTCATCGAAACCGACCTCGCGACGAGCGCTGCGGTGCCGAGCTAGAGTACGTCCATTTTAATCGGGGTCATGGTCGCACGCAGCGAAGTAATTCGCGCATTCGCTCGGCTCGAAGAGGGTAATGATCTGGCCGACGCTGTTCCACAGAGCGGGGGCTGATCGTTCCGCTCGTGCACGCAGGAGCGCCTTGAGCTTGGAGAAGGCGTTCAATCGGGTTGAGGTCCGGACTATAGGGCGGCAGGAAAAGGAGCTTGCATCCTGCGCTTTCTATGGCGTGGCGCACGCCTTCCGCCTTATGAGCTGGCGGCTTATCCATGACGACGATATCCCCTGGGAACACTGTCGGGATGAGGACCTGTTCGACATAGGCACGAAATGCCGTGCCGGTCGTTGTCGCACTAGACTGGCGCTCAGGCCGATGCCTGCCACCGGCGACGTTCTGGCTGCCTGACGGCAATCGGATGCTTGAGCGGCGGGGCCGGCCGGCCGATATGGTATCCCTGGACCGCGTCGATGCCAAAGGATTTGACCAGGTCGAGCTGCTCTTCGTTTTCGACGCCCTCGACCAGGATGCGATGGCCGCGATTGCGCACCAGGCCGATAATGTCCTCGAGAAGGATCTTGGCGCCCTCGCTACTTGCGGCATCGTGAAGGAACGACTTATCGATCTTCACAGTCTCGAATTCCATAAGGCGAAGCCAGGACAGCCCAGCAAATCCGGTTCCGAAATCGTCCAGCCAGAATTTGATGCCCAGCCTCTTCAGATCCTGAATGCTGTCGAGGACGTCCGGCCGGATCTCCATATCGACGCCTTCGGTTATCTCGAAGGCGATCCTGTGCCCCGAAATGCCTGTTTCAGCCAGGATGGCGGCGACCTGCGCCGCAAAGCCGGGCGCCCGCAGCTGGATCGGAGAGACATTGACGCTGACCGTTTCGACGATATTGCGGGAGAGCAACTCGCAGCACGCCCGTCTGATCGCCCAGTAGCCGAGCTCTATGATGGCGCCGGTGCGCTCCGCTATCGGAATGAACATAGCGGGCGACGCACTCGATCCGTCGAGCAATTGCAAGCGCATCAAGGCTTCGTAGGCGCCGATCTCTCCGGTGTCGAGATATTGGATCGGCTGATAGACGAGCGAAACGAGGTTCTGCTGAATGGCGATCTTCAGAATGGCCGCGATATTCTCGCTCGCATCGCCGCCGGGCAATTCGTTCGGATCGAATATTCTTGCGCAATTCCGGCCGCTGGCCTTGGCGGAATAGAGCGCGCGGTCGGCTTCATTGATGACGTTTTCGAGCTTGGTGCCGGCCACGTCTCTGGTAATGGTCGCGCCGACACTCACGGTGACGTGCTGGAAACCATCCAGCCGCTGCGCATGGACGATATCGAGAGCTTCGATCCCCTGGCAGATGGCATCCGCCAGAGCCAGGGCATCCGCGCCGCGGTCCAAATCGAGAATGACGATGAACTCTTCGCCGCCATACCGCCCAACTGTCGCACCCAAGGGAACCACGATATCGGACAAGGCGTTGGCGACAGTGACGAGACAATGGTCACCTTCCTGGTGCCCATAATAGTCATTGTATTTTTTGAAGAAATCGACGTCGACGAGCAGCACCGCAAATGCCACTCCGTCCTGGCGCCAGCGCTCCCAGAACTGCTTCAGACGGATATCGGCGGCTCTTCGATTTTCCATCCCCGTAAGGGAGTCCGTGATCGACAGGCGCAGAAGAGCCTCACCGCGCTCTGCTGCCTGGCGCTGCTGCAGCTCGGCTTCCCTGGCATTAAGAAAGACGTTGAAGCGCTCCTTGTTCAGTTTCCAGTTCACATAGGACGTGAAAACAAAGCAGCAGAGATAGAAGGTCGTGAAGGCCAGGCAGTAAGCGGGGCTGTAGTGAAACTCGGCAAGCGACAGCAAGAAGGAGGCGAAGATCAGCCCGGACGAGGCGATTGCCAGGCCGAATTCGAGACTGAAGAACAGATTGACGCCCATCATGAAGATCGCGCCGAAAGCGGCATAATAGGAAAATGCCTCGGCATTGCTGGTCTGCAGAGCCGGCACCAGCCACACGACATATCCCAAGACCACCGCGGTGGCGCATGTGGCTTCAAGCTCCCCCGCGGGACGCTTGCGCGCAAACTGGATTTCGAGAACCAGAAGCGAAGTGAGCCCGATCATGAAGCGCGCCGGAATCGTCACCTGCGAGACGTCGGGAATGAAGACCAGGTCCGTTACCAAGAAAAGGATATAGACGGGCACGGCAAGCCACAGGCCGCTGCGTGCCACGGCACGGCGCGCCTCGTTGCTGTAGTCCTTATAAAGAGCGCGAAGTCCGATGGCGCCGCTTGTCGGGCGTGCCTTTTCCCGGCCAGGATCGCTTCCTCTCGACAGTCGACGCATGTTCACCATTACCCGAGTTAGCCGAGACGTCATGTCCACCGCAGTTAGCTTTGCGTCGCTCTATCGAACAAATTGCTTGCTTTACCGGGCTGCTACTTTGGTTCGTTTGATAGCGACAGCGTTGCAGCAGTGACATTAACAAAACCATAGCGCTCACATTTTATGTGCGATATGGTTTTTATAGTCTTCACGGAATCATTTAAAATTGAAACAATTCCAAACTGCTCTCGACGGCTACAGCCTTGTGACCGCGCAATCGATCTCGAAACATACGAAATCGGCGGTTAGCAAATTTTCGAACGAACAGATCAAGGAGGGCGAGGCCGAACTCGCCCTCGTTCTCTCCCTGGCACAGCAGGCGTTCGAAGCGAATGCCCCTGTTCAAGACACCATGAAAGCCCTGACCGAGCGGCTGCAGACACTGAAGAACAAGACGACTCCCATGACCTGGGCACATCTCGCCTCCTTGGCGCAGGTGCATCCGGTCTCGTCTTTCCTGCTTCAGGATCCCCTGACCCGTTGGTCCTTCGAGAAGCCGCGCGGCTATAGCGGCGACGCCCAACTGCTGGATTTTATTTACGAACATCCGGCAGTTGACGTTCAGGTCAAGGCGGCTTCGCCACTCGGTGCCGAGATCTACGACTTCACCCGCAGAGCGGCATCAGCAGTCGCTGTACGCGAAAGACGTACTCTCCTTGCCGCGCATGTTGACGCGGTCGCCGACGAGAAGGAGAACGCGGAAGTACTGGCGATCGCCGCCGGGCATCTTCGCGAAGCGGAGCGTTCCAACGCTCTCAAGAGCAGCAAGCTCAAGCGCTGGGTCGCACTGGACCAGGATCCCATCAGCGTTGGAACCGTCAGCTCTGCCTTCCACGGGACCTGCATCGAAGCGGTCAACGGGTCCGTTCGTACCATTCTCGGACGAGCACAGAAGCTTGGGACGTTCGATTTCATCTATGCAGCCGGCCTTTACGACTACCTGGCCGAAAGCGTTGCCGTGAAGCTGACGGAGCGCTGCCTGCAGATGCTGAAGCCGGGCGGCAAGTTCCTTCTGGCGAATTTTGCACAGGATATCGGCGTAGAAGGCTACATGGAAACCTTCATGAATTGGCCGCTGATATGGCGAACGGACAGGGATGTCCAATCGATCATCGACAAGGTCAAGCACCCGATTGCCGATAGCGCCGTTACACGCGGCGAAAACGGCGGCGTCATCTACGCGGTGTTGACCGTGTAGTGCATCGGATCGTCACGGCCGACCGGGCCGCATTGCGGCCTGGCCGGCAGACGCGGAACACCGTGAACAACAAAGGATAGGCCAGCATGATGGCGGCAAAGGCCGCAGGTAGAGCTATGTCCTGATCGAACATGTGCTTGCGCAGCATATAGCCAGATATCAGATACGGCGTATTCCAGAGAGCCGCACCGAAGAAGGTCGCGATGGCGAAGCCTTTTGCAGGTACGGCAAGCACCCCTGCGGGAAAGGCGATATAGGCTCTTGCAAACGGTATGATCTGGCTGACGAAGGTCACGGTAAACCCACGATAGTGATAACCGTCCTTCAGTCGCCAATACCATTCGCTGCCGATGCCGAGACGCTTGCCGACCCGCATGGCAAGAAAATCACCGCGTTCGGGGCCGAACCATCGACCCAACATATACCAAAACAGCGAACCTGCCGTTGATCCCGTGGCTGTGATGGCGACCACCCACGGCAGATCGCTCGCATCCGACGCGCCGAACATACCAAGCACGATGAGCATGCCGCCCGAGGGTATGATGGGTATAAGCTTTTCCACTGCGGTACAGAGGAGAAGGCCAGCCAGACCCCATGCGGCCAGGACAGGCAGAGTGCTGAGGAGATCGGATTGATCGATCATGCCTTGGCCACCAGCAACTTCGGCGGCTTTCGCTTGACAATCTTGTAGACCCGGGCTGGCGGAAAGTTGCGCAGCACACGTCCATGCAGCGTCGCCTTGAAGCCGAAGCGATCGAGGAGCCGATGCGGCACCGGACAGCGAAGCCCGTAGGTGAACTGGTAGAGCGCGCCGCCTTCGCGCAGTCGCGATAGGGCTCCGTCGAGAATGGCAACGACCGCTCTCGGCGACATGTTCAAGAGCGGCAGGCCGCTGATCGCACAGCCAAATGGAAGATCTTCGGGCGAGATATGCGTATCGAGCCTCGCGGCATTGGCGCATAGAACGCGCGCATGAGGAAAGCGCCGTTGAAGCATATCGGCGAAGTCGGAACTGAACTCCACTAGCGTCAGGTCGCTCTCGCGGACGCCGCGGGCAAGCAGTGCCTCGGTGAAGACGCCCGTTCCGGGGCCGAGTTCGAGAACGGCGCCAGCCGCGGGATCCACCTCATTCGTGATGAGATCCGCCAGCATCGCGCCGGATGGCGCTATTGCGCCCACCATCCGGGGATTGGAGAAGAGAGTTCGAATAAATAATGACGTATTGGACATGAGTTCCCGTCCCTGCGGTCCTGGAGCTTCGGCGATTTCACCCGCCTCTCCTAGCCTCGCGCCGATTGCAGGAACATTGCATCCCCAGCGGGAACGTCGTTCTATCCGGCCAAAGGGAAACTCAATCTGAAGGCCGCGCCGCCAGTCGGCCCCTCCAACACCTGAACCTGTCCGCCATGAAGCCGGGCAATTTCCTGAACGAAGTTGAGGCCAAGGCCGAACCCCTTGCCGTAGCCGGAAAGCCGGTGAAACGGCTCGAAGATGCGCCCTCGCTGCTCGGCCGGAATGCCTTTGCCCTCGTCCGTCACGGTGATGCCCGTTGCCCGGCCGACATGCACCGTAATGCTGCCTTGCCGGCCGCCATGCTGGATCGCGTTCTGCACCAGATTGGCAACGGCGCGCTCGAGTGCGACGCGATCGCCGATGATCTCGACGGTATCCTCATCTGCCTGGAAACAAGGTTCGTAATTGGCGGCGATGGCCAGCGGCGCCAGTTCGGAAACGACGTGACGCGCGACATCGACGAGATTGACCGGAGCAGGCTCGAAACGATGATTGAGGCGCTGCAGATCGAGGAACTGTTCCGCCAGCGTCGCAAGCCGCACGGTATCCTCGAAGATCCTCTCCTTCAGCGGCCCGGAAGGTAGGCCATCGAGGCGGGCTTGCAGGATCGCGACGGGCGTGCGCCACTCGTGCGCGAGGTGGGCAAACAGGCGCTTCTGTCGCTCATGGCCCTCATCCAACCGGCTGAGCGCGTCATTGACGGCTTCGACGAGCGGCAAGATTTCCTGGGGGACATCCTCGACCGGCAGCCGCGTCCCCTGTCGATCGATGTCGATCTGCCCGGCGCGGGCGACGGCGGAATCGAGCGAGGAAAAGGCCCGGCGAACCACCATCGGTGCCGCAACCATGGTCGCGACCGCTGTCACGGCGAGCAGCGGCAGGAGGGTACTGAAAAACACAAGACTGGTCGCAGCCATCACCCGAGACGGCGAAACACTGCCGTCAACCCCGGTCAGAACCTGCACCTCGCCGATGGGGGATCCAACCCATTGAAGCCGCGCGGCGGGCACGGCATTTCCGCCAAGATTACTGCCGAAGCGGGCCTGGCCGATGCCGTCGAGAGCGCCGCCGACGCCTGCATAGGCCTGCGGCACGGCACCTTCGGCAATCGTCGCGCCACTGCGGTCCCTCACGACAAACCAGAGACCCGGCAGCTCGGTGCGGCGCGCCGCCAGCATGGGTGTCTCTTTGATGGCAAGTGCGCCGTCCTTGTCTCGCTCAATCGACTGCGCGATCGCGTCGATGGTTTCGTCTTCCGGCTGAAGCGAGATGACGCTTCCAGTCATCCAGAGGGCCGCAATGATCAGGAGCGCAAGTATGCTCAGAAAAACCGCCTGCAGGGAGGCAAGCTGCCGCACCAGGCGCCAGCGCAATGAAGGCTGGCTTGCACTCATGAGGTCGGCTTCATGAGGTAGCCAATGCCGCGCACCGGATGGATTTCGAGGCCGGCATCGACGGAAATGAGCTTCCGACGAAGGCGGGAGATATGTGCATCGAGGGTATTCGACTGGATATCGTCATCAAAGCCGTAAACGGCCTCTTCGAGCATGTGCCGCTGAACCGTGCGGCCGATCCGGCGGGCCAGCGTTTCGAACACCAGCAGTTCCCGACGCGGCAAATCGAGCCGGCAGCCGTTCACCTGCGCTTCCCGACCATCGAAATCGTAGGATACTTGGCCGAAATTGACCACGTCGACACGAACATCGCTCGGCCGGCGCATGACGGCGCGCAGGCGCGCGAGAAGCTCCTCGACGGCGAAAGGCTTGACGAGATAATCATCGGCCCCGGAGTCAAGGCCGTCTATGCGGTCGTCGAGTTCACCACGGGCGGTCAACACGATGACGGGTGCGCTCACGCCATTTGATCGAAGCTTGGGAATGAGCGATAGGCCGTCACCATCGGGAACTTGCCGATCGAGCAGGATGACATCGTAGACGACGACCATTGCCGCCTCTTCGGCATCGGCAAGCGTCGTCATGTGGTCCACGAGAGCATCGCGTGTGCGCAGCGCGCTACAAAGCGCGGAAGCCATTTCCGGCTCGTCCTCAAGCAGCAGAATTCGCAATGTCACCCCTTTGCGCAAAGAATGTCCGAATTGCATAGGCTCATTGCGAGAACATTGCGACCCCGATTTTACCCCGCTCATGCCGCCGTCGCTGAAGTGGAACGCCGATGACGATCGGGCAGGCAATATCAATGATAACTAAGGCTGGCGGCTCAACAGGGGAAGGCAGCGATTACCTTCCCCTGCCTGGGTTGCGACAGGGTGATTTTCAAGCGTAAGCCACGGCGCACGCAGTCGCTTGGCTGCGCGCCGCAGATCACGCTCTCGGCTCCCTCGAACCGTCGGCCAAAGGCCATTTCCAAACCGGCCTTCCCAGCCGGCCGAATGCCATGAAGCACTCATTCGCATTGGTTCCATCCTAATCGAAACGGCGCAGATGCGGCGGCATGAAATAAGGCGAGCGCGAACTGCTCTGCCGCTCGGGAAGGCCGATATCGCGAAGCTGGTAGTCCGACAGCTCAGCGACCTGCTTGCGCGTCTGCCGCTGCCTCCAGATGACAAACAGCAAGGCGCGCGCGGTCCTCCACGCACCGAATTTCTGGTACAGTTCATCGACCGTTGCCGTTAAGCTATCAGCAACCGATAATTGTGAAGACGTCATTTCTTTTCCTGGCGCAATCAAGCAACCAGGTCCTCTTGAAGCTCGACCGGCCTCAGGAGCTGATACGTCGGCGACGCATCAAATTATTCCCGCAGCAAGTCATATGGGTTTAATGGAAAAGCGCCTAAGTGGCGGCAGATAAAGCGTTTTGGGGCTTTAACTAAAGATACGTCGCGAATTCGGTGCTGCACACACCATATTCATCGAGATCATTCCGCCAGAGGCGTTGTTATGCATTCGTGGATGTTGCATTGCACGCCTCCTCTGTTTGATTGCGGACGTGCAGATAATACGCGAGATCCGAGGATCGGCAACCCCACAATTTCGAATTGCAGTTATCTCACTGCCATGTGTTGCACTGACGCAACAGAAAGCGTCCTATGGCAAGATCGCGCCGGCGCGCGAAACCCCCTCCTCGGAGAGACCACCCGGTATTGAGATTTGACTAGAACGAATTGACGATCCCGCCGCCGGTGCGCATCTGCTGAACCATAACGTGAGCATGATAATGCATGGCGCATTTGATCGCGTAGATCTGCAGAATGATCGGAGAACGGCGATGCCGCAGCAGCTTCAGAAACCGCTGGCGGTACACGGCACGCAAATCCGCTTCCTTCACCCGGCTCATTAGCCTGACGAAGATGCCGATCGCTTCCAGCGCCCATGTCGCGTTGAGAGCGAGCAACTTCAATGGATGGCGGCGCAAATACCGTAAGCGCGTGCTTTCCGGTTTGATATTCCCATCGATATAGAGCGCATCCAGCCGGTCGAAATAGGCGGCCGGCTGATGCAGGTCGCTGAGGACCGAGAGATATCCATCCCGCAAGGTTTCGCGGGAGAGATTGAGGGGAATGACATTCGTGCCGTAGGCCGGCGGATCGTCGTGATCAAGCCGCCCTTCCTTGGCAAGCCGTGTGTAGAGCGGCGTCTTCGGGATAGCGGCCAGCATCCCGATCATGGCATTGACGATGCGCGCATCCTTGATGAACACGCGCTGCGCTTCGAAAATCGTCGCATCGTCGCTGTCGAAGCCAAGGATCATGCCGCACCAGACTTCCATGCCGGTCTGCTGGATGCTGTGAATCTTCTCCAGCATCGTCCCGCCCTTGCGCAGGTTCTGCAGCTTCTTGGTTTCGCGCAACGCCTCCTCGTTCGGCGTCTCGATGCCGATGAAGACGACTCGGATATTGGCGTCGACCATCAACTGCATCAGCTCGGCATCGTCGGCCAGATCGATCGACGCTTCCGTCAGAAAAGTCATCGGATAATGACGGCTCTCCTGCCAGGCGACGACATCGCGCAGCACCTCCTTGATCGCCTTCTTGTTGCCGATCAGATTGTCGTCGACGATGAAGGCCGTATCCATGCCGGACGCCAGCAGGGCCTCCATTTCGGCAATGACCTGGGCGCTTTGTTTGATGCGCGGCTTGCGCCCGAAGACGACGATGATATCGCAGAAATCGCAGGTGAAAGGACAGCCTCGCGAGAACTGGACGCTGCCGACAGCATATTCATCCATCTTCAGGAGATCGAAGCGCGGCACCGGCACCTTGCTCATATCCGTCTTGTCGGATTGCTCGTAGCGCCGCGCGTGGTTGCCTTCTTCCCATTCAAGCAGGAACTTCGGCCAGGTCTCTTCCGCCTCACCGATAAAGGAGACATCGACGAGATTGCCGAAATAATCTTCCTTGACCGTAATCCAAGGTCCGCCGACGACGGTGAAACAATTGCGTCGTTTGAGCTCGGTCAAGATTTCCGTCATCCGGAATCGCTGGACGATCATCCCGGTCAGCGCGACGATATCGGCCTTTTCGCACAGATCGAAATCCAGCGGTTCGACATTCTCGTCGACCAAAGTGACGGTATGTTCCGATGGCGTGAGCGCTGCCAGCAGGGGCAGGCAGGCCACCGGAAGATTCGCCTTCACGTCGAACAACGGCAAGGCGTGTTCCATCCCCCAATAGGAGGTTTCGAAACGCGGATTGATAATGACGATATGAGCCATTGAATATGCCGCTCCATGACTGCGAAGATCTGGTTCGGTACTATGTCAAGCTTGCATGTCATTCGTGCCCGCTTGCGCTTGCATTGGAGCAGCGAAGCAGGCCTTCAATAGGAGGGCAGCATTAGCAGCCCTGCATGAGCCCAAAATTAAAATCTGCGGGCAATAGCGGCATTCTGTCACGCGCCTTTTCCAGCCACCAGATTTTTTTTGAGCGACAATGTCGAAATGGCCAAGACGCAATCGTCTTCATTGAGGCGGGTCGCGAGAGAGGAATACCGGATCCTTCCTGCCATAGGTCGAACTGTCAAAAAGGAGCTTGGAGATGAGTTCGTCATATCGTTGGGTGATCGTCGGTGCCGGAGCGCTGATGACCTGCGTCGCACTCGGCGCAATGTTTTCCTTGGCAATCTTTCAAGTGCCGATCGCCGCCGACACGGGCTGGTCGCATGCCGGCACCGCTGCAGCCATGACGTTGAATTTTCTCGTCATGGGGCTTGGCGCCTTCGCCTGGGGCGCTGCGAGCGATCGCTTCGGTATACGCATCGTTGTCCTGATCGGGGCATTGCTGCTTGGGCTTGCGCTTGTCCTGGCAAGCAGAGCGGGATCGCTTCTGCAGTTCCAGCTGACCTATGGCATTCTCGTCGGTGTCGCCGCCAGCGCCTTTTTCGCGCCAATGATCGCGGCAACGACCGCATGGTTCGACAAAGGCAGGAGCCTTGCCGTATCCCTGGTTTCCGCAGGCATGGGGGTCGCCCCGATGACGGTGTCGCCCTTCGCCCGCTACCTCATTTCCGCCTACGACTGGCGCTTCGCCATGCTGCTGATCGGCATCATGGCCTGGGTCCTTCTCATACCGGCGGCACTGCTGGTGCGGCGGGCTCCCGTTCTTGCAGAAACAGCCGGTTCGGACGGACAGGTGGCGGAGCAAAGCCTGCCGCTTGGCCAGATTTTCCGCTCGCCGCAATTCCTCATTCTTGGGGCTACCTTCTTTGCCTGCTGCGCGGCCCATTCCGGTCCGATCTTTCATATGGTCAGCTATGCGACGATCTGCGGCGTTGGGCCGATGGCCGCCGTCAGCATCTATAGCGTCGAGGGGCTTGCGGGCCTCGGCGGTCGCCTGCTTTACGGCACGCTTGCGGATCGGCTTGGCGTCAAGCCGGTGCTGATCGCCGGTCTCCTAGTCCAGGCCGCCGCGCTCGCCACCTATCTGCTGGTGAGAGAACTCGGCGAGTTCTATGCGCTGGCTATTGTCTTCGGCAGCGCCTATGGCGGCGTCATGCCGCTCTATGCGGTGCTGGCAAGGGAGTATTTCGGCCCCCGCGTCATCGGCACGGTGTTCGGCGCAGCTTCGATGCTCTCGAGCATCGGCATGGCCGCCGGCCCTCTGATCGGCGGCTGGGTATTTGATACGTTTGCCAATTACTCCTGGCTCTTCATCGGGTCGTCCATGGTGGGGCTGGGAGCGGTGGCCATCGCCATTGCCTTCCCGCCGATGCAGCGCCTGCGGCTGCAGTCGGCATGATCCGCCATTTGCCGGGTGCGTCACATTTCGGCGTGTCCGGCCCCGTACTTTCCGGCGTAAATGCGGCGCAGCTGCGCCGGACCGCGATATATTCGTTTTTCTCGATGCTTACACACAGTTTTCCATACGCGGCAGCAGTTGCAGGCATTGCAATTTTCAATTTTTGGCCAAAACTCACTGATGCATCAGGTGCGTGATCTCCTCGGGGAGGAAATCGGGAGAGCACCCACTTGCGCGACTTTCCGCGCCCGCTCGGCGGGAAGGTCCTGCGTGATGTCATCATGGGGGACATGAGACAGATCTATTGGCGATGTCCCTGGTGCAATTTGGGAGGATTGAGGAATGGCAGCCACGTCCATGGCCGAGACGACGCGTCGAGGCATGACCCGGGAAGAGAAGAAGGTTATCTTCGCCTCTTCGCTCGGAACAGTCTTCGAATGGTATGACTTCTATCTTTATGGGTCTCTGGCTGCCTTCATCGGCACGACCTTCTTCGCCGACTATCCGGAGGCAACCCGCAACATCTTCGCCCTGCTCGCCTTTGCGGCAGGCTTCCTCGTCCGGCCGTTCGGCGCCTTGGTCTTCGGCCGGATCGGCGACCTCGTTGGACGCAAATATACCTTCCTCGTCACGATCCTGATCATGGGTCTTTCGACCTTCCTGGTCGGCGTTCTCCCCGGGTCGGCAAGCTGGGGCATCGCCGCCCCTGTCATCCTGATCATCCTGCGTCTGCTCCAAGGCCTGGCGCTTGGCGGCGAATATGGCGGCGCCGCCACCTACGTCGCCGAGCATGCGCCCGACAACAGGCGCGGCTACTATACGTCCTGGATCCAGACGACGGCGACGCTCGGACTGTTCCTGTCGCTGATCGTCATCCTGATCGTCCAGAATGCTATCGGCAAAGATGCTTTCGCTGCCTGGGGCTGGCGCATTCCTTTCCTTGTGTCCTGCGTTCTGCTTGCCATCTCGGTCTGGATCCGGCTGTCGCTCAGTGAATCGCCGGCTTTCAAAAAGATGAAGGAGGAGGGCAAGGGCTCCAAGGCTCCGCTCTCGGAAGCCTTCGGCCAGTGGAAAAATGCGAAGATCGCCCTCATCGCACTGCTCGGCCTGACAGCCGGCCAAGCGGTCGTCTGGTATGCCGGACAGTTCTACTCGTTGTTCTTCCTGCAGAACGTGCTGAAGGTCGATGGCCAATCGGTCAACATCATGATCGCGATTGCACTCTTGATCGGCAGCGGCTTTTTCGTGTTCTTCGGCTGGCTTTCGGACAAGATCGGCCGCAAACCGATCATCATGGCAGGCCTTCTGCTTGCGATCCTGACCTACTTTCCGCTGTTCAAGGCATTGACCAGCGCCGCAAATCCAGCGCTTGCTCAGGCAGAACAAACCGTGCGGGCCACGGTAACAGCGGCTCCTGGCGACTGCACATTCCAGTTCAATCCTGTGGGAACGGCGAAATTCAACAATTCCTGCGACATCGCCACGTCTTTCCTGTCGAAATCATCCGTTCCCTATACGATCGCCGACGGCCCGGCAGGCCAACCGGCAACCGTCAAGGTCGGCGATGCCATGGTGACATCCTATGATGCCGCGGCCGCCGGCAAAGATGCGGCGGCCAAGGGTGCGGCGTTCACACACGACATGAGCCTTGCCCTGCAAAAGGCCGGCTTCCCGCTGGCGCGGGATCCCGCCAAGGTGCCGGATGCCAAGCTTGATGCCTTCATCACAGCGAACCCTGAGCTCGGGCTCAATGCGGCGACAGTGCGGGCAGGCGAAAAGACCGTCACGCCGACCGCCGATCTCGTCAAGGCAAAGCTTCTGACGGCGGAACAGGCAGGCGGAGCAACGGAAATGCCCGTCTATACCGTCGCCAGCGGCGGCGCCTTCAAGATGGTCGCCAACCCTTCGGCCATCAACTGGCCGCTGACGATCGCCATTCTGACGATCCTCGTCATCTACGTCACCATGGTCTACGGCCCGATTGCCGCGATCCTGGTGGAGATGTTCCCGACCCGCATCCGTTATACCGGCATGTCGCTGCCGTATCACATCGGCAACGGCTGGTTTGGCGGTCTGCTGCCGGCAACGGTCTTTGCGATGAGTGCGGCCACGGGCGATATCTATTATGGCCTCTGGTACCCCATCGCGATTGCCGCCATGACCCTGGTCATCGGCGTCATCTTTGTCCGTGAGACCAAGGGCGTCAATCTCGACGCAATCGACTGACAAGAGCAAGGCCCGGCGTGTCAATCACGCCGGGCTTTTCACCGCATGGGCAGTGATCGTCCGCCTGGCTCCACGATTTCGTCTCGAGGACAATACCGGCTATTGATCAAGCAGAACCGTCGGCGGGAAAAAAGAAATTTATTCTATAGAATAAGTGATGAAAAGAAGGCTACTCCTTGTGATCGGATAGCAGAAGCCTAGGAGTGTGGCAGGCTTTCACCGAACTCATCCTTATGACCTTGCTGAGCATCCAAAATCTGTCCCGTGCTTTCGGCTCGACGCAAGCCCTGGCAGACGCATCCATGACCATCGACAGCGGCGAGATCGTTGCGCTGATGGGAGCCAACGGCGCCGGCAAATCGACGCTGGTGAAGATCCTCTCCGGCGTTTACCCGGCCGATTCAGGCAGCATTCTATGGAACGGTAGGAATTATCGCGCCGATAGCCCCGCTCAAGCAGCCGCCCAGGGTATCGTCACCGTGCATCAATCGACCGACGTTGTCGGCGTCGCCGGCCTTTCGGTGGCGGACGCGCTTCTGCTCAATCAATTCGTCGATGGCCGTCAACCTTTCTTCCTGTCGAGGCGTTCGGTGCGAAGGAAAGCGGCCACTATTTTGAAAGAGGCTGGATTCGACCTGCCGCTGGATCGGGATTTCGGCGATCTCGGCACTGCCGATCGGCAGATGGTCGCCATTGCCCGCGCCCTGTCGAACAAGGCGCAACTGCTGATTCTCGACGAACCCACGGCAAGCCTCTCCGCCCGCGAGGCAGGACGACTTTACGAGATCGTCCGTCAGCTGAAAGCCCGCGGGATGGGCATTCTCTACATTTCCCACCGCACCGCCGATCTCGATGCGCTTGCGGATCGGGTCGTCATCCTGCGCGGCGGCCGCAATGTCGGCGCCTTCGCGCGACCGATTGATTTCGATGCCGCCATCGAGACCATGATCGGCCGGGCGATAAAAGCTGCCCGCCCGCATCGACGGGAACAGTTTGACCGGACGGTGCTTGAGCTTCGGGGCATAAGGCTGCTTTCCGACAGCACACCTTTCGATCTCATGCTCCACGCCGGCGAAGTCGTGGCCATCACCGGCGTTCTGGGAGCTGGCAAGAGCCGGCTTCTCTCCGCGCTCTTCGGCATCGAACACCCCGCGGCTGGCGATGCATTGTTGGATGGCGTGCCCTATAAGCCGGCCTCGCCGGCTGAGGCGATTGCACGCGGCGTCGTCATGGCTGCGGCAGACCGTCATCGCTCCTCCCTCATGCCGTCGGACTGGCCGGGAGAGAGCATTGCAGCCACGATCAGCCTGCCGCATCTGAGGCAATGGTATCCATCCGGCTTCCTCTTTTCCGGGCGGGAAACCCGGGAAGGAGAGAAGGCAATCAGGCGCCTTGGCATCAAAGCCGCCGGCCCGGAGGCATCGGTCTGGTCGCTTTCGGGCGGCAACCAGCAGAAGGTCGTGCTGGCGCGCTGGGAGGCTGAGCCCAGCCGACTGTTGCTTCTCGACGAGCCTTTCCAGGGTGTCGATGTCGGAGCTCGCCAGGACATCATCGCGGCCATACGCAGCCATAGCGACCGCGCCACCTTGATTGCGACATCCGATCCGGAAGAAGCGCTCGAAGTCGCCGACCGGGTGCTCGTCATGGAACATCACAGCTTGAAAGACGTCGCTCCCGCGATTGCTGGCGACAGGCAAAATGAGGAATACGTCAGATGAGTGAAGGGACTGCCCCGATCCGGGAAAAAGAAAAGCCGGCGAGCGAGCCGCTCTCGCCGAAGGAACTCGTGCGGCGTGGCGCGGTCTTTTTCCTGCTCTTCGCCCTAATCCTCTTCTTCAGCTTCGCGCAGCCCGTTTTCATCAACGTCAACAATCTGATGAGTATCCTGCAGGCGGTCTCCGTTGTCGCCATCATCGGCGCGGGCGTCACCATCACACTCGCGATCGGCGGGTTCGATCTGTCGGTCGGTGCGGTGGCAGCCTCCAGCGTCATGGCTGCCAGCTACGCCATGATCGTGCTCGATCTCAATGCCTATCAGACCGTACCGCTGGTGCTTGCTTTCGGCGCACTGGTCGGGCTCGTGAATGCCTTGCTGATCGTTCGTCTGAAAGTGCCGGACCTGCTTGCGACCCTTGCCACGATGTTCCTGCTGACCGGCCTCCAGCTCATCCCGACGGCCGGGCGTTCGATCTCGGTGGGATTGATCCTTCCCGATGGAACGAGGGCAACCGGCAAAGTCGACCCCGCCTTCCTGACCATCGGCCGATCGAGCCTGTTGGGAACTGTTCCTCTGCCTGTTATTCTGATGCTTGTCGTCGCGCTGGTGCTCTATGTGCTGACCGAGCGCACGCGCGTTGGACGCCTGCTCTACGCAACCGGCGGCAACGAAGCCGCGACACGACTGGCCGGAGCCAATATCGCCCGTCTGAAGACCTTCGCCTATGTGTTGTCCGGCGTTCTGGCTTCGCTCGGCGGCATCATCGTTGCCGCCCGCGTCGGACGCGGCGATGTTTCGTCCGGCGCCTCGCTGCTGATGGACTCCGTGGCCGCCTCGCTCATCGGCTTTGCGGTTCTCGGCCTGCGTCGGCCAAACGTCCTTGGAACGACGATCGGCGCAGTCTTTGTCGGCATACTCCTCAACGGCCTGACGATGTTGAATGCTCCCTATTACACGCAGGACTTCATCAAGGGCGCCGTTCTTGTCGGTGCGCTTGCACTTACCTATGGCATCAGCCGCGGCAAGGCCTGATCGAGGCAGATTACGATGCCGAACTTGAGATCACCGAATATGGTGGCTGAGGGACCAAAAGCCCCGCAGCCTGCATCTATCGCAAGGCTCCGCTCGACCGGGCGAGCAGAGCCTTGAAGCGTGTCAAACCAGCTCCTCATGCGAGGGCTTTTCCCAGAGATTGACGCCGCCTTCGACGGCATAGCGATCGATCTCCGCCAGCTCCTCCGGGCTGAATGTCAGGTCGTTCAGAGCGGCCACGTTTTCCTCCACCTGTCGCGCCGAACTTGCACCGATCAGGGCGGAGGTGATGCGCGGATCCCTGAGAACCCAGGCAAGGGCGAGCTGTGCCAGCGACTGGCCTCGACGCTTGGCGATCTCGTTGAGTGCACGAGCCCGCTCGATGTTTTCCTCTTTCAGATGCTCCGGCCGCAACGGGTCGCCGCCGGGCCGGTTCACCCGCGAATCCTGTGGGATGCCGTTCAGATATTTGTTCGTCAGCAAGCCCTGGGCGAGCGGCGTAAAGGCGATGATACCAGCCCCGACCTCGTGAGAAGCGACCAGCAGGTCCTTCTCGATCCAGCGATTGAAGAGGTTGTAGGACGGTTGGTTGATCAGCAGCGGCACCTGCCTTTCCTTCAACAGAGCCGCGATTTCGCGCGTCTTGTTGCCGGAATAGGAGGAGACGCCGACATAGAGCGCCTTGCCCTGCCGGACCGCCTGGGCAAGCGCATCGGCCGTTTCTTCCAGCGGTGTCTCGGCATCGAAGCGGTGGGAATAGAAAATATCGACATAGTCGATGCCAAGTCGGCTGAGGCTCTGGTCGAGGCTGGAAAGAAGCGCCTTCTTCGACCCGCCGCCGCGACCATAGGGGCCGGGCCACATATCCCAGCCGGCCTTGGACGAAATGATCAGCTCGTCGCGATAAGCGGCCAGATCCTGCTTCAAGATATGGCCGAAATTGATCTCAGCACTTCCCGCTGGCGGACCGTAATTGTTTGCAAGATCGAAATGCGTGATGCCGAGATCGAATGCCTTGAAGAGAATAGTCTTCTGAGTATCGAGCGGCGTTGCATCGCCGAAATTGTGCCAGAGGCCAAAGGAAATTGCCGGCAATTTCAGGCCGCTTCGGCCGACCCGGCGGAAATGGGCCGGGTCATAGCGTTCCGGATTGGGATGGTAGGTCATGAACTCTCTTCCTGTTGGTCATACGGTGCGGACGCCGGCTCGACCGGGCAAGGCCGATGAATTCATACACGCGCTGGCTCCGATCATCTTTGCGACGCAACGAGAATGGCAGAGTCCAATTTGATAAGAAGCCACTCCATATTTTTTATCGACTAAATCGGAGAAGTTTTTTCCTCAGTGGCGGGCGCAAGATAATGCCGAAGCAGCTCAATACCGAACGCACCAAGCCGCTTCCACCAGGCTCAGACATTGGAACCAAAACGGGCTCGATAAAAGCCGGGCGTCACCCCAAGATGTTTGAGAAAGGCTCTGTGCAGGGTATCGAGGCTTGCGAAGCCGGAACGCTCGGCAATGCGAGCGAGCGACCAGTCCGAGGTTTCAAGGAGCGCCTTTGCCCGATCCAGCCGCGCAGTCTCCACGAATAGCGCCGGTGTCGTTCCGGTTTCCTTGCGGAAGCTGCGCGAAAATGTGCGTTCGCTCATTCCTGCCCGGCTGGCCAATGTGGGGATCGACAGATCTCCCGTCGGCTCTTCAATGATCTCGGCTAGAAGCTTGCGCAGCCGCGGCGTCGCATTCGCCTGAACGGAGAGACCTGCGCTGAACTGGGATTGCCCTCCAGGCCGACGCATGAACAGAACCATTTGCCGAGCGACCGCCAGGGCTGTCTGCGGCCCACAATCGGCCTCGACGAAGGCCAGGCATAGATCGATACCGGCCGTAATTCCGGCCGATGTATAAACCGGCGGCTCCGCGACGAAGATCGCGTCGGGTTCGATTTCGATTTGCGGTCGCAGCTCCTTCAGGAGAGCGCAGGAATTCCAATGGGTGGTGGCTCGTCTGCCGTCAAGAAAACCGCCGGCGGCCAATATGAACGCTCCGGTGCAGACGCTCGCCATTCGCCGGGTGGCTGTTTGCCGCGAATGCAGCCAGGCTAGCAAATTCGAGCGGAATATGACCTGGCGTAGCCCGTCTTCGCTTCCGCCTGCGAGGATGACCGTATCCAGATCCACGGGCAGTTGCTCCAGCCCGACGGTCTCGCCGAACACAAGCCCTCCGGCAGAACTGCTCTTCACAGCCCCACCGATTGGAGAAGCAAGAATGACTTCATAGGGCGCGACGCCCTGCGGCAGATGAAAGTTCGCCATCGCGAAAACTTCCATCGGACCGACAATGTCGAGCGCCTGAACGCCGTCATAACCGATGACAGCGACGCGCCTGGGATTATGTACTAGATCCTGCATTGGCGTAAACTGCGATATCTTTGACATTTCCGCCAGTCCGCCCAGCGACTATTTCTCTAGTCGAGAACATCGCAACTTCGGACAATCCCCATGTATCGCTTCTATCTGAGAGCATTCCTTCTGGCCCTGCTGGCGTTCGCAGTCGCCATCTGGGCTCCAGTCGCCTTCGCAGCGAGTGAAAACTCCCTCCAAATTCCTCAATTGAAAGCCGGTCGAACGCGGCCCCTGATCGTCATCGCGGCGGACAACCAAGGCACGGAGACGACGGATCTCGTCGTCCCCTATGGCATTATCCGCAGCGCCGGCGTCGCAGACGTACTCGTGGTTTCGACCCATGCGGGCGTGGTAGATTTGATGCCGGCCCTGAAAATCAAGCCCGACACAACGATGTCCGAGTTCGACCAGGCACATCCTGAGGGCGCCGACATTGTTATCGTCCCTGCCATGCACGATGACAGGAGCCGCGATGTCATCGCCTGGATCCGGCAGCAATCCTCGAAGCGCGCGATGGTCGTCTCGATTTGCGAGGGTGCCCGGCTTGCGGCTCGGGCCGGTGTTTTCGAGGGCAAGCGAGCCACCACCCATTGGTACGCTTTCGACAAGATGCGTCGCACCTTTCCGCACGCGCAGTGGGTCCGCAACCAGCGCTATGTCGTCGACGGCAATGTCATGAGCACCACGGGCGTCACAGCCTCCATCCCGGCCTCCCTCGCGCTGGTCGAAGCGATCGGCGGGACGGCCAAGGCGCAGTCGATCGCGGCGCGTCTTGGCGTCGACGGTTGGAGTGCATCCCATGACGCGACGCCATTTCGAATGACGAGTGGCCGGCTCTGGCGGTTCGCCGGCAACTATCTTGCCTTTTGGAACCATGAAACCATCCGCCT
Source organism: Rhizobium sp. BR 315 (assembly GCF_050577975.1). Classification (NCBI taxonomy): domain Bacteria; kingdom Pseudomonadati; phylum Pseudomonadota; class Alphaproteobacteria; order Hyphomicrobiales; family Rhizobiaceae; genus Rhizobium; species Rhizobium sp. BR 315. The sequence goes on along the minus strand of NZ_JARWKZ010000001.1, from coordinate 340,956 downwards.
GCCGGTGCAGGACGGCTTCGACGAAATCGCGCTGGCGCTGACGGCGGACGCTTGGTCCAGAACCTTTCGTTCCCAGGCAGTCGTTGCGGAAAAGGCGGCATCCATCCGTTCACGCAACGGTCTCCTGCTCGCGCCGGACTTTTCCCGCGACATTGGCGCTTCGGTTGTGGAAATTCCAACCCTACCGTCGGCTCGGGTTCTCGACGACGCACTGTCTCAAATCTCCGAGCGTTACGGTTCACGGACGTCCGATATCGTCATGCTGCAGCTGGAATATCCGGCAAAGCATTGAGCCAAACGCAAGGAACGGCGACTTATGGGCGAGGCCGGCAGCAACGCGCAGACGCAAGACGCTTCCCGCAAAGCATGGAACACACCAACCTTCGAGATGGCCATAAGGTGTTTGAGCCGCACCCTTCGTGCAATGCGGCTCAAACCCGATCTGCCTTTTAAAGCAGTTTTTCCAATGTAATCGGCAGGTCGCGAACGCGCTTGCCAGTCGCATGGTACACGGCGTTCGCGATGGCAGGTGCTACGCCGACGATGCCGACTTCGCCGACACCCTTGCCGCCGAGCGCCGAGGCATGATGATCAGGCACGCCGACGGAAATCACCTGGATATCCGGAATGTCCGAATTCGTCGGCACGAGATAGTCGCCGACATTGTTGTTGACCGTTCGCCCATTGCGAACATCGACCAAGCCTTCCTCGAGAAGCGCCTGACCGATGCCCATGATGATGCCGCCCCGCCACTGGCTTTCGACGAGCTTGGGATTATAGAGGCGGCCGCAATCGAATGCGGAGACCATGCGGGAGACGCGCACCGTGCCGAAATCCTCGTCGACGCGCACCTCGGCAAAATGGGCGCACCAACTGTGCATGGAATAATCGCCCATGGTCGGCCCCTGAACCCTAGCCATGGTGGTCCAGGCCTGGAGCTGCTCCTGCGCGTTCGCACCGTCCGGCAAAGTATTACGCCGGACTTCGATCTCCTCGCGCTTGAGCGCAGACATGAGCTCTGCCAGCGTCAGCGATGGTGCCTCACCGCGGGGCGCTGCGATGCGGCCCTCGGCAAAGTTCAGTGTATTTGCACCCGTCTCGCGGAACGGCGAGTTGGCATCGCTGAGCGCAAGGCCGATGAGCTCGTCACGGGCCGCGACCGCAGCCTTGTGCACGGCCCCCATGATCGAGCCGGCGAGCATCGAACCGCCAGCGATCGCCGAGCCAGGCAGGCGTGAATCGCCGAGATGCACCTCGACCTGATCTACCGGAATGCCGAAGACTTCCGCGGCACTTTGGGCAAGGATCGTATAGGTCCCCTGCCCCATGTCGATGGCGCCACTGACGACCTCAACCCTGCCGCTGGAAAGGATGCGGATCATCGCCTCACTCGGCGCCCGGATGACCGGGAAGGTACCGCAGCCGATGCCCCAACCGATCAGGCTCTTGCCATCTCGCATGGATCGTGGCGCGTGGCTGCGCCGCGACCAGCCGAATGCTTCGGCGCCTTCGGTCAGCGCCTCGCGCAGCCGCCGCGTCGACCACGGCTTGCCGGACTGATAATCGTGATCTGCATAATTTTTCAGGCGGAGCTCCAGCGGATCCATGCCGAGCTTATAGGCGAGCTCCTCGATCGCGCATTCTATGCCGTAGGCGCTCGGATTCTTGCCCGGCCCACGCAAGGCCCCGGGGGTCACGCTATTAAGAGGCACGATGCGATGCTGCGAAGAGAAATTCTCGACCTTATACAGCACCGCCGTCGCTGCTCCCGTCTGCTCCGGCCAATCGGCATAAATGGAGGTCTCGCTGGCGCCGCGATGAACAATCGCCTGCACGATACCATCTTCCGTCGCGCCCAGCGCGATCTTCTGTCTGGTTCCGGCACGGCCGCCATAGCTGGTGAAATTCTGCGGGCGCGTCACCGCGAGCTTCACCGGCCGGCCGAGTTTTCTCGCGGCCGCGATTGCGACAGCGCCATAGGCAAGCGGCTGCCCTTTCGATCCAAAGCCGCCACCGATGAAGGGCGAGATGATACGGACATTTTCATAGGGCATATCGAACCATTCGGAATACATGCGCGCCATGCCGTGCGACCATTGGCTTGGCTCCCAGATCGTCAGCTGGTCACCATCCCATTTCGCCGTCAAACCATGCGGCTCCATCGCCACATGATATTCGCGCGGCGTGGAATATTCGGCCTCGATCCGCACCGGGGATGCAGCAAGTGCTGCCTCGGCATCGCCCCAGGCAGCCGAGAGCGGCTCCACCACCATACCCTCGCCGGCATTCGGATCGTTGAGATCGGCGACGTGCTTGCTCGCTTCGTAGGTGACGCGCACCAGCCTGGCCGCCTCCGTCGCCTGCTCGCGGCTTTCCGCCACGACAGCGGCGATCGACTGACCGTTGAACTGCACTTGTCGCGGCAGCGGATAATAGGGTCCTTCGACCGGCTTATTGCCGCCCCAGTCAGCGGACAGTTTGAGACCGAGATCGTCCTCCGGCGTCAGCACCAGAAGCACGCCCGGCATTGCGAGCGCCGCCGAAACGTCGACGTTGACGACACGGCCGGCCGGAATCGTGCTCTGGATAAGGACGGCATAAGCCAGGTTTTCGACCGGATATTCCAGCGCATAAGTCGCCGCCCCAGTCACTTTCATATTGCCTTCGAAGCGCGACTGACGGCCGCCGACCGTACCGTCGGAAGCATTGCCATGTTTGCGTGGTTCCATCATGGTCATGCCAGGCCTCCCATCTTCAGAATGGCGCGGGCGATGACGCGCGGCGCAAGTTCGATCTTGTAACGATTGCCGCCATATGCGACGGCGCCCTCCATGGCGAGCCGGCTGGCCTTTGCCACGGCCTCCGGAGTGAGCGCCTTGCCGACGAGCGCCTGCTCCACTGTTCGCGCTCGCCAGGGCTTGGTGGCGACGCCGCCAAGTGCAACACGAATATCGCACACGGTCCTGCCATCCGCTTCGAGCGCAAGGCCAACGGCAGCACTCGCAGCAGCGAATTCGTAGGACTGCCGATCTCGGACCTTGATGTAGGCCGAGTTCCGGGCGGCGGCGGAAGCGGGAATGGTGACGGCGGTGATTATCTCGCCACGCTGAAGGATCGTTTCCTTGTTCGGCGTGTCGCCCGGAACAAGGAAGAAATCGTCGACAGCAATCTTGCGACTATCCGTCTCCACCGTCGCGTCGAATGCCACCAAAGCAACCGCAAGGTCACCGGGGTAGGAGGCGATGCAAGCCTCGCTCGTTCCGAGCACGGCGTGATTGCGTGTGACGCCGCCGATCGCCGAACAGCCGGAACCTGGGTTGCGCTTGTTGCAGGCGGGAAAGGCGCCGGGATCGCGGAAATAGGAACAGCGCGTCCGCTGCAGGAGATTGCCGCCGATCGTCGCCATGTTGCGGAGCTGGGCGGATGCTGCAAGCGACAGCGATTCCGCAACCGCAGGGAATGCCGCGCGAATATCCCTATGGTCCGCGACCTCACTCATCCTCGCGAGCGCACCGATCGTGGCGCCAGCAGTATCGACCGTAATGCCGCTCATGCCGGAAAGATGGGTGATATCGATGACCGTCTCGGGCTCGCTGACACCGCATTTGGCAAGATCGAGCAGCGTCGTGCCGCCGGCAAGCAGCAGGGCGCCGGCCTGTTGTGCCGCCTGGCTGGCTTCAGTCGAGGAGTTCGCCCGTAAATACGAAAAGTTCCGCATTATGCCACCTCCGCAGCCTGGCGCACCGCCGCGACGATGCTGTTATAAGCCCCGCATCGACAGAGATTGCCGGACATATATTCACGAATCTCCGCATCCGAACCGGCATGACCTTCGCGGATGCAGGCGACGGCCGACATGATCTGGCCCGGGGTGCAATAGCCGCACTGGAAGGCATCATGCTCGATGAACGCTGCCTGCACCGGATGCAGATCGCCGCCATCGCCGGCGATGCCCTCGATCGTCGTGATCTGGCGGCCGTCGGCCTGTGCTGCAAGCGTCAGACAGGAGAGCACGCGCTTGCCGTCGACATGGCAGGTGCAGGCGCCGCATTGGCCTTGATCGCAGCCCTTCTTGGTGCCGGTGAGCGAGAGATGCTCGCGCAGCGCATCAAGCAGTGTCACACGCGGCTCGATATCGAGTTCGTGTCGCTGCCCATTGATATCGAGTGCGATACGGATGGTTCGTGTCATGATAAGCTCCTGCCATCGTCACGAAGATGAGACCTACGAAATCTAGAAGAACCTGTTCGACGGTCTATCGGTTGCTGTATGATTTTTAGGAAGACGAGGTCGACGGCACTGGGACATAATGGCAGCCGCTCATCTGAATTAAGAAAATGTGCGCCCCAAATAAACGGAGGCGCCTCCGTTTAAATTAATGCCTGGCTTTATTTCGTCAAGCCCCGATGTCAGGACAAATCCGTTCGAGTTCGCGGGCGCGAGCCTTGACACCAGCGGTCGGGACAAAACGACCTTCGATCATTCAGAGCTGGTGATTGTTTGGAATGAACATCTGAGAATGCCGATGCCACGAATTGAGAGAGTATGTTTCTCAGCATTCTGGCTGAGATCGTCCGCTTACGTGGCGGCCACAGCAAGTCGCCGGTACGATTTAGCCTCATGAAAGCAGAAAGCCGGGACAAGCCCGGCTCTCAAATTTGTCGCGGAATATCAACGTAATAGGAAGGCGGCGCCCGGCGGTCAGCCGTTCTGATCGCCGCTGGCGGCGGCGGCCGGCTGCTCTTCCTTTTCCTTCAGCACATCCATCAGCTTGTTGACGCCTTCAAAGCCGGCGACCGCGGCGGCGGCCTTTGTCAGGATACCCGCATTCGGATCGACGGCTTCTACCGCGTCTTCAGCAGCGACAGCGCCTGCTACTTCTTCAATCAGCTTTCCGATACCCATTTTAAGCTCCAGATTATTTCGCTCCGCTGCTGGATTGCGGCGATCGAGCGTTATGAACACCCCGCCCTCGACATCTGAAAGGTCACAGCACCGAATATGACGGCAACCTTTCCGTCCTGGAGCGGGGCATAGTTCTCCCCGGCCCTTGCCATTTAGGCAACCAAGCTGAAAGCGGCCTTAAGCTAGAATGAAGCCAAACTGATACCAGCCGGTTGCAAGGCCGATACTGTCGACGGCTCTGGCTTCTCGCCCGTCATGCCGTCATAACCGCCTCACAGGCTCGGATTATGTTTCAGGGAATTTCGAGGAATGCCCAATCGATTTGAACAAGGGAATCTTTGTGCATGACAGTCTTCCGCCGCGTTACGGCCCTTGCCGTTTCTTTTCTTCCTCTCCTCTTCGCTCCCGCCTTTGCAGATTCCGAGGTGTTGTGGAAGATCGTGCATGACAAATGCGTCGTGCAGACCGCCCCGTGTCTCTCGGTCAACACAGCCGAGCACTATGCGATCCTCAAGGACCTGAGAGGCATCGCGCAGGTTCTACTGATCCCCACGGACAAGATCACCGGGATTGAAAGTGCCGCCCTCCTCGATCCGGCGACACACAATTTCTTCGCCGATGCCTGGTCCGAACATGGCGATGTCGATGCCCGCCTGCCGCGCGCCGTCCCGCGGGATGGTCTGAGCCTTGCCGTGAACGCACAGCAGGCTCGTTCGCAGAACCAGCTGCACATCCATGTCGACTGCCTCAGCGCCGAGGCCCGAGCCGCGCTGAAGGCGGATGCCGATCGTATCGGCACGGATTGGGCGCCGCTACCCGATACCGTTGCAGGCCATCAGTTCACCGCACTGCGCGTCAAGGGGGAGACATTGGGCGATTTCAATCCGTTCCTCGCACTCGCCAAGACGCTGAAGGATCCTGCCAAGGAAATGGGCGACCACAACCTCGTTGTCGTCGGCGCAAACTTTGCCGATGGCCCCGGCTTCATCGTGCTGACGGACGTCGCCCGGCCCAGCATGGGCGGCGAAGACGTGCAAGATCACAGCTGCACGATCATACATTGATTCCGACAACGGATAATGTGTCGGCGAGAGCGCTAAGGATTTGAAACACAGGTCGTTTCCTTGCATGATCCGCCACCTGCCCATGGCAGAAGGCGAAACCAACAGCCTGGAAACGACCGATGCCGAAGCCTTCGACCGAACAGATCAATGCCGTTCTTACCCATGTCGACCGCACGATCGATGAAAGTCTGGAGCGGCTGTTCGAGCTTATCCGCATTCCCAGCATTTCGACCGATCCTGCCTATGGCGATTATTGCCGCCAAGCAGCAGAATGGCTTTCCGCAGAGCTGGCGGCCATCGGTTTCGATGCCTCCGTCCGCGATACCACCGGCCACCCGATGGTCGTTGGTCACGATCGGGCTGCATCCGGAGCGCATGTGCTTTTCTACGGTCATTACGATGTGCAGCCCGTCGATCCGCTGGCACTCTGGAATACCGATCCCTTCGAGCCGACGTTGCAGCCGCTGGAAAACGGCGACACCGCCATCGTCGCGCGCGGCGCATCGGATGACAAGGGGCAGCTGCTGACCTTCGTTGAAGCCTGCCGCGCCTGGAAAGCGCTAACGGGCAGCCTCCCGATCCAGGTCAGCATGCTGTTCGAAGGCGAGGAAGAGGCAAGTAGCCCGAGTCTGGCTCCCTTCCTCGACAAGACGGCAGCCGAGCTTACCGCGGATACGGTTCTCGTCTGCGATACCGACATGTGGGATCATGATACGCCGGCTGTCACGACCATGCTGCGCGGCATGGTCGGTCAGGAGATCGAGGTGACCTGCGCCAATCGCGATCTGCATTCCGGCATGTTCGGCAATGCCGCCCGCAATCCGTTGCAGGTCCTTGCCGACATCGTTTCCAGCCTGCGCACGCCGGATGGCGGCGTCGCCATCACCGGCTTCTACGACGGCACGCGAGAACTGCCGGAAGCGGTTCGCAAACAATGGCAGGCTCTGCCCTTCGATGAAGAAGGGTTCCTTCGCGATGTCGGCCTCAGTATCCCTGCAGGCGAGAAGGATCGCTCGATCCTCGAGCAGATCTGGGCACGCCCGACTTGCGAAATCAATGGAATGAGCGGGGGTTACGCCGGCGCGGGCTTCAAGACAGTCATTCCGGCCATGGCGAGCGCCAAGATTTCCTTCCGCTTGGTCGAGGGCCAGGATCCGATCGCCATCCGCGACGCATTCCAGGCCCATGTGCGCGCTCGCATCCCGGCCGACTGCTCGGTCAGCTTCAAGGACCATGGCCTCTCACCTGCAACGATTATGCCACCCGACAGCCCCTTCCTGCGCAAGACGTTGGAAGCTTTGAGCGCGGAATGGCAGCGCGAGGCGGCGCTGGCTGGAACGGGCGGATCGATCCCGATCATCGGCGAGTTCAAGCGTCGCCTTGGCTGCGATGCGCTATTGGTCGGCTTTGCCCGCTTCGACAACCGCGTCCACAGTCCGAACGAAAAATACGATCTCTCGAGTTTTCATAAGGGCATCCGTTCCTGGGTGCGCATCCTCGCAGCTTTCGGCGATATTGATTGAGGCATCTGCTGCCGAGCTATGAGATCGGGTTGGTTGCCCGATCTCACAGAGGATAGCTCTACGCCTCGACCGACACTTCCGACTGGTAGTTTACCGTCATGTAGATGACCGTTGCCGCGATTGCGATGAGGAACAGGCAGCTCGTATAGATAGTGCCGAAGCCGAGCCCTCCATATTCCGCGGGCTGCGAAAGATAGTCCCCGAAGGAGGCTCCGAGCGGGCGCGTGAGGATGTAGGCCACCCAGAATGCCAGGATGGCGTTGAGCCTGAAGCCGAAATAGGCGATCGCGACTGCGACGATCACCCCTGCGAAGAGCAGACCGGTCGTTATGTAACCGAATCCGAACTGTTCCGCGATCAGGTCGCCAACCGCCGTCCCGAGCGCAAAGGTGAAGAGAATGGCCAGCCAATAGAACTGCTCGCGCCTGGCCGTGTAGATCGAGTGAATGGACAAGGTCCCTTCCATCCTCCACCAGACGAAGAAGGTGAGCGCCAGCGCAATACTGAAACCAACCGTGGAGACGGCCAGTGGAACACCGAGATTGTCCGAGAGATTGTCGGTCAGCAGTGTTCCCACAACGCTGATCAGGACGACGGCGATCCAATAAGCCCAGGGGACGTAGCGCTCCTGCAGGAACTGGATCGCAAGCGCGCCGACGAGCACCGCAGCCATGATCAGCGACGTCAGCGTAAGGCCAAGCCCCATGTTGACGGCGAGATAATCCGCAGCGGTTTCGCCCATCGTTACCGCCAACAGCTTGATCAGCCAGAAATCGACCGTGACGCGCGGAACTCTGTTCAAGCGCGGCTCGAGGCCTGTTAGAAATTGCTGGGTCATGTTGCTTATGCCTCGCTGATCGGGATCACTTCTTCATCAGCTTCATCGCGTCGTCCAGAAAGCCATCGGCCCGCCTGTCGTCGTCGGCATTGCAGCGTTCGACCGCCTTTGCCTCGAGCGCATCGACCTTGGCCTTGTCGTCCACGCTCAGCTTTGCGGTCGCTTTTGCGGCACGCATTTCCTTGAGCGCATCTTCGCATGGGCGGGGTGCCGCGGCATGAGCGGCGACAGGCAGCATCATGAGCCCCGCGAGAGCGACGAGACGGACGCGTTGGGCGGCTTTGGACATGTTCATGGGGATGGCTCCGGTTTGTGACCTACGGTCTCAGGTTGATCCGCCGACCGCATTTGCTGCGACGTCGACGCCATCCTTTCTATGGAGCCGCCTATACGTGGTCTTTGCGGGGAGCATACCGTTTCGTAAGGAGCCAATATTTGAGATCCGAGCGACCTTACGGATTTGTAAGTACCCGTTCAGGCTGCTGACACCTTCGGAAGCCATATTTCCGCGCGTATCACGATCAACGGAGCGCAGCCGAAGCATGAAAATACTTGTCGTCGAGGACGACCGGAAGACTGCCGATTACATCTCGCGCGGCCTCAGCGAAGCCGGGCACGTCTGCGATGTGATCCGCGATGGTACGGATGCGCTGTTCCAGGCAACCCGCGAACACTACGACGTGCTCATCGTCGATCGCATGATACCGGGCCTTGACGGCCTTTCGCTGGTCAAGGCCGCCAGGGCCGCCAAGGTCGAGACGCCGGCCATATTCCTGACCTCCATGAGCGGCGTCGAAGACAGGGTCGAGGGGCTCGAGGCAGGCGGCGACGACTACCTGACCAAGCCCTTTGCCTTTTCCGAACTGCTCGCACGGCTGAACGCGCTGGCGCGACGGCCGCCCGTACAGGATCGCAAGACCGTGCTCCGGATCGCAGACCTCGAGCTCGATGTTGTAAAACGGCAAGTCAGCCGGCAAGGCACGCCGATCGATCTTCAGCCCCGGGAATTCACGCTTCTGGAGGTTCTGATGCGGGCCGAAGGCAGGGTGCTCACGCGAACCATGCTGCTTGAGCGGGTCTGGGACTTCCATTTCGATCCCAAAACGAGCGTAGTGGAAACGCACATCAGCCGCCTGCGAACAAAGATCGACAAGCCGTTTGACGTACAGCTTGTTCATACGGTCCGAAACACGGGATATTGCATGCATGCGCCGCGCTAGATTGCTGCGCAGCACGCCTTTCAGGCTGGCCTTATCCTTCGGACTTTTCTTCATCGTCGCCCTTCTAGTGGCGGGCGCGATTGCTTACGGGCTGATGGAACGGGAACTTGCCCGGGCCATCGATCGGTCCGTGGGCGACACCTATTCCGTCGTCGCGTCGACCTATTCGTCCGACGATCTCGAAGACCTGATCGCCGCCGTCGATACATATTCTGCGCTCAAGAATGCAGAGGATCAGGTATTCCTTCTCTTGAACGAGCGAGGAGAGAAGCTGGCAGGCAATATCAGGACATCGCAAATCAAGCCTGGACTTTCGACCATGCCGGCAGCCGTTCTCGGACTAAGCGGCAACGACCCGATAAGGGTGATGGCGGGCAATGTCGGCGGCAACTCGCTCGTCGTCGGACAAAGCTACCGCGAGACCGACGCTATCGAACATATCGTCCTCGCAAGCTTCCTGTGGGCTTCCGGCCTCATCGTGGCCGTGGTGATCGTCGGAGGCGCGCTGCTCGCCGGACGGGCGACAAGGCGGCTGGAATCCATCGAGCGCACCATGATTAAGGTCTCGGGTGGCAATCTCGCCTGCCGGATTCCGGTTCGCGGCAATGGAGACGACATCGACGTCGTTTCCACTCATATGAACCACGCGCTCGGCCGGCTCTCCAGCCTCGTGGAAAGCATGCGCCAGGTGAGCGCGGATATCGCCCATGATCTGAAAACGCCGCTCAATCGCCTGCGCATGACGATCGAGCTGGCTTTGCAGCGGCAAGGGCAGTCCGAGACCGTCGAGGGCCTGCTTCTCGACGCTCGCGAGGAATGCGACAGGATCGACGCGACATTCGGCGCGCTTTTGCGAATCTCGCAAATCGAGGCGGGCGCCGGCAAGGCCCGCTTCAAACCTTTGGATCTACGCGAAATCATGGCCTCGGTGGCGGAAATCTATGAACATGTTGCTGAAGACAATGCGCAGACGCTGGAATTGAAGCTGCAGGCATCCGCGCCGTCCACAATCAACGGCGACCGCGAGCTGCTGACCCAGCTCTTCGTCAATCTCATCGAGAATGCGATGACCCATTGCCCGGCCGGGACCCGTATCTCGATGACGCTGACAGTAACGGATCAAGCCTATCTCGCCTGCGTCTCGGACAATGGCCCGGGTATTCCGGTAGAGGAACGCGAGCTGGTGTTCAGGCGGCTCTACCGCCTGGACAAGAGCCGCACGACACCCGGCAGCGGATTGGGATTGAGCCTGGTCAAGGCAACAGCGGACCTGCACTCAGCCCCGATCACACTGAAAGATGGCAGGCCTGGGCTCCAGGTCTGCCTGTCCTTTCCAAGAATCTGAAAATCGGCTGCCGTTTTCAGCCTATTTCACCGGCCGAACCTGCGACGCCAGGGTATGGCCGGATTTCTGTACGCTGTATTTTACCGAGACGTGCTCGCCAACCTTCAGGGATTCGACTTCGATGTTTTCGGGTAGGTTGACGACCGTGCCCGAGGACAGAGTGATCTGATCCGCCTTTGCATCGATATTGGCGATCGTACCCTCCTCGTTGCGAGCCAATGCCGTGCCCGCCGCCAATCCGGCCGCAGAGATGATCCCGATCGCAAGCAACTTTCTGAACATGTTCCACTCCTTCGTGGTGAGTCTGGACTTTCGGCTCGCTTGAGCCGATGCGACCCTATCGCCCATTCCTGCCGCCCACTTTGCCGGAACCTTACGGTTTCGAGATGATTGGCGAACGTGGCCGGTGTGGCGGATCCCGACCAGGACTGTCCATCGAACGAGCGTCCTCTGCGCTTCAACGCCTCACCGCCGGTTAGTTGTACTCATGAAAATCCACGCGCAAATCCATCGAATTACGAAAATAATTTACATGAAGATATGCGAATTAACAAAAAGCCGTTGACAATGACGAATATCATGTCGTTATTAAGAAAAAAAATTACACAATAAGACATCAACGGGTGAACAGCGCAGCAGCAGGCCTTCCGAAAATGAACGCCGCCTAGTTGCTGTCCATATTCGATCACCATGAGCCTGCGGAAGATCGCGGCGCCATGCAGGCAACGGCCACGCTTTGGCGAACCGCGATGCCTTGAACCTGACATCGACCAGGACAAAAGCCGGTTGCATGCATGCCGATTGACAAAAGCGACGGTCCTAAGAGGACGGCTGACAAAAAGGGGATGATGATGAAAAGCGCATTCGTTCTTCTCACGCTGGCTATGCTCGCCGGCACCAGCAATCTGGCGATCGCCCAGACGTCAGACGGCGTTCTGACCGTCGCCACCATCGGCGAGCTGCCCACCCTCGATGCCATGCAGACGCCCACCGATATCGTGCTGACGGTCGATCAGCATATTTTCGAGACGCTCTACACCTACGATGGCCAATGGAAGTCCGTTCCGCTGCTGGCAGCTGCCATGCCGACGATTTCGCAGGATGGCCTCACCTATCGCATTCCGCTGCGCGAAGGCGTCAAGTTCCACGACGGCAGCGATTTCGGCTCCAAGGATGTCGTCGCCTCGCTGAAGCGCTGGATGAACGTCAATTCCAAGGGCAAGCAGGTTGCCACGATCGTCGACAGCCTGACGGCCGATGGCGATCATGCCGTGATCTTCAAGCTGAAGTCGCGCTATGCGCCGCTGCTGGCGACGCTTTCCCAATCCTCGATCATCCTTCCAGCAGCCAAGGTTGCCGACACGATTACCGACTTCATCGGCACCGGCCCTTACATGCTGAAAGAACGCAAGCCGGACCAGTATACGCAGCTCGTGCGCTTCGACGGCTACAAGTCGCCCGTTGGCGAGCCGAACAACTATGCCGGCAAGCGCGACGCCGTCGCCAAGGAAATCCGCTTCGTGCCGGTGCCGGATGCCAATACCCGCGTCGAAGGGCTGATCTCCGGGCAGTTCGATTTCGCTGACTCCCTGCCTGTCAGCGCCTATGAGCGCATCGAAAAGAGCGGCAACGCCAAGCCCGTCATCTTCGAGAATACCGGCTGGGTATCGCTCAACATGAACATGAAGCAGGGCCTGCTGGTCAAGAAGCCGCTGCGCCAGGCCGCGCAGGCCGCGCTGAATTCTTCCGACATGATGCTTGCCGCCTTCAACGATCAACGCTTCTTCAGCGTCGATGGCTCCATCTTCCCGAAAGGCTCGTTCTGGCACACTGAGGCCGGCGTTGCGCGCTATGGCGAAGGCGATCCCGAAACGGCGGCAAAGCTGCTGAAGGACGCCGGATATGACGGCACACCGCTGCGGCTTCTGACCAGCCGCCAGTATGAATTCCACTATAAAATCGGCGAGGTCGCCAAGGCTTATCTGGAGGCTGCGGGCTTCAAGGTCGACATGCAGGTGGTCGACTGGGCAACGCTGACGACCCGCCGCGCCGATCCGAAAGAGTGGGATATCTTCATCACGCACTCCAACTTCCCCGGCGACCCGACCACGATCAACACAATCACCGACAGCTATCCCGGCTGGTATGTCTCCGATCAGAAGGCCAAGGCTGTCTCGACCTACATGGACGCGACGAGCGACGACGCGAAACAGAAGGCATGGGCAGGTATCCAGACCGTGATCTACGACGATGCGCCTCTCTACAAGGTCGGCAACTTCAACGCCCTTTCGGGCGTCTCCGCCTCGGTCACCGGCTATACGCCGACCTATTGGCCGCACTTCTGGAACGTCACCCCGAAGAAATAAGGCTGAACGCACATGGCAAAGATCGCCCAGGCGCTTTTGCGACGTCTCGGAGGCATGGTGATTGTGCTCGCGCTCGTCGTGACGGTCGTCTTCGTTATCGTCCGGGTTACTCCGGGCGATCCGGCGGCCGTCATGCTCGGGGCCGACGCCACGCCGCAGGACATTGCACAATTGCGGGCCAAGATGGGGCTGGACGCGCCGCTGCTCGTTCAATACGCGCAGTTCGTGCTCGGCCTGTTCAAGGGCGATCTCGGGCAATCGATCTTTCTCAACCAGCCAGTCACCCAGGCGCTTGCCGCTCGCGCCGAGCCGACCTTCTTCCTGACGCTGTTCTCCATCCTGATCGCCACGGCGATCGCGCTTCCCGTCGGAATCATCTCGGCCGTCAAGCGGGGAACGATCTTCGATCAGATCGTCGTTGTTCTCACCATGGTGGCGGCGAGTGTCCCGAGCTTCTGGCTCGGTCTGATGCTGATCCAGATCCTGGCCGTTGGCCAGGGCTGGTTCCCGGCTTCGGGCTATGGCGGCCCGGATACCGACTTCCTCGAGCGTCTGCACCATCTCGTCCTGCCGGCAATTACGCTGGGTGTCGTCAATTCGGCGATGATCACCCGCTTCACCCGCGCCGCCATGCTCGACGTGCTCGGCGACGACTATGTGCGCACGGCCCGTGCCAAGGGAGCGAGCGAAGGCCGCGTCATCCTGAAGCATGCGCTCAAAAACGCGATGATCCCGATCATCACCGTCATCGGCCTTTCCGTCGCCATGCTCGTCGCCGGAGCTGTCGTGACTGAGACCGTCTTCGGCCTGCCCGGAGTCGGCAATCTCGTCGTCTCAGCCGTTCTCCGGCGCGACTATCCGGTGATCCAGGGCGCGCTTCTGGTCGTGGCAGCCATCTACGTGCTCATCAATTTCGTCGTCGACATGCTCTATATTCTCGTCGATCCGAGGGTGCGCCTATGACCGTCGGCTCCTTCACGCTTCCCTTCGCTTCGAGCCTGCGACGCCTCTTCGGCAACCGGGCCATGCTCTTCGGCGCCATCATCCTGCTTGTCGTCATCGTCGCGGCCATCCTGGCGCCGTGGATCGCCCCTTACGCGCCGAACAAGCTGTCGATCGTCAACAAGCTGAAGGGGCCGTCGGCAGCCCATATCTTCGGCACCGACGAATTCGGCCGTGACATCTTCTCGCGTGCGATCTTCGCCGGCCGCATCTCGCTGCTGGTCAGCCTCGGTGTCGTCTGCATTTCAACCGCGCTCGGCGTGTTTCTCGGCGTTATCGCCGGATATTTCCGCAGGCTGGATGCACCGATCTCGCGTCTGCTCGATGCGATGATGTCCTTTCCCGACATTCTTCTTGCCATCGCGCTCGTGGCAGCGCTGGGACCGTCGCTGGTAACCGTGATCCTGGCGCTCGGCATCACCTATGCGCCGCGTCTTGCCCGCATCGTGCGAGGCTCGACGCTGGTTCTCAGAGAACTGCCCTATATCGAGGCGGCGATCTCGATGGGTCTGCCGACCTGGCAGATTCTCGGCCGCCATGTCCTGCTCAACTTGGCATCGCCCATTCTGGTGCAGGCGACCTTCGTCTTCGCCTCGGCGATGCTCGCGGAAGCAAGCCTTTCCTTCCTCGGCGTCGGCGTCTCCTCCGACATGCCGACCTGGGGAACCATGCTCGCCTCCGGTCGGGAATTCATGAACAACGCACCCTGGCTCATGGTCTTCCCCGGCCTTGCCATCGTCTTCTCGGTGCTGTCGCTGCAATTGCTCGGCGACGGCCTGCGCGATCTGGTCGATCCGCGCCTTGCAAAGGAGAGCTGATCATGGCCGACACGATCCAACCGGTTCTCTCGATCGAAAATCTGACGACCTCGTTCAAGACGGCCGAAGGCTGGCGCGCGGTCATCCGCAACATCAACCTGCAGGTCTCAGCAGGAGAAACGGTCGCCATCGTCGGCGAATCCGGCTCGGGCAAGAGCGTGACGGCGCTCTCAACCATGCGCCTGCTACCCCCGGGCAGAGCCCGATGCGAGGGCAAGATCCTGCTTGCGGGAAAGGATCTCCTCACCGTTTCGGAAGCGGAGATGCGCTCCGTTCGTGGCGGCTCGATCGGCATGATCTTTCAGGAGCCGATGACCTCGCTCAATCCGGTGTTCACGATCGGCAACCAGATCGCTGAGGCGCTGGTGCTGCACCAGAACCTCTCGTGGAAGGCCGCCGAGGCGGAAGCCCTGCGGCTGATGGAGCGCGTGCGCATTCCGGCGGCAAAGTCGCGGCTCAACGAGTATCCGCATAAATTCTCCGGCGGGATGCGCCAGCGCGTGATGATCGCCATGGCGCTTGCCTGCCGCCCCAAGCTGCTGATCGCCGACGAGCCGACTACGGCACTCGACGTCACCATCCAGGCTGAAATTCTCCATCTCATCCGCGAACTGCAGCGCGAAGAGAACATGGCGGTCCTCTTCATCACCCACGACATGGGCGTGGTGGCGGAAGTGGCCGATCGCACGGTCGTCATGTTCCGCGGCGACATGATCGAGACCGGCGTCACAACGGATATTTTTGCGGCACCGAAGGAAGGCTATACCAAATCACTTCTTGCCTCGATCCCGCGCCTCGGCACCATGGGCGAGACCGAGGCTCCCCGGCGCTTTCCGGAAGTCGATGCAAAGACCGGCGAGGCCACGGAAGGCCGCGAGATGAAGCCGGTGGCGCAAGATATTGCGCCGATCCTCAAGGTCGACAATCTTGCCGTGCGCTTCGATCTGCCGAACGGCCGCATCCACGCCGTCGAGGACGTTTCCTTCGATCTTCGCCCAGGCGAAACACTCTCGCTCGTCGGCGAATCCGGCTGCGGCAAGTCCACCACCGGGCGCACGATCATGCGCCTGATCGAGGCAACGGCAGGTTCGGTTGCCATTGATGGCAAGGACGTCACCAAGGCTGGGAGCAAAGAGCTGCGGGCAATGCGCCGCATGGCGCAGATCATCTTCCAGGACCCTTTCGCCTCGCTCAATCCACGCATGACGGTCGGCGCAGCGATCATCGAACCGATGCTGTCGCACAAGCTGATGGGCCAGCGGGATGCAAAGGAACGCGTGGCCGAGTTGCTCGATCAGGTGGGTCTATCGGCCGCCGTCGCCAGCCGCTATCCGCATGAATTCTCCGGCGGCCAGCGGCAGCGCATCTCCATCGCCCGGGCGCTCGCCCTCAACCCGAGATTCATCATCGCCGACGAGGCCGTGTCAGCGCTTGACGTTTCCGTCAAGGCGCAGGTCTCCAACCTGCTGCTCGACCTGCAGGACAAGCAGGGGCTTGCATATCTCTTCATCTCGCACGACATGGCCGTCGTCGAGCGCATGAGCCATCGCGTCGCCGTGATGTATCTGGGCGAAATCGTCGAGATCGGCCCGCGCGCCGCCATCTTCGACAATCCGCAGCATCCCTATACCCGCCGCCTAATTTCGGCCGTGCCGATCCCCGACCCCACCCGACGCAGCATGCAGCCACAAACACAGCGCGAAGAGATCAAGAGTGCGATCCGGCCGCATGACTACGTGCCGCCGAAGCGGACCTATCAGGAAGTATCGCCTGGACATTTCGTGCAGGATACGGCCGCAACATGGTCAAAGAGCACCTCGGCCTGAGAAACTTGAGTCGCGAAGGACGATGTTCTTTCTGTCAGGCTGCCATTTCCACATCGAGGCCGGCTGCCTTCCACTCGGGAAAGCCGTCCTCCAGCCGACGAATGCGATAACCCTTTGCCCTTAGCGCCGCGACCGCCTCAAAGGACAGGACACAATAGGAACCTCTGCAGTAGGCGACGATCTCCTGCTCCTTTGGCAAATCGGCAAGCCGCCGTTCCAACTCTTCCAGAGGGATATTGATCGCACCGGGCAGATGGCCGAGGGCAAACTCGTCATCCGGCCGAACGTCGAGAAGAGTGACATCCTTATCTTTTAGCCGACTAACCAGCTCGACGCGCGTAACTGGCTCCAGCGCGTCGAGTTTGCCGAAATAGTCGGCAGCGATCTCGCGGACCTCCGCGCTGTTGCGCTCGGCATAACGGCGCAACGCCGAAAGCAGATCAAGAACAGGCCCATCGGCAAGCCGATAGAGAACATGCTTGCCATCGCGGCGCGTTTTGACGAAGCCGCCTCTGCGCAGCTGCTGCAAATGTGCCGAGGTGTTGGCGACGGATAGGCCGGAAAGCTCTGCTAGCCGCTCAACCGGCCGTTCGCCCTGCGAAGCATGCTCCAGAAGCTCCAATCGATGCGCATGACCCAGCACACGCGCCAACGCGGCGAATTGCTCGAACATCTGAATCTTTGCGCTTGTCATTGACGCAGAACCTAGCATTCTCTAAACATTAAAACAAATCTTTGATTGTTTGAATGGTTGTCTCCAATGACAAAGCCTCGACGTGATGCTGCTGCCGTGAATGGACCTAGCCGCGCTGACCTGGCTCGGCTACACAGTCAGCGGCAGCGCCCACCGTCATCTGACGTCGCAATGGCGCTGCGTTCAGCTATAATATCGGGATGATCGTTGCGACGTGACGCCATGCGCACGCCCGGTTCAACATCGGCGGAGATCGAAAATGAATGAGGCTTTTCCGGCGACCTCGATGCCGGATCGGGACTGGTGGTCGGCGCTTTGGCCGAAGCCTGAGGAAATACTTCGAGCGCTGCGCATTATGCCGGAAATGACGGTCCTCGATCTTTGTTGCGGCGACGGATACTTCACTGCACCCCTGGCAAAGTTGGTGGCCGGGAAGGTCTGCGCGCTCGATCTGGATGAGGCCATGATCGAAACGGCACGGGCAGAATGCCTGCGGCAAGGCGTGTCCGCAAAAGAATGGATATGCGCTGATGCACGCGATGTCGCGACATCTCTGCCCGAAAAGGTCGACTATGTCCTGATGGCAAACACGTTCCATGGTGTGCCCGACCAGCCGGCACTTGTGCACGTCATTCGCTCGGTTCTCAAATCCACAGGGCTGCTCGGCATCGTCAACTGGGTCAACCGGCCACGGGAAGAGACGATAGTGCTTGGCCAGCCGCGCGGGCCCAGGACTGACATGCGCATGGCGCCCGAAGACGTCACGACTATCGTCGAAGCCGGCGGCTTCAGATTGCTGGCCGCGATAGAGCTGCCGCCCTATCACTATGGTGTCGTCTTCGCTGCTTCGTAAGAAATTGCTAAGCCTTACCCCTCCAAATCAGATGGCGGCTGATCAACTCCATGGATCGCAGAATACAACGCAAGGTCTAATAATCTAGCTTCGTGCAAGTTATGGAAGATATCAACTTGCGCGGGATGACACACCCGCCCTCCCGGGAGGGGAAGTCCTCAAGCTAGACGATCACAGATGGCCGCTAGCGCAGACCTGGAGATTTGGCATGGTGAACAACATCAATTCGCTGCGGTTTCACAATTCGCATGTCGTATCGCGGACGCCGCGCGCTGGACAAACGACGAACAACGACACATCGCAAATATCGAGATCTACAGGTTCGGTCTTGGGCGGCTCCGTCAGCCCGGCTCATTCGAACAGCAAATTCAGCATCCTCCTTGCAGGGTTGTCGAAAAACACCGGCACAACGAAGGCCGCTACGCCGGCGGCTGCCCCGAAAGTGGTCAATGACGTCACGTCGAGCGACTTCATAAAATCGCTCACCGCAAAGCTGAAGGCTTCGGTCAACGATCCCGTCAGCGGTCCGCAAGCTAAAGCGATGCTGGCCGCTCTCAAGAACGGTACTCTGTCCGTATCCGACCCGACCAAGGGCGTGACGATCAAAGCGTGGGACCCGGACGACAAGACCAGCAAAGCGGCCAAGCCCGAGAAGATCGCCACCGACAATTGGAACGAATTCCTGAGGGATCATCTGAAGCGGAGCGACAAGGGAAGCTTGGTGCGGACGAGCGACGGAAGCTATATCGACAAGCCAACCAAGCAGAACGCCTTCTTCGGCTCTCTCAACGGCAAATACTACTACGTCACCTGGCCGGCGGAAGTCACGGCAAGCGGAAAGCCGGCATCGGCCTGAAAAAAGGAGCGGATGGCCCCGGCCAAGCGGCGGGGACCATCCATTCGGTCAGCTGAATGCGGTTGCCCGCGCCCGCAGAAGCGAGAGAGCGATCAGCAGACCGGCGGCGGCAGCAACCGCGCCGATCAGGAACACGCTGTCATAGCCGGCACGGTCGGCGAGCAGACCGGCAAGAGGACCCGTCAGCCCGTAGGCAAGATCCTGAAAGGCCGAAAAGCCCCCCAGGGCCGTACCGCGCAGATGCGGCTCGACAAGACGCACGACCTCCCGCCCCATGGCCGGGAAGATCATCGAGCATCCAAGCCCCGTCAGGAACGCACCGACCAGGGCAAGGACCGGATCGCTTGCACTCCAGATCAGGAACTGCCCCACAGTTTCGATAGCGAGCGATCCGGCTGCCACCGGCAGGCCGCCAATGCGATCCGGCAGATGGCCGAAATGCACGCGCACCAGAACGAAGCCGCCGCCGAAAGCCGTCAGGCCCAGACCGGCATAACCCCAGCCACGGTCGAGAAAATAGAGCGTGAAGAAGGCGCCGATGGCAGCAAAGCCTATGCCCTGAAGGCACACGATGAACCCGTGCATCCATACCCTGCCAACGACGCTCCAGAACGGCGGACGCGCCGCAGCCGGATGAGCTGCAACGGCGGGAAGCCGCCAGATCGCCAGCAAGCCGAGGCAAGGCAGAACGGCACCGATCGCCATGGCGCCGGCGAATCCGCAACGCTCGAGTAAAGCCAGTCCGATCGGGCCGCCAAGGGCAAGAGCGCCGTAGATGGCCGCGCCGACCAAGGCCAGGACCTTGCCGGAGCGGGCCGGGCCGACGAGCCCTATTCCCCAGGCGATCACTCCAACCGCAACCAGGCTTTCACCCAGCCCGAGCAGCAAGCGGCCGGCAAGAAGGAACAGATAGGACGTCCAGGGGGTATGAACCAGGAGGCCGGCGCCCAATGAGTCCAGCGCGCCTGCGGCATAGAAGGCAAGCCCGCGCACAACGGCGAGCTTGGGGCCTCGGTGATCTGACAGACCTCCGGCATAGCCGCGCGTCAGGATCGTCGCGAGAAATGCGATGCCGACGCCGAGCCCTGCCCAGCCATTGCCGAGCCCGAGCTGCTCGGTCACATAGATCGGGACGATCGGCAGCGACATGCCGATGCAAAGGTAGGACATGAAAAGAATGGCGCTCAGCAGCAGAAGGCGGCCTTGTGCCGCGTCACCTGTCGATTTGAAAGCCATGATGATCTCCAGGCTTTTCCCGATCGACGGAGGCACAAAAAAACGCACTCCGACCGACGAGGATCGTTGAGTGCGTTGCTTGACGTCAAACGCTTACGGCCGGATGGAACCGGCTGCCTTTCCCATAGGCGCTTGGTGAAAAGGTGTCAACTGACGGGCGGAGTCGCGAGAGAACCGATCATGCCCGGAGTGCGCCATTCGCGAACATTGCTACCCACGGCACCAAGTATCGTCGACGCTGTGCGCTTGGCGGAGTGCGCCTATTCGGCAACCGGACCACACCAGCCGGGCAGATAATCCGCATCCCTGCTCTTCGCATATTCGAGTGCTTTCGCCAGCGCAGCCTCGAAATCCCGGTCGAGATCCTTGCGCTTGACGCGGCGGCGCAGGAAATCCGCCCAGAGGAATTCGCTGAACGGCGTCGTATCCTTGGCATAGCCGCCAACTTGCCGCAATTCGCCCGCCAATGAACGATAGGGATCGTCGATCAGATCCTTGATGCTTTTCGGAATGTCCTCATAGCCTCGCCGTTTTCCCTCCCCATCGAAGGGATGCATCCAGTCATGGCAATCCATCACGAACCAGAAGGATTCACGATCGAGCCGCGAGAGATCCGCGACTGTCGTCACCAGCACATCCTTCACGCCTTCCTCGTGGAGCGCCAGAGAAAGATGATGATGATCGATGACGTAGTATCGACCGCGTGGACCGCGTATGGCGGGGATCATGTGATTTCCGAGGAACTCACCGGCCTTGTCGCCGTCGGCCTCCGCTTTCGCTCGCCACGCCTTTCGCTTGGCCTTGACCTCACGCATCCCGACCGTGATCTGGGTGGGCCTCAATTCTTCGATTGGAACAGGTTTCAGGATCGGTTCGCGCACCATAACCATTGGAAGACTCTCCGTACGGGAAATGTCACGGCAGACTAACACAACGACCGGAGCCGACAAGATCGTCTGCAAGCATCAATTTAGAATAAAGCTATATATCGTCGTGGGTGCATATGCCGCTTCTGATAGCGACCGCATCGACGCTGCCCTGATATCTCTTGCGCCTGTGCTTACATTGCGTTCGTGCGGACAATCTTGAACTGAGAGCGTCGGTAAAAGACCACCATTTCCCGCTCAAAGCTCTCCATGGCGTGCACAATCCATGGCTCGTAACGGCTCGTGCGCGCGCGCCCTCTACATCGGTTATCCATGTCGGCCAAGCCGCGTAGCGCCCAATCTACCAACCCCATCCCGTCACTCTCACCCGAAAGCCCCTGCCGCAAGCCCTTGCATTGTGCGCCGCACGGGCCTGTGCCGCATTCGACGGTGCGGCCAACGCTAAATAGGTAACTCCTAATTAAAGGAAAGGTGAACAAACGTTCTGTTAAGACCTGTAACATGCCTTCGGCCGATGACGCTCCATCCCGCAGAGCAAGGTGCCTCGTCCGATGATCACGCCGTTCTGGCCGGCAATCATGGAAGACGTCGCGCGAGGATGAAGTCTTGCCGCCACCGCAGCGGAAATAGTCGAATGCCTGCTGCAAACTGAACTCACTTGGATGTCAGGCGCGAAAAGAACCGATCGATCACCTTCGCATTCAGGTCGACCCAGCGCCAAATCCACGCCATGGCAAAGACCGTCAGCAGCCAGCCCAGCATCACGTCGGACAGGAAATGCGCTCCGAAAACGACGCGATTGAACGCGACCAGCATCAGGCATGGCGTGATAACGGCCGCGGTACCCCATCTGTATCGTTCAGGCACGAACACCAGCAGGGAAAGCGCCGCGGCGGCAACCGCGGTTTCACCCGAAGGGAAGGAGCAGTTGCTGCTGCATGCCGTGGAAAACTGCCACACGGGCGTAAAATCCGCATTGCCGCCGAACTCGACGAGTTCGCGGGGGCGCACGCGTCCGATCACGACCTTCAGCGTTTGCACGATGGCAAGCGGCCCGGCAGCAAAACTCAGAAGCACGAATAGAGGCTTGTGCGGGGCGCAGAACCTGAACCGCTTCGGCAGGAAGACATGCAATACAATAAGCAGCACCATGCCGGAGAGGAGGTAAACCTGGCCCCCGCGCGTGACATCCCTCACCGCCTTCAGGAAGGGGTTCTCCGCCAACCAGAACGCATGCCCTTGGAAGAACAAACGCGCCACGGCAAGATCGAGCCTGGGGAAGACAACGAAGATGAAGCTGGTCCAGACGATCAGCATCCCGAGGACGGCCAGCCCCCCGTCAGTATTCGATTGCGTTTCCGGTTGACGCAGACGCGTTGCACCGGAGACGGAACTCCAAGAACGCGATGCAAACTTCCACATGCCGAATCTCCCAAGGCTGGACGACGGTAAGCTGACGTCCGATTGTCAAGAAATGGCGAAGATTGCATGAAGGCCATGTTCAGAGCCGGCCATAGGACGGTCAAAGGACTGTTTGGAATTTGCAGAAGCCGGTTTTGTCCGCAATAGTGCGTCTCCACGGCGGCAAGGCCGACAGGAAAATCAGGGGCATAAGGCACTAGAGTGGACAACAGTCTCGTTCTCATCGTGGAGGATGAACCGGCCATCGCGCAGATATTGGAAGCCTATCTGACGCGAGACGGCTTTCGCACCGTGCGCGCCGGCGATGGCGAGACCGCACTCCAGCATCATGCGCTTTTGAAGCCAGATATCGTGCTGCTGGACGTTCGCCTGCCGAAGCTTGACGGCTTCGGGGTGCTCGGCCGTCTGCGCCAGGTCGGCTCGACGCCGATCATCATGGTCACCGCCGTCGCCGACGATATAGACCGCCTGAGCGGACTGCGGCTCGGAGCCGATGACTATGTCGTCAAACCGTTCAACCCGCAGGAGGTCGTCGCACGCGTCCGAGCCGTCTTGCGCCGGACGCAGGGGGACCGTGCTGAAACGGTTCGCCGTTTCGGCGCTCTGGAAGTCGATTTCGGCAGCTACACAGCCTTCATCAATAACGACGGGCGTCGCGTTCCGCTGCCCCTGACCCTCAGCGAGTTCCGGATTCTTGCCTATATGATCCGACACCCGACCCAAGCTTTCGCGCGCTCGGACATCCTCGATGCTTGCCTGCCGGAAAGCGATGCCCTGGTGCGTACCGTCGATACGCACATCTCAAACCTTCGGCGCAAACTGGAGGATATGGGGCAGGACGGCTTCTTTCCTGCTGTACGCGGCATTGGCTACCGCTTTTCGGATCCGAGATGAAGAAGTTCAGATTCCCCTGCGTCTCCCTCGCCACCCTTACCGCCATCGTCACAACCATCATGCTGCTTCTGAGCGTCGGTCTGACCTACATAGGGGTCAGCTGGTATGCCTCCTATCTGGAAGAGAGCATCACCGAAGCCCTGCCGCCAAAAGCCTCTGCGGCCTATAAGATGCTGAGTGAAGGCAAGGTTCCCGACGGAGACTCTCTTACGCTGCTTTTCGAACACCTCAATGCGCTGACGGGACCGACGGATCTGAAAGTTCAGCTTTCCGTTCTGGTCTGCGGCCTGCTTTCGGCCGTGGTCTGCGCCCTCATCGGCGTCTTTCTGGCGCGGCGGCTCGCGAGCCCCCTCGGAGAACTCACCTCCGCTGCCGAAGGCCTGAAATCCGGGGACTTCTCGGTTCGCGTTGCCGAGCCCTATCGCAGCACGCGGGAAGTCGCGAGCCTGGTCACGACCTTCAACGCGCTTGCGACAGGTCTCGAAACCATGGAAAAGAGATTACGCTTCAACAACATGGCGGTCGCACACGAACTGCGGACACCGCTGACGATCCTGCAAGGATCGCTGCAGAGCATGCTCGACGGCGTCTTTCCGATGGACCGGAAAATAGTATCCGACCTACTGCTTCAGGTCGAAGGATTGGGGCGCATCGTCGAAGATCTGCGCACTCTTTCCCTGGCCATTGGCCAAAAGCTCGTCATCGAGCGCCAGCGGATCGATGTTTCCGATGTGGTTGAAACAGTCCTTGCCTCGGCCAAACCGATGCTGGATGCCAGCAAGCTGCAGGTTGAAGCCGACCTCCGGCCCGCGCGGATCTCGGCGGATTCGCCAAGGGTCCGTCAGGCGGTCCTGGCACTCCTCCAAAATGCCTGCCGCTATGCTGCAGATGGCGGCTGGCTGAGATGCGAGACGGAGCGGCTGCGAGATGGAAGCGTCGTCATCCGCATTCTCGATCGCGGCCCCGGATTTCCGGAGGACATGGATGCGATCGACACCAATCCCTTCTGGCGTGGCGAATCCTCCCGTTCACGCGCAACCGGCGGCACCGGACTGGGGCTTTCCGTGGTGCAGGCCATCGCCGTTGCCCATGGCGGGCGGCTGGAATTTGGAAACCGGCCGGAAGGCGGGGCGATGGTCGCCATCCACTTGACGGACAAGAACGTCTAGAAGACCGTCACCCCGACGTTCGGTCTTGGTGGTTCGCTAGCTCAAGTTCCGCGGAATGTGAGCGTGCGTACTTCTCGATCTCCTTGCCAGCTCACGGCTGACAAATCCGGCCGGACCCACACCCACTTGCACTCGCTCTTCAATAGAAGAGTTCACCGACATTATAGAACCACAGCTTGCTCTGGCTGCGCTTGTCCGCGCCGTAGGTTTTCGAGTGCGGAACAAGGAAGCCGAAGGTGTCGTCCGGTTCGCCGGAGCGTTCCGCCCAGAAGGCGTCGATATTCGACATCATCATCGATTGCTTGCTGCCGCGCCGATAGTGGATCGGTTGCTTCGCCTGCGAAATGGCAAGGAAATGCTGCGCACGGCCTTCGACGGTCAGGCCTTGCAGCACGACCAGGATCGCCTCCTTCGGCCGCAGGCCGGAGAGGTCGCGGGTCACCTCGACCATGCGCTGCTTGGCATTGCGCGGGCCCTGCATGCTGCCAACGACGAATGTGTAGCGGCCTTCCACCCCATGATGGACAAACATGAACCGCGCCGTGCAGAGAACGGCCTTGTCGCGCACGCGAACGAGCTTGATGGCAAAAGCACCCTCACGGCGTCCGCCGCTGCGATCGGCAAGCGCGATAAGACATGAATATGCTTCGCTGCGCCCCTGGACAGTGCCCATGTCGAGCCACTCGCCACGCCAAAGGCTGATCATGCTTTCGCGTGACAGAATCCGTTCCGCAATCGAGAAATGGTCGATGAGAAGTGCGAGCCGCTTGGAACTGCTCAAGCCGTAGACGAGGAATTTCGACAACGGCTTCTGCAGCAATTCATCGTGCGGAGCCGGGAACGCCCGCTTTGCCGTAAACGTCGCGAGGAAATGCCACCATCGCATCGTCAGCAGCGGATTGGCAGCGAAGCGAAACCAAAAGAGAAACGCACGCTTCCAGCGCACCCGCAGGCTAAAGGTCAATATTCTCAAGAGCAGCAGATAGCGGGAGCGCAGCGGTTCGCCTGATGTCGGCAGCTTCGTCCCGCGAAGAGCAACACTGGACATGGCGCCATCCGGCGCAGTTGCGATCGATGTGTTCTGATTCATCCCAATACCCGGCGCATCTTGTTACGCCGGATCATCTGCGCTGGGATTGTCAAGGTAGCGTCAAGACAAGGTCAGTCTTTCATGGGGAGTGCCCTGACAGGGCGAAGCCGGTCCCGCGGAGACGCGCGTTCTCATCCCCTCGATCCTCAGCAAAAGGCTTCGTCACGACTAGAAGAGAGCGTCGGCGAACAACTCCTCGTCATTCGACGAAGCCGGCCCGCTTTCCGCTGCCGGGCTTTCCATGCCGAAGATCGCCGCATGGATCTCGCGTTCGGCGGCCATGGTGTAGACCTTGAAAACGCGCTCGGAAATGACCGCCAAGTGTGCTTCCAGCCCGCTTTTGTCCAAGTTTGTACGGCGCGCAAGGCCGACCTCTCGTGTGCAGGACGCCAGTGTTTCACCGATTCCTGCCCGGAAATCGAGGCTGCTGACGATCTCGGCGACCTGGGAGGTCATGTCCTCACCACAGCGGCGGAGCTCCTTCACGTTCATGTCCATGGAAGAGCCGGCTTCGGTGATATGCAGCAGCGCAGCGTCGATATGGGCGCCGAGACCGGAGGCATTGTCCGGCTCGTTGGTCTGCCGCCAGTCCTTCAGGCCTGTCGCTTGCGTTTCGAGCTTGCCGAGCCCGGTAAGTATCTTCTCGGCATCTTCATCGAGCAAGGATGCGAATGAGCGCAGCTCACCGGCGACGACGTTGATTGCGCGCCCCTCTTCTCCAAGCTTGCCGCAGCGCAGATTGGTGTTGAGGGCCATATATTGGATGTCGCGACGCACGAGCTGGATAGTCTGGATGCTCGTGGTCAGCTCCTTGACCATCTCCGACGTCTTTTCGCTCAGCCGGTTTGCCCCCGCTGCTGCGGCATCGATGCGGTCGACGACACCGCGAGCGGCGGAAAGATCGCCGCGCAGCGAATTGATCGGGCTTTTCCCATCCTCGCCGCTCTGCGCCATCATGGTCTGATAGAGGCCGAGAAGGGTGCGGATGTCGCCGCTGAAGCTGCGAATATTCTCTACAATCTTGCCTGTCTCGCGGTTGAACCCTCCGGTCGTCTCATTGAGCAACTCGAAGACGAGAGTCATCGCCAGCCCGGAAAGGCGCTGACGATCCGCAGCCGAAAGGCCTGCCGGAGCTTCAGCGGCAAGATAGGCCTCCGTGATCGCGTGAGCGGTCTGGCAATGCTCGACCCTCTGACGCGTGATATCGCCGATCTGCATGGCGGAAAGCGTGTGGGCAACCTTGTTCTGGATTTTTCGCGCAAGGCCGGAAACGGTATCGGCCAGTTCCGACAGGTTACGCCGCTGGACCTGGATTTCATCGGCATTCGACAGCAGACGCCGGGCGATGGATGGAATGCCGTCGAGATATTGTGCGAGCGAACTGTCTTCGCTGGCAGCGGCGGATTCGATTTGCGCCTCCAACGAGCGGATCTGCACCGATAGTGCCCTGACTTCCTTGGTTGCAAATTCGATGCGTTCGACGATCTCGCTGGCAAAGCTGGAGAAGTCCGGAATCCTTGCGCCTGCAATTTTTGCTGTCGCAGCAAAGGTTCGCAAATAGCGCAGAGTCTCTTCCATCGACAGCACATGTACGCCGAGCGACCGACCGGTCTCGCCGATGATTGCGACGCTATCCTGACGGCGCACTTCGGCGGGCGGCAGCTGATGCAGCAGATCGACCGTCTGAAGCAGGCGACCGGTGGCTTCGGCGGCGTTTTCCTCCTTCAGCGAGTTGCCAATATGCTCCAGCAGACCGACCAGCTTGGTCAGCGCCTCCGTCACAGTGATCAGAACCGCGCCGCCGTCCAGGAAGCGCTGCTCGATCTGCAATCGGGCACCTTCCAGCCGGTCGATAAAACTATCTGCGGAAACGGAGGTTTCCGCAGAAGTTGCAAATGTTCGGTTCGCCGCCGCATACGCCATACTGTTGGACCTCACCTGAAACCGTCTTCGGGAAACTAAGGCGGAGTCAGAAATACGGAGTTAACAGCCGAGACAAAACTGGCAGTTGTCCCAAAGTTGCGCCTTTTTATCGACCCAGAGTAAAGCTTTGGGCAAGACCTGGTCCTTATATCTACCACCGGGCGTATATGCGCCGACTTGAAGGCCATCGGTTCTACTTGCGATTTAGATCGTGGCGAGCCCGCTGAAGCTGATCGAACAGAAATGAACATTGCCGTTGACAAATATGCATGGTCGTCCTGCGAGCCCACGGAGCTTCAGGAAAAACTGAGTGCTGCCGACATATCCGTCGTTTTCGATCAAGGATCGGAAAACCCGCGGTTTCACATCGACGTCACCGTGGCGATGATCCGGGAAATGGCGGCCTGGAAGATATTTTCTGAGACTGGCTACGAGATCCAATACCTGTTTCGCCCTGCCGATCGCATCGAGCTGCACTTCGTCGAAAGCGGCACCTTCGAGGTTGAAACAGAGGAGCAGGAATTCAGCGCGACTGCGGGGACGGCCTTCATGCTGCTGTCTTCCGGACCCACAAGGCTCAAAGCCTCTCGGAGCGCCTGCAAGATCGCGCTCGCCATACCCCGCTCTCTTTGCCTGCCACTGATCCATCTCGAGAATGGCGATCCCGAGGCCTTCTTCCGGCGCTTCGATGCGATGGCCGACCTCACGGAAAAGGGCGTGCGCACCATCCACCTCATGGCGGCCTTGCTTCTGGAATCGGGCGATCACCCATTTGCCGGCTCGCCGCTGGGTGCATCCCTTTTCCAGGAAGCCCTTATCACCGCATTCCTGCAATCGTGGCCGACATCGGCCCAGAAGACCATGATCCAGGCCGCACGGCCTCGCAATCTGAAACGAGCGCTGGACTGGATCCAGGCGCATCTCGGCGAAGAATTCACCGTGTTGGATATCGCGCGAAATGCCGGGCAAAGCGTGCGCAGCTTGCAGCTATCCTTTCAGCAGAATGTGGGGATGAATCCTCTGAACTACGTTCAGCGCCTGCGGCTTCAGCAGATCCATCACGAGCTGCTCCATGGCGATGCCGACGAGAATATATCGGATATTGCCGCACGCTGGGGTTTCAGCCATATGGGATACTTTGCTGCGCGCTATCGCGCCCTCTACGGCGTCTCTCCATCATCGACGCGTGCCAGCCGCCGTCGCCTGAGCCCCCCTTCAAATATTTAATATCAGAAATACGCAATTCTATCACTATATCGCAGTTAATTGCGAAAACTATCACAGGTTGAAGCCGGATTTAATACACCGTTAGCCATTTAACGATTTCGTTGAGCCAGCCAAGACTCACAATCATTGTGACGCGGCCCTTTCGTCCGAAAGGTCTCCAAACATCCAAACCGATAAACGTGAGTGAACCCCGCATATCTGCAGCGGGCGCTCCGCGGGGTAACTATGCGCGTCTTCGTCATAGATGACAGTCCTTCTGTCGTGGCCACGCTTCGCCGAGCGGTCGAAGCCATCAGTGGCAGCGAGGTCTTGTCGTTCCTGCATCCTCGCGATGCACTCGAGCGGCTGGAGGATCAGGCGCCGGATCTCATTCTCGTCGACTACATGATGCCCGGCATGAACGGCATCGACGTCATTTCCCATTTGCGCAAGAATTCCCATACGGCGCATATCCCCGCCATCATGATCACGTCCCGCAGGGAAGCTGACATCAAGCTGGCGGCGATGAAAGCCGGCGCTACCGAATTCCTGAACAAGCCGATCGATGAGGCGGAGCTGACGATCCGTGTCCGCAATATTCTCAGCATCGGCGAAGAGCGGTTGGCACTTGCGACCAAGGCAGCATCGCTGCAGCGCGATTTCGATGTAGCCATGAAACGGATCGAGCGGCACGAGGAAGAAATCATATGGCGCCTCTCCAGGGCGATCGCCTGCCGCCACGGCGAGACGGCGGATCACCTGGACCGGGTTGCCATCGTTGCCCGGATGATTGCCGAAGAGGTCGGTCTGGACGAGCGCCGCTGCCGCACGGTCTTTCTTGCCAGCGCCCTGCACGATATCGGCAAGATCGGCCTGCCCGACGCCATTCTTTCCAAGCCCGGCCCGCTGACCGCCGAAGAACGTTTGCAAATGCAGCAGCACACGGATTTCGGCGGAGAAATATTGAGCGACAGTTCCAGCGAACTGATCGAGGTCGCGCGCAAGATTGCGGAAAGCCACCACGAGAAATGGGATGGCACGGGCTACCCAAAGGGCATTGCAGGGGCCTCGATTCCGATCGAAGCGCGCGTCGTCGCCATAGCCGATGTCTTCGATGCGCTATGCTCCAGACGATCCTACAAGGCTGCCTGGCCGATCGCCGACGCCTTTCGCGAGATCGTCAACAGCAGCGGGACGCATTTCGACCCCGGTTGCGTGGCCGCCTTCTGCCGGCGTTGGATCGACATCAAAGGCCTCTTCGAACAGGAGCGCGGCGACGGCTCCAAGACGACAGTTCCAACACTTCAGCTATCTCGGGGTTCGGCATGAGCGGACAGACGGAAATCCTGCGCCTTCATGGCCCTTTGACGATCAAGACCATCGCCAATGTGAGAGACATCATCCAGGTCTATCTTCAAGAGGCGGCCTCGCTTCGCCGATCCCTGGTCATCGACATCGACGATAGCGAGGAGATCGACCTCACCCTACCCCAACTGCTCCTGTCCGCACGGCAAACGGCCGACCGGACGGGCGTGAGGATTGCATTGAACAAACCCGCAGACGGCAATTTTCTGACCGTCCTGCAACGGACCGGCCTCCTTTGCGGCGACCGGCACAAGGATAGCTTCTGGCTAGAAGGAAAAGCAGCATGAGCGCAAATATTCTCACCGTCGACGATTCCGCCAGCATTCGGCTGACCACGCGCATTGCCCTTACCAACGCCGGATATGCGGTAACCGAAGCGGTCGACGGTGCCGATGGCCTGAGCAAGATGAAGACGGGCAATTTCGACCTGATCGTCACCGATCTCAACATGCCGACCATGGACGGCCTGACCATGATCCGCGGCCTGCGGCAGCTGCCGGCCTATATGGGAACACCGGTCATCTTCCTGACTACGGAATCGGACGGCGATCTCAAGCAGCAGGCAAAGGCGGCAGGTGCCACCGGCTGGCTGACGAAGCCATTCGATCCTGAGAACCTCATCAAGATCGTGCGCAAGGTTTTGGGCAGATGAACGAACTCGATCCGATCGCCGTTTTCAGGACGGAGGCCGCCGAGCAACTCGAACTGATCGAGGCCGGCCTCCTCGATCTGATGCGCGATCTGAGCGACAGGGCTCAGATCGATACGGTCTTCAGAGGGCTCCATACCCTCAAGGGATCCGGCTCCATGTTCGGCTTCGATCAACTGGCCGCCTTCACCCACCATTGCGAAACCGCCTTCGACCGGGTTCGCAAGGGCGAGGCTTCCGCCACGAAGGAGCTGGTGGGTGCCGTTCTCGATGCACAGGGGCACATGCAGGCGCTACTGGAAAATCCGAACGGCGATCACGAGACCATGAGCTCCGTTCTGCTGGAAAAGCTGCGTCTTGCGGTTGGCGCAAACGGCGCACCGGCAGCACCTGTTGCCGCCCCGACGGTTGCAGCGACATTAAACGCCGGTTCCCCCGTAGGCAGCGCCAAGACATGGCATCTGAAATTCAGCCTGCCGGCCAACGCCATGGCCAATGGCACCAATCCGCTCGGCCTTCTCGATGAACTGCGCGATCTCGGCGAATGCCGCATCGAAGCCGATATCGATGCCATCCCTCTGCTTCAGGATCTCGCCCCCCGTGACCTCCACATCGGCTGGACGGTTCATCTGACGACCGAAAAGCCTCGCTCCGAGATCGAGGATGTCTTCATCTTCGTCATGGACGACATGACAATGGAGCTTCGCGAACTCCAGACCGCGCAACCGGCAAGCCCCCCGCCTTCAGTCTCGCCCCAACAAAAGGCGGCAGCAGAAGCGCCATCAAAATCGACCAGCCAGCAGGTTGATGCAGGCAAAGTTCAGCCCGCGGACGCTAAGTCGCAGAAGCAGGCAGACAATGTTCGCATTCCGGCATTGCGTCTCGACGAGATGATGGATCGGGTCGGAGAGCTGGTCATTGCCCAGTCGCGGCTGAGCCAGATGGCAAATTCCGTGGCGGATCTCGGCCTGCGCTCCGTTTCGGAAGAGATCGAGCGGCTCGCCGGCGAGCTGCGGGACACGATGATGGTCCTGCGTATGATGCCGGTCGCGAGCCTTTTCAGCCGCTTCCGCCGACTGGTCCACGATCTTGCCCGCGAGACCGGCAAGGATATCGAGCTTATCACCGAGGGCGAAGGCACCGAAGTCGACAAGACCGTCATCGACCGGCTCGCTGATCCGCTCGTCCACCTCGTGCGCAACTCGATCGACCACGGGCTGGAAAGCCCGGATGATCGTGTCGCAGCCGGCAAGCCGGTGACCGGGCGCGTCATTCTCTCCGCGCACCAGACCGGCAGCGAAGTCATCATCTCGATCAAGGATGACGGGCGCGGCATCGACAGGCAGAAGGTGCGTGCCAAGGCGGAAGCCAATGGCCTCATCCAGCCAGGTGCCCAGCTCACGGACAAGGAGCTGTTGCAGCTCATCTTTCAGCCCGGTTTTTCGACGGCGGAGAAGGTCACCAATCTTTCCGGCCGCGGCGTCGGCATGGATGTGGTGAAGAAAACCATCGAGACGCTGCGCGGATCGATCGACATCGCCAGCGAGTTCGGCAAGGGTTCAGACATTGCCCTGCGAATTCCTTTGACGCTTGCGATCATCGACGGGCTTCTCGTGCGGGTGGGCAATGGCCGTTACGTGATCCCGCTGGCAGCCGTCGAGGAATGCCTCGAGCTTTCGGTCGAGCAGGATCTGCGCTCGCGCGGCCGCAGCTTCATTTCGCTTCGCGACGACCTGGTGCCCTTCCTGCGGCTTCGCGAGCTGTTCCGGACCGGCACCGAGCCGGACCCCTATCAGAAGGTCGTGGTGATCTCGACCGGCAGTCAGCGGGTCGGCCTCGTCGTCGATCAGATCATCGGCGACCACCAGACCGTCATCAAGTCGATGTCGAAGCTGCACGACCACGTCTCCACCTTTTCAGGCGCGACCATTCTCGGTGACGGCAACGTGGCGCTGATCCTTGATGTCGTGCACCTGATCGCCGCCGGACAACATCAGGAGGCGCAATTGCGGGCAGCAGGATGATGGAAGCAGAGGTAAAATCCGATTATCGCGCCGTCTGGAAGGATGCGGAGGAACTCTCCGTCCTGACCTTCAGCCTGAATGGCGAGACCTTCGCCATCGAGGCGGTCATCGTTCAGGAAATCCTGGATCTGCTGCCCGAAACCAATGTTCCCGGCAGCCTGCCGTTTGTCGGCAGCGTCATCAATTTCCGCGGCAAGGTCATTCCGCTGGCCGATATCCGCGTCGCCTTCGGCATGGAGCCGGGCAACGTAACGATCGACAGCCGCATCGTCGTGACGGGGCTCGAACTCGATGGCGAGACGACGCTGATCGGCATTCGAACCGACAAGGTCTACGAGGTCACGCAGCTGTTGCAGTCGGCGAGCGAGCCACCGCCGATCATCGGCATGCGCTGGCGTCCGGACTACGTCCAGGCGCTCGTGAAACGAGGCGGCGAATTCATCATCATCCCGAACCTGCAGGCGATCTTCTCTTCGCAACGCGCAGGTGCGGCCAGAGCAACAGCATGAATTTTCAAGGCAAGGGGGCTACCAGATGCGCTTTACGATCAAGCTCAAGCTGCTTCTAGCATTTGCTGTCGTGATTGCCATGCTTCTCGGCACGGCTGTCTACAGCATCACCACACTCGGCCAGGTCAATGACAATTGGTCCGATACATTGACGGGGCCGGCCGAAAGGCTGCGCCTTGCTCAGAACCTCGACATCGCTGTGCTGCAACAGCTGCGGCAGCAGAAGAACATGCTGCTATCGGCGTCGGTCGACGAGACCAAAGGTTACATTGCCAAGAGCGATGTAGCACGCGCAGAATTTGACGCCGATCTTACAAAGATCCTCGCCAACGCCACCGAGCAGGACATGGCCTATTGGTCGCAGATCAAGGATCTTTCGGTCAATTGGCGTACCGCCGACGACCATGTTCGAAGCATGATGCTGGCCGGGAACAGCGCCGGCGCACTGCAAATCTCGTCGACCGAAGCCCGCGAAACGAGCACGAAGATCGACCACGTCCTGGCACAGGTCTTCGAAGCCGAACGCGCGCGGCTGAAGCAGGCAGATCAAGATGCGGCAAACGCCTATGCGCATGCACGCTCGATCCTGATCATCATTGCCTCGGCGGCGTCGATCCTCGCGCTTATTTCGGCAATCTGGATCATCATCTCGATCAACAAGGGCATCAACCGCGCCGTCAGGACGGTCCAGACGGTGGCCGAAGGCGATCTGACGGAATTTGCTGTTATCACCACCAAAGACGAAATCGGCGATCTGCTTGGCCACGTCAATTCGATGATCGAACGGCTGCGCGGCGTCGTCGCCGATGCGCTGTCGGCATCCGACAACGTCTCGTCCGGTAGCCAGCAGCTGTCGGCTGGCTCCGAGCAGCTGTCGCAGGGTGCGACCGAACAGGCTTCGTCCGCTGAAGAGGCCTCCGCCTCGATGGAAGAGATGGCCGCCAACATCAAGCAGAATGCCGACAACGCCGCCCAGACGGAGAAGATCGCCCGTCAGTCCGCCAAGGACGCAGAGGTCAGCGGCCAGGCCGTCGACCGTGCCGTCAACGCCATGCGCACCATTGCCGAGAAGATCTCCATTGTTCAGGAAATCGCCCGACAGACCGATCTGCTTGCCCTCAATGCCGCCGTCGAGGCGGCCCGTGCCGGCGAGCACGGCCGCGGCTTTGCCGTCGTCGCCTCCGAAGTGCGCAAGCTTGCCGAGCGCAGCCAGGCGGCAGCCGCCGAAATCTCCAGCCTCTCGGGCGAGACCGTTACGGTCGCAACCGAGGCCGGCGACATGCTGTCGCGGCTGGTGCCCGATATCCGCAAGACGGCCGAACTGGTCGCCGAAATCTCGGCTGCCTGCCGCGAGCAGGACATCGGCGCATCGCAGATCAACGAGGCGATCCAGCAGCTCGACAAGGTGACGCAGCAGAACGCCGGCGCTTCCGAAGAGATGTCAGCAACGTCGGAAGAGCTTGCCGCTCAGGCTGAGGAACTGCAGGCCTCGATCGCCTTCTTCAAGGTCGATCAGGCCAATGCCCGCAGAGCCCAGCCGGTGCACAACCCTGTCCATCATGCGATGGGCGCCGCCAAGGCCAAGCCTGGCGCCAAGGTAACGGCTGCCAGGGCACCTGCCGCTCGCGCCGACAACGGCATTGCCGCGCAGCAGGCTCGTCTCAAGGGCTTCAGTCTCGACATGTCCATGGGTGGTCCCGACGCCGATGACAACGACTTTCGCCAGAGCGCCTAGGCGGATGGCTTGATACCAAGAGGATCCGGCGCCGGAAGGCGCCGGATCAGAGGCTGGCGAATGCTACCGCAGGCCTCAAGAACTGATCCTCGGTTCGCGGAAGGGTGAATGTATCGGTCTTCGCGCATCCAGACGGTCTCCGTCTGACTTTTCAAACTTAGATCATCGAACCTCTCTTCCCAGGATTTTTTTGAGATGCGCTTTACCATCAAGTTGAAATTGACTCTCGCATTCGGCCTCCTGATCCTGCTGTCGACCGGCATGTCCGTCCTGGCAATCATGAGCCTGTCTTCTCTCAACACAGCGGTTTCCGAAATCATCCAGGGCCCAGCCGCCAATCTGCGCAGTTCCGGCGATCTCTCCAGTGCCGTGTTGAATGCCATCCGCAATGAGAAGAATGCCATTCTCAACACCGACCCGCAGGCGATCGCCAATTACGTCAATGAGATTCACGTAAACGAGACGAAAATCGATCAGCTCCTGCAGACATTGTCCCAGAGCAAGGACGAGGCCGTCCTTGCCAGAACCAGGGAATTCTCGAAGCAGTTTCCGGCCTGGAAACAGGTGGACGAGCAAGCCCTGAAGCTGGCGACGGAGAACACGGACGAAAGCGACCGCAAAGCGGCGGAAATCTCCATGAATGAAGGCCGCAAGGCGACCGCGGTTCTCCTGGAGGCGGTCGACGGCATCAATCAGGCGATTGTTGCTAATCTGCAGGAGACCGACCAGGCAACCGATGCGCAATATGCCTTTGCGCGAAATCTTCTGCTCACCTCGCTGGCAGTCATGTTCGTGCTCTCGACTGCCGTCGCCATCTGGATCGCGCTCGGGATCAATCGCGGCCTGAAGAAGATCCAGACCGTCGCCGAAGGCGTGGCAATCGGCGATCTCAACCAGAATATCGAGATCAAGACCAACGACGAGATCAAGGACCTCGTCGACACCATCAATGTCATGACCGGCAACCTGCGTAATACCGCAATGATCGCCGACCAGATTGCCAACGGCGATCTGACGGTCAAGCCGAAGCCGATGTCGGACAAGGACACACTTGGCGTCTCGCTCCTGTCGATGGTCGAGCGGCTGCGCGGCGTCGTCGCGGATGCGCTGTCGGCTTCAGACAACGTCTCGTCGGGCAGCCAGCAGCTATCGGCCGGCTCCGAGCAGCTGTCACAGGGTGCGACCGAACAGGCTTCGTCCGCTGAAGAGGCCTCCGCCTCGATGGAAGAGATGGCTGCCAACATCAAGCAGAACGCCGACAACGCCGCCCAGACGGAGAAGATCGCCCGTCAGTCCGCCAAGGACGCAGAGATCAGCGGCCAGGCCGTCGACCGTGCCGTCAACGCCATGCGCACCATTGCCGAGAAGATCTCCATTGTTCAGGAAATCGCCCGACAGACCGATCTGCTTGCCCTCAATGCCGCCGTCGAAGCGGCCCGTGCCGGCGAACACGGCCGCGGCTTTGCCGTCGTCGCGTCCGAAGTGCGCAAGCTTGCCGAGCGCAGCCAGGCGGCAGCAGCCGAAATCTCAAGCCTCTCGGGCGAGACCGTCACGGTCGCAACCGAGGCCGGCGATATGCTCTCGCGTCTCGTGCCCGATATCCGCAAGACGGCCGAACTGGTCGCCGAAATCTCGGCGGCCTGCCGCGAACAGGACATCGGCGCATCGCAAATCAACGAGGCGATCCAGCAGCTCGACAAGGTGACGCAGCAGAATGCCGGCGCTTCCGAAGAAATGTCGGCAACGTCGGAAGAACTCGCCGCCCAGGCCGAGGAACTGCAGGCTTCGATTGCCTTCTTCAAGGTGGACCAGGCCAATACGCGCAAGGCGCAGCCGGTACACAATCCCATCCATCAGGCGATGGGCGCCGCCAAGGCCAAGCCTGCCATCAAGGCACCTGCCAGAGCACCTGCCGCTCGCGCCGACAACAGCATCGCCGCGCAGCAGGCTCGTCTCAGGGGCTTCAGCCTCGACATGTCCATGGGTGGTCCCGACGCCGATGACAACGACTTCAAGGAGAGCGCATAAATGGTCGCGACCAGCACCGAAGCTCAATATGTGACCTTCGGCCTCGGTGAAGAATGCTTCGCCGTTCCGGTTGAGGTGGTTCGCGAAATCCTGGACCATCAGGACGCCTTTCGTATTCCGCATGGGCCGGACTATCTGCTGGGCCTGCGCGACGTACGCGGCCAAGGCGTGCCGGTCATCGACCTGCGCCTCCGGCTTGGCATGTCGGCTACCGCCAAGACGCCGCATACCCGCATTCTGGTGATCGACATTCCGATCACAGACAAGGTGCTGACGCTCGGTCTGGTCGCAGACCGTGTTTTCGAGGTTACCTCGTTCAAACATCAGGCGATCGAAAGCGCTCCCGACATCGGGGTGCGCTGGCCCTCCGAGTATATTGCAGGCGTAGTGCGCAGGGAGAACGGCTTCGTTGTCATCATCGACCTCGCCAAGCTCTTCTCCTCCTCCGACAAGGTATCGTTGATGGGTGTAGGCGCTGGTCAAAGCGCTTCAGAATTTGCCGCCATTTGAGTGAGACCTAACGTGTCAGTGCAGGATGCAAGAGACTACAGTGACAGGGGACTTAGCCGGCGAAACTTCGACCAGCTTGCCCGCTACATCTACGACTATAGCGGCATCAAGATGCCGCCGGCAAAACGCACCATGCTGGAGGGGCGATTGCGGCGCCGGCTGAGGGCGACGGGGATCGTCGATCTCGATGATTACTGCGACTATCTCTTCAAGCACGGCGGCATCGACCGGGAAGCCATTCACCTCATCGACGCTGTCACCACCAACAAGACGGATTTCTTCCGCGAGCCGAAGCATTTCGAGCACCTCGAACAATCCGCCCTACCCGAACTCCTGGCGGCCGGCCATAGCCGCCTGCGCATCTGGAGTGCCGCCTGCTCGGTTGGCGCCGAGCCCTACACGATCGCCATGGTGCTTGAGGACTATCGCGAGGCTCGCGGCACGCCAGACTACAGCATTCTTGCCACAGATCTTTCCACCGACGTCCTCAAGGCGGCACGCAAGGGCATCTACCCGATTGGGATGATCGATCCGGTCGACCGGCAGAAACGGATCCGCTACATCATGGAGCCGCGCGATCCGCAACGCGGCGAAGTTCGCATCCATCCGAAGCTGCGCGCGAAGATCGGCTTTGGCCGTCTCAACCTGATGGACCGGGCCTACGAGATCGGCGACAAGGTTCATATTGTCTTCTGCCGCAATGTCCTGATCTATTTCGACAAGCCAACTCAGGAAAAGGTGCTGGCGAGGCTCTGCGAGAAGCTGGTGACGGGAGGCTTCCTCTATGTCGGCCACTCCGAGACAATCAGCGGGCTCAATTTGCCGGTGAAGCAGGTCGCCAACACCGTTTTTAGAAAGGTCTGAGGCGCATGGCCAAGAAGATCCGTGTGCTCATCGTCGACGATTCCGCCAGCGTCCGACAGGTCATGACGCAGGTTCTATCGGCTGATCCCGATATCGAGGTCATGGGCGCCGCCGCCGATCCGTTCATGGCCGCCAAGAAGATCCAGGAGGAAATCCCCGACGTCATCACGCTCGATGTCGAAATGCCTCGCATGGACGGCATTACCTTCCTGCGCAAGCTGATGACGCAGCGTCCCATCCCCGTCGTCATGTGCTCTTCCCTGACCGAGGCCGGTTCGGAAACGCTGATGCAGGCGCTGGAAGCAGGCGCCGTCGATATCATCCTGAAACCCAAGATCGCCGCCGCCGACCATCTGGCGGAGGCAGCCGCGATGATCCGGGAAACGGTCAAGGGTGCTGCGGCAGCGCGGCTCGGAACGGCGCGCAAACGTCTGGTCGCTTCGGCGGAGCCGACGGCCAAGCTGACGGCCGATGTCGTGCTGCCCCCGCCTACCGGCCGGGCCATGGCGAAGACCACCGAGATGGTCGTTTGCGTGGGAGCGTCCACAGGCGGCACCGAGGCGTTGCGCGAATTGCTGATGGCGCTACCGGCGAACACGCCCGGCATAGTCATCGTGCAGCACATGCCGGAGAAATTCACAGCTGCCTTTGCCAAGCGCCTGAACAGCCTTTGCGAAGTGGAGGTCAAGGAAGCGGAACATGGCGATGCGGTGCTGCGGGGCCATGTGCTGATTGCTCCCGGCGGCAAGCATATGCTGCTGGAACGGCAGGGCGCACGCTATGTCGTTGCGATCAAGGACGGTCCGCTCGTCTCCAGGCATCGCCCCTCCGTCGATGTGCTCTTCCGGTCCGCCGCACGGTCTGCCGCCGGCAACGCCATGGGCGTCATCATGACCGGCATGGGTGACGATGGCGCGCGCGGCATGAAGGAGATGCACGAGGCCGGCGCCTTCACCGTCGCCCAGGACGAGGAAACATCCGTCGTCTTCGGCATGCCCAAGGAAGCGATCGCCCATGGCGGCGTCGACCGGACCGTGGCTCTCGATCAGATCGCCCGCGAAATCCTGGCCGCTGACAAGCGGCATTGACCTGTGATCAAGGCAGCGGCGGGGCCGGCCGGAAACTCATTCAAAATGGTTTGTTAACCATAAATGCGTAACGATCCCTGCAAGCCATGACAGCCCTCGCCACCCCATTGAGTTGCCAAACCGATCAGCCCAGGGAGTCCCCCATGGCCGTTCTGACCTTTGCCAATACCAAAGGCGGCGCCGGCAAGACCACCGCCGTCGTCATTGTTGCCTGCGAACTCGCCAGAATGGGCTTTTCCGTGGCCGTGCTGGATGCAGACCCGCAGTTGTGGATTTCCAAATGGCATGAGCGACTGGGCGACAGGGCACCAGCCTCGCTCTCGGTCGTCCCCTATGTGACCGCCGCCAATCTCGGCCAGCATGCGCGCAAGCTGCGCGATGCGGTCGATTTCCTGCTCATCGACCTGCCCGGCGCACGCAGCCCGCTGCTGGCCCAGGCGCTCGGCTATTCCAACTACGTGCTCATTCCCGTGCAGGGCTCCGCCATGGATGCGGAGGGTGCGACTAACGTCATCGAGCTTCTGCAATATCTGGAAGACCGCGCCGATATCCGCATTCCGCACTCGGTCGTGCTGACGCGCGTCAATCCGATGGTGACGACACGCGCGCTGCAATCGGTGAAGGAACTGCTCTCCAGCCGGCGCGTCCATGTGCTGTCCACGCCGATCATCGAACGCGCCGCCTACCGCGAAGTCTTCGGCTATGGTCAGACCCTTTATTCCATCGCTCCGGAAAGCGTCAGCAATCTCGACAAGGCTCAGCAGAATGCGCAGGCTCTTGCTCAAGAGGTTCTGCGCCGGGTTCTGCCCTATAGCAGTCGCAGCGATCAGACCAAGTCTGAAAGCCTGAAGCTCTCGGCCTGACGCCCACCGCCCATCAAAAGCACCAACCGCGGCGGGAAGAACCGACGTCGAGGCATCGTGACTTGACATGCGCGGCACAGGCCGAAACATGGCGCGGTTTTGTATTTGCCGATCTCCTCAAACAGATAGGTGTGAAAAGTGCGCCCCTTCCTCCTGTTTCCTCTTTTGCTTTCGCTCGCTCCCTTTTCCACCGCGGCAGCCGAAACGCCATGTGCCGACCTCGTCAAC
Organism: Rhizobium sp. BR 315; assembly: GCF_050577975.1. Taxonomy (NCBI): domain Bacteria; kingdom Pseudomonadati; phylum Pseudomonadota; class Alphaproteobacteria; order Hyphomicrobiales; family Rhizobiaceae; genus Rhizobium; species Rhizobium sp. BR 315. The sequence goes on along the minus strand of NZ_JARWKZ010000001.1, from coordinate 299,956 downwards.
GGCAGCGAAGTCATTCAGCATACGGATGGCTTTACCGTGTCCGAACTGCATGACGGCTGCGCCGTGACGAAGGGACTTTTCAAGTCCGGCAGCCGATTGGGATGGACGTTTGAACATGCGGAAATGAAGGGCGACGATCTGGTTGCCTTCCTCAAGGCCATTACGACCAAGCCCGACCATATCCCCACCTGGGGGCGCTTCTCCGTCGAAGGTATACGCTTCACACCGCTGCTGGATAATGCTTTTGCGAACTACATTGCCACGGTTCAGCAATGGCCGATGGATATTTCCGGCTCATTTCACTTCGAACCCAAGGACGGTTATCTCGACATTCAGGAGCTGCAGCTCACCAATCTGCGGCTTGGCAAGGCGTCGCTATCGGCTGAGTTTACCCTGCCCAAGAACACGAATGTGCAAGCACTGGCAGAGGGGGGCTCTGCCGGCCTGACGCATATGCGTTTCCGGCTCGACAATCAGGGACTGTTCGAGGGCATGGCCGTACCGTCGCTGGCCTCGTTTCTGCAGCAGATTGGCGGCTCGGACGATCCGGCGCAAGGCATCAACCAGCTGCGCGACAATGCCTCGACGGCGCTGCAGATCCTCCCGGACAGCCAGATCGACGCGGACTCGAAGAAGGCCCTGCTCCGCTTCCTGCAGGATCTTCCCCATCCCACTGGTTTCTTTACCCTCGATCTCGCCTTCGCCAAGCCGTTGCAGATCGGGTCGCTCGGTCTCGACGCCACACAGCTGGCGCAAACTGCCCTGGCGAGTGCCAAGATTTCGGTCAGCTACAAAGCACGCTGATACGGCCCGCAACGTCGACCAGATCGACTTCACCTCACAGCCATTCAGCGCGAGGTGAAGCTGGTCATCCTATGTGAGCCGACCGGTGCGGCTTCAAAGGCTGTGTCAGCAAACGGCATGGGTTAGCAGGCACTTCCCCACACTGTCGGCCTCTCCCTCAAACCGGGTCTTCGCGATGCAGGTCGTGGATCGCCACGGCGTCATCAGTCAGCGGCGGCAGCAGCCATTCGGAATGGCGTAGCGTGCGCTTGGTGTCCTCCAGCCCCATGTCCCAATGTTCGCGCATAGAGGTGCCGGAGAACTCGTAGTCTTTGGCATGACCTTCATAGTTCTTGTGCTGATAGATGAGGTGAACGATGTTGACCACGCCTGCATCGGAATAGTCGGCCATCAGCTCTTCCTCGTCCGGCGTCAGTTGATCCTTCGGTACCCGCTTCAAGGCTCCCAGCAGCTTCATCTTCAGCCCGTGGATGCGCTTGAAATTGTCTGTATTCTGCCGAGTACGGCTCGAATACATGATGTCCTTGTGGCGCGACAGCACATCCGGCATGCTGCGCGGCAGGACACCGCGCGCGCTGAACAGATCCACCTGGAACACCAGCGAGCTGCGGTCTTCTTTCTGATCGAGCAGATATTGCAGCGGCGTGTTGGAGACGATGCCGCCGTCCCAGTAATATTCGCCTTCTATGCGGATGGCCGGCAAGGCGGGCGGCAAGGCGCCGCTCGCCATGATGTGTTCGGGGCCGATGCGGATATTGTCGGTATCGAAATAGACAAAGTTGCCGGTGCGGACATTCACCGCGCCGACGCTGAAGCGCTTCTTGCCGTCGTTCAGCACGTCGAAATCGATCAGCATCTCCAGCGTCTTCTCCAGCTCGGCGGAATCGTAGAAGCTGGTCGCACCTTCGGCACCCGGCAGCTCGAACCAGGGATTGGGAAAGCGCGGCTTGAAGAAGCCGGGCTGCCCCATCGTCATGGTCATCCAAGAGCTGGTGCGGTTGCGGATATCGCGGAAGACGTCGCCTTCCGGCGTGTAGGCCCAGATCTTGCGCCCGGAAATGATCTGCCAGAATTGCTCGAGGCGCTGCAGTCGGCGGCTCGGCTCATTGCCGGCGATGATCGCGGCGTTAACGGCGCCGATCGACACGCCTGAAAGCCAGGTCGGCTCGCATCCTGCTTCGGCCAGCGCCTGATAGACGCCGGCCTGATAGGCGCCGAGTGCGCCGCCGCCCTGAAATACGAGGGCGACACGATCATATTGCTCAGCAATTTCAGGGATTGTCGGCACTGCGGGCTTGGTGTTTCGTTCGAGCACGGTCCGTCTCCTGCAAGGGGCAAAAATAGGGCTCTGTTACCTGCGCTCAGCGAGGTAGTCGTGAACGACTTCGCCAAGGCCGAGCGTCAGATCCGCGGTGAAATGAACGGCGGAAACCACTTCGAGAACCGGCAGCCGCGCGACGTCGGCCATGACATGCGGACGGAGATCGAGTGCCGCCGGCGAAGTCCAGGCTTCCTTGATGGTGATATCGGTGAGGTAGTAGCGCACCAGCTCGCAGATGCGTGGCGTGGCGTCTACATGCGGCACGATCTTGATCAGGAAATTCGGTTCAGAGAGAGAGGCGAGCAGCGGCCCCTGATCGACCGGCTTATGCTTGTAACCCATCGTTCCGGTCGCGCAGAGAACGCTGCCATAGTGCAGCGTGCCGACGATGACTTCACCTTCGTTGACGATCTTCGGATTGGCGAGCTTCTTCGGAAAGCCCCAGATCTCACGGCCGCCGGTGATCGGCGCATCGTCGTCGAGATACATCGAATGGACATAGCCGCCGGCCTGGCCGCGATATCTGACCGGTATGACCTGCCCGGTCTCGGTATAGTCGCCGAAGCCGGTGGAATCCGGCATGCGGATGAATTCGTACTTCACCAACGGCTCGTCGATTTCGAGCGGCGCGGGCACCACTGCCTCCAGCGCCTCGCGTGTCGTGCGGTAGGTGATGATGACGTATTCGCGATCGAAGAACCGGTAAGGTCCAGGAGGATAGGAAGGATTGGTCAGCGGCATTGCATAGGCATGCTTGAGAATGTCTTCGACCTTCATCGTATTTTTCGTCGTTGGAGAAAACAACCGGGCGCCCGCGACGAAAACTTGCACGGTTGCATGACAGTGAAGTGTCAGTTGCCGATGGTTGCCGCGGGCGCTCGGCCGCACCTGTTATCAAAGCGACATACGACGCTGGCAGTGTGCGCTCACCTCGGCATTTTCAATTTGCTCAACCTTGTCATAGAGATTGCGGGAGTTGCATTATGGGTTCGTTGACTTCGAAGAATGCGCTGGTCACCGGTTCGACGAGCGGCATTGGGCTTGCGATCGCGCGCGCCTTTGCCGCCGAAGGCGCGAATGTCACCATCAACGGCCTCGGCGACGCCGACGCGATCGAAAAGGAACGTGCCGCCATCGAAGCCGACTTCGGCGTGAAGTGCCGTTATTCCGGCGCCAACATGATGAACGGCGAAGAAGTCACCGCCATGGTGCGTGACGCCGAGGAAGCCTTTGGCAGCCTCGACGTCCTCGTCAACAATGCTGGCATTCAGTTCGTCGCCCCGATCGAGGAATTTCCCGACGACAAGTGGGAAGCGATCATCCGCATCAACCTGCTTGCCGCCTTTTACGCCATCAAGGCCGCCATTCCCGGCATGAAGGCACGCAAATGGGGCCGTATCATCAACACGTCCTCGGCGCATGCCCTGGTCGCCTCGCCCTTCAAATCAGCCTATGTCTCGGCCAAGCATGGGATCACCGGCCTTACCAAGACCATCGCTCTCGAAGCCGCGCGGGACGGCGTTACCGTCAACTCCATCGCGCCGGGCTATGTCTGGACGCCGCTCGTCGAGAAGCAGATCCCCGAGACCATGAAGGCCCGCAACATGACGGAAGAGCAGGTCAAGCACGACGTGCTGCTTGCCGCGCAGCCGACGAAGGAATTCGTGACCGTCGACGAAGTCGCCGCCATCGCCGTGTTCCTGTGCGGCGACGCCGCCAAGCAGATTGCCGGCACGACGCTTTCCGTCGACGGCGGCTGGACCGCAGAATAAAGCCGAGACATAGCCGGCACATGATCACACAACGTGCCGGCGTTTGCGGCCGCAAGCCGCAGCAGCACCAATATGAAAACAGAGCAGGAGGCGCGCAATGACCGACGAAACCCAGGACCCGCTCAACCGCATCAAGGACGAGATCGTCGACAGCTTCGACGAAGAGCTCGAGATGCAGCTCGAGGAAGATCGCCTGGACGAACTGGTTGCCGAAGGCCTTATCAGCGAAGGCGAAGCGACGCTGGAGCGCAGGGTCTATTTCCGCGAACTCTTCCGCCTTCAGCATGAGCTGGTGCGCCTGCAGGACTGGGTGCAGTACAAGAAGCTTAAGGTCGTGGTGCTGTTCGAGGGCCGCGATTCCGCCGGCAAGGGCGGCGCCATCAAGCGTGTCACCCAGCGCCTCAATCCGCGCGTCTGCCGCGTTGTTGCATTGCCGGCGCCAACCGAGCGCGAACGGCACCAATGGTATTTCCAGCGCTACGCCGCTCACCTGCCGACATCAGGCGAAATGGTGCTGTTCGACCGCAGCTGGTATAATCGTGCCGGCGTGGAGCGCGTCATGGGCTTCTGCTCGTCGGAGGAGCTGGAAGAATTCTTCCGCTCCGTGCCGGATTTCGAACGCATGCTGGTGCGCTCCGGCATCATCCTACTCAAATACTGGTTTTCGATCACCGACGAAGAGCAGGAATTCCGCTTCAACATGCGCATTCAGGATCCGCTGAAGCAGTGGAAGCTGTCACCGATGGACCTGCAGAGCCGCGTGCATTGGGAAGAATACACCAAGGCCAAGGAAGAAATGCTGGAACGCACGCATATTCCGGAAGCGCCTTGGTGGGTCGTCCACGCCGTCGACAAGAAGAGGGCACGCCTTAACTGTATCGCCCATCTCTTGAAGCAGATCCCCTATGAAGCCGTGCCGAAGCCGGAGATTATTTTGCCGGAGCGCATGCGCAACGCCGACTACCACCGCACGCCGGTGCCGCCGGAAATGTACGTACCGGAAATCTACTGAGGAAATCGACAAGGCGAGTCCGCCTCGGGCGGCTCGCCGCCGGCGCAAAGACTATGGCGCGCAATCACCTCAACTAATGATATGATGCGAATCTAATGTTCGTGTCGTCGGCTGAGGAGACCGTCATGACTGCGCCGCATCCCTCGAAAACGCATATCGGCAACCACGCCCTTCACCCCGAAACCCAGATGCTGAACTATGGCTACGACCCGGAACTCTCCGAGGGCGCGGTCAAGCCACCCGTTTTCCTGACCTCCACTTTCGTCTTCAAATCGGCCGAGGATGGGCGCGATTTCTTCAACTACATATCCGGCCGAAACGAGCCGCCAAAGGGCACGGGCGTCGGTCTCGTCTATTCGCGCTTCAACCACCCGAACAGCGAAATCGTCGAAGATCGCCTTGCCGTTTACGAGCGAACGGAGAGCTGCGCACTGTTCTCTTCGGGCATGTCGGCAATTGCCACAACCCTGCTCGCCTTCGTTCGACCTGGTGATGCGATCCTGCATTCGCAGCCGCTTTATGGCGGTACAGAAACGCTGATTGCCAAGACATTTCTCAATCTCGGCGTTTCGGCGGTCGGCTTCGCCGACGGCGTCAACGAAGCTTCCGTGACGGCGAGTGCGGAGGCGGCGATGGCCAAGGGCCGTGTATCGCTCATTCTCGTGGAAACGCCCGCCAATCCGACGAATAGCCTCGTCGATATCGCCATGATCCGCCGCGTTGCCGATGCCATCGGCGAAAAGCAGGGCCACACGCCGATTGTCGCCTGCGACAACACCTTGCTAGGGCCGGTCTTCCAGCGGCCGATCGAGCACGGTGCCGATATTTCCCTCTATTCTCTGACCAAATATGTCGGTGGCCACTCCGACCTGATCGCCGGCGCCGCACTCGGCTCCAAAGCTGTTATGAAACAGGTCAAGGCGCTGCGCGGCGCGATCGGCACGCAGCTCGATCCGCATTCCTGCTGGATGCTCGGCCGTTCGCTGGAAACGCTGCAGATCCGCATGGAGCGGGCAAACAGCAATGCCCGGGCCGTCGCCGATTTCCTGCGCGATCACCCTAAGGTCGAGCAAATTCACTATCTCGCCTATGCGGATCCGGCATCGGCGACCGGCCGGACTTTCGCTAAGCAGTGCAGCGGGGCGGGCTCCACCTTCTCCTTCGACATCAGGGGTGGACAGCCGGCTTCGTTCCGGTTCCTGAACGCACTGCAGATCTTCAAGCTGGCCGTCAGCCTGGGCGGTACGGAATCGCTGGCCTCCCATCCCGCAACGACAACGCATTCCGGCGTACCGATAGATGTTCGCCACCGCATTGGCGTGCTGGAATCGACGATCCGCCTGTCGATTGGGATAGAGCATCCGGACGACCTGATCGCCGATCTGGCAGCGGCTCTCGAAATCGCATGATTTTGGTATCTCGCTAAGCAGGCAATGAGCGGCGGGGTGGCTCGTTATCGGGCGGCCACCACCGCCGTCAGTCGTCCGGCCAAACTTCGATGTCCGGATCGACGACATAGTGCGACCCATTGTGCCAGACATAGGTGATGATGAGGTACTTGTTGCCAAAGCCGGTGACGACCTCATAGCGGCACATCAAGCGGTATGGCCCTTTCTTGTCGCGAAGCATGCCCCGCTCGTCCGTGAAAAGACCCTCGCCATCGTCAACCTCTCCGATGACGTTCAACCCCGCATCCTCGCGCAATTTTCGAAAGGCAGCCTGGGCAATATCAAGGGGGGCGCATGCCCCCTCGATTGTCGGCGGTGCTCCGGTTTGATCCAGAACGACGTCCCATCGTCCGTTGTCGAACCTGAATGGCAGGCTATCGACGAAGTCGCGCCCTTCGGCCATCGTCGCGCGGAGGCGAACGGTTTCCGGCTGACCGAAAGCGGGAACACAGCCAAGAAGCTCGCGGATTCGGGGAGCGCCGGGCTTCACGCGATCCATGGCCTGCTGCAGTTGCGGCGGGGTTGGAGGGACAGGCAAAATCGCTTCGGGCGCGGCACGCGCTTGAGCCAAGGCCAAATTGATGCCCATGGCGAGCGCACAGGCCAGAAGAAAGACACGGGATAGCAAAGTCCTTGGGTCCATCGCTCAGATCAAAGCAGTGCAGGCGCTCAAACTACGTCGCCGTTCGCGACGAGAACAAGACATTCGGAGCCGGTGGTCAGCTTTCGAAATCGCCAAACACATCCTGCAAACGGGTCAGCAATTCGACACGCTCACCCACCTTGCCGCTCAGGACGACGATGATGTTGGCGAGAAGAAGATCCATCACGGCGGTCATGGTCGCCGCTCCATCCCAGAGCGGACCGTGCGAGCCGGGTATGACGAGCGAGATATCCGACACCTCTTTCGCCCAGGGGCAGAATTCATCCGTCAGCAGGATGACCTTCACGCCGGCGCGGCGTGCCTCTTCGGCAAGCGGTCTCGCCTTGGCGGCGAAGCGGCGAACATCGTGAAGGAAGAGCACGCGGCCCTCGACGGCGCCGTCGAGCAATTCGGCATAGGTGCCATTTAACCCATCCATGAAGGAGACGCGCGACCTTGTATAGGAGAGCTGGGCGGCGAAATACTGGGCGATGCCACGGACGTTCTGGTAGGCGGCAACATAGACTTCGCTGGCCGAGATCAGCGCATCGATGGTCTGCTGCCATTGCGGCGCGGTCGTCAGCTCATAGATCAAGCCGAGATTTTCGACCTGCTGCTGCAGCAACCCGGCGAGAAATTTGCCGTCGCGCAGGTCCTCCTGGAAACGATCCAGGGAGCCTTTGATCTGCCAGGCGGGATTGGAGCGGCTGCCGCGGCGCAGGGCCGCCTTGAGCTCATCGAGACCATCGAAGCCGAGCCGCCGCAGATAACGACCGACGGTCATCTGCGAGATCTCCAACCTGGCCGCAATGGATTTCGCTGTCTCGAAGGGAAGTTCTGCGATGTTGCGCTCGATATAGCTGGCTATCAGCTTGTCGGATTTCGACTTGCGCATTTCCGCGCTCTGCACAAGCTTCAATAGATCCTTCGACAATCTTCCCTCCGCTGAAGCTCCGCCCGGAACCGGGCGGAGTATCGCATCCTGACATTACTGCGCTGTCTTGACTTTCGTCCATACGCGATCGAATTGACGGAGCCCCGGTCCCAGATTCTCAAAGATCTGCAGACGCTTCATGGTTTCGTCAGTCGGATTGATTTCCTTGCTATTCTTGATGTTTTCCGGCGTCAATTGGCGAGCCGGCACATTGGGGGTGCCGTTCGTCTGCTGCGCGACATTCAGTGCAGGGACTTCCGGACGGGTATAGAATTGCAGGAACTTGATCGCGTTCGCCTTGTTGGGAGCCGTTTTCAGCACGCACATATCTTCCTGATACATGGTCGCACCTTCTTCCGGAATGACGTAGCCGAGATCCTTCGGGTTGCCGAAGACGTTGATCATCGAGCCGACGAAGAAGTGGGCAGCGGCAATGTCGCCGGACTCCACCATCGGGCGCGAGTCATAGGTGAAAGCCGCAACATAGGGCTTCATGTCGATGACCGCATCGGCCGCCTGCTGGAGGTCTTCCGACTTGGTCGAATTGACGGAGTGACCGTTGAGGATCAGGCCGACCCCGAGCACTTCACGCATATCGTCGAGCAGCGTGAACTTCAGGTGCTTGGCCTTCACCGTTGCGACCAGATCCTTCCAGCCGGTGATATCCTTGCCGAGGACGCGGCGGTTGTAGAGAATGCCGACCGTGCCGAAGGCGTAAGGCAGGCAATATTCACCCTTCGGATCGCTCTTGGCACGCAGAAACTTGGGATCGATGTTCTTGAAACCCTCGTAGGTATTGATGTCGGTCTTCTCCAGAAGATTGAGCTTGGCCATGATCTCCTGCATGTGCACCGACGGGAAAACGATGTCGTAGCCGGTGGCGCCACCCTGGATCTTGGCAAGCATTTCCTCGTTGGAGGAGTAGGTCGACAGATTGACCTTGATCTTGCTTTCCTCCTCGAATTTCTGGAGTACGGCGGGATTGATGTATTCGCCCCAGTTATAAATATTGAGCTCGTCGGCAAGAACCGCGGTCGGCAGCAATGCCGTAAGCGCAACAAGACCCAGGCGTCTGAACACGCCTTTCAAAATCGTCATTTTGGTTCCCCTTGATAGGATTATTATCCCCTCGGCACGCCAGGCTCGACCTCTGTGGAAGCTGTAACCGACCGCGTTGAGGGCGTTGACTTCGACAGAAAAATGATATCAACATATCGAAATCGCGCAAGAGTTAATTTAATAACATTTCGGGGAACGAAGCATGCGAGATGCAATCGTGCGGCTGGTCTCAGCCGCAAAGGCCTTTCCGACTCCCGAGGGTCGGCAGGTCAAAGCGCTTGACGGTATCGATCTTGAAATCGGCCGTAATGAGTTCATCACACTTCTGGGACCATCCGGCTGCGGCAAGACCACGCTGCTGCAGGCGATCAGCGGCTTCGCCGAGCTTGATGCCGGCCGCATCGTGATTGACGGAGAAGACATGACGGATCGGCCGCCGTATCGTCGCCCGGTCAACACCGTCTTCCAGAACTACGCGCTTTTCCCGCACATGAGCGTCGGCGAGAATATCGGCTATGCCCTGGAGGCCGCCGGCGTCGGCAAGGCCGAACGGATCGAGCGGGTCCGCGCGGTGCTGAAGATGGTCGGCCTGGAAGACATGGAAAGCCGTCTGCCGCGGCAATTGTCGGGCGGCCAGCAACAGCGCGTGGCGCTTGCCCGCGCCATCGTGGCGCGCCCCAAGGTGCTGCTGCTCGATGAACCGCTTTCGGCCCTCGACCGTCACCTGCGCGAAGCCATGCAGCTCGAGCTGAAAAACCTACAGCACGAGCTAGGCATCACCTTCATCTTCGTGACGCATGACCAGCAGGAAGCCCTGACGATGTCCGACCGCGTTGCGGTGCTCAACGGCGGTCGGATCCAGCAGCTCGACTCGCCGCGACAGATCTACGACCACCCCGCCAACACTTTCGTCGCAAGCTTCATCGGTGCAAGCAACCTGTTCGAAGGGCGCAGCGACGGCCAGGATTTCGTCACCGGCGAAGGCACCGCGATCAGGCACGCACCGAATGTGGCAATTGCGGATAAGCAACCGGCAGTCGCGCTGATCCGCCCGGAGAATTTCTTCCTGGCCACCTCTACCAGCACTTGCCCGGCCATCGACGTCACTGTGGAGCAGATTGTCTATGTCGGCTCGTCCTTCGAAGTCTTCGGCAGAACGGCAGGCGGCCGCAAGCTTCTGGCCCATGTTCCAGCCGCCCAGCGCGCAGCGGTCGGCCTACTTGCTGCAGGCCAATCCGCACGCTGGCACTACGATCCGGCCAGCGTCCACCTGATCGCCACGAGAGGGGAAGCCTGATGACCATTGCTGCGCGCCAGCGTTTCCAGCTCGGGCTGCTGCTCGGGCCGGTCACGCTCTTCCTCTTGATCTTCTTTATCGTTCCGCTCGGCATCATGGTGGTAACGAGCTTCCTGGCGCCGGGCCTTTATGGCGGCGTCGAATGGAGCTTCTATCCCGATAATTTCGGCCGCATCCTCGGCTTCGCCAATCCGGAATTCGAGGAATACGACCCGGTCTATATCGGCATCTTCCTTCGCTCGCTGAGGATCGCGGCCATGACGGTGGTGGCGACGCTTGTCGTCTGCTACCCGGCGGCCTTCTATGTTAGCCGGCTACCGGATAAATGGAAGAGCTTCTGCCTCTTCCTGATCACTCTGCCGTTCTTCTCCAGCCTGATCGTGCGGCTCTTCGTCTGGGTGATGATCTTGCGCCCGACGGGACTGATCAATAACGCACTGATAGCGACGGGCGTGATCTCGACGCCGCTGGAGATGATCTATACAGACGGCGCGATCATACTCGGCATGGTCTATGTCTTCATTCCGTTCATGTTCATGCCGGTCTATGCCAGCATCGAGAAGCTCGACTGGCGGCTCATTCAAGCATCGCTCGATCTCGGCGCCGGCCCGATCCGGACCTTCTTCCGTATCGTCCTGCCACTCACCACGCCGGGGATCATTGGCGGCTCCGTCATCGTCTTCATCCCCGCGCTCGGCAATTTCGTCGTGCCGGCCGTGTTGGGCGGCGCCAAGGTGATGATGCTCGGCAGCCTCATCGAAGCGCAGTTCCTTTCCGCCCGCAACTGGCCGTTCGGCTCGGCGCTCGCCATGATGGCCATGGCCGTGATGCTGGTGCTGCTCGTCGCCTATGTTATCGTCTCCGGCCGCCGCAACGCGACCGCAGCACTGACGGTATGAGGAGGGGATCATGAAGATCGCACGCACGCTCCTCAACGGCGGACTGGCACTTTACACGATGCTGTTCTTCGCCTTCATCTATATTCCGCTCGTCCTGATCGCCGTCTATTCGTTCAATTCGAACCCGGTCAACATGATGAGCTGGAGTGGCTTCACCACGGACTGGTACGCTAAGGTCTTCGGCTTCAAGACGGCCTCTTCCGAGAGCGCTCTCTATATCGAATCGACCGATCAGCTGATTGCTGCCGTCTTCAACAGCCTGAAGATTGCTATCTCCACCACGGCGATCTCGACCGTGCTCGGGACTGCCATGGCAATTGCGCTCCACCGGTTCAATTTTCTCGGCAAGCGCTTCTATCAGGTCGCCATGTTCATGCCGATGCTGATGCCCGACATCGTTCTCGGCATCGCGCTTCTGATCTTCTTCGTCAGCGCCGGCATCCAGCTCGGCCTGATGACCATCATTATCGGCCAATGCACCTTCCTGATCTCCTATGTCTTTATCGTCGTCTCGGCACGACTGGCAGGCATGGATCGGACGCTGGAAAATGCTTCGGCCGATCTTGGCGCCAACGAGTGGATGACGTTCCGCCGCGTGGTGCTGCCACAGCTCATGCCGGGCATCCTCGGCGGGGCGCTGCTTGCCTTCATCATCTCGATGGATGACCTGGTGATCACCTACTTCATCGCCGGCGTCGACGTCACGACACTGCCGATGTTCATCTTCGCCATGCTCCGTCGCGGCATCAAACCCGAGATCAATGCAATCGCGGTGATGATGCTGACCTTCTCCTTCCTCGTGGCCTCGCTTGGCCTTTATCTTCGCTCCCGGCAGAAATGACATGACCATAAAAACAAACCCCCGCAGACCACGCGGCCGCCAGCTTGGCCTGCCCTTTACCGGCCACACCGGCGCAAACAATGCCATCACGGACGTGGCCGGCATCGGCGTCGGCTTCCGCACCATCATCGAGGACGAGCCGCGTCCCGGCCGCCCGCGCCCGACGCGCACCGGGGTGACCGCCATCCTGCCGCATATGCACTCGGAGACACCCGTCCCCGTCTACGCCGGCGTCCATCGCTTCAACGGCAATGGCGAGATGACCGGCACGCACTGGATCGAGGACGGCGGCTATTTTCTCGGCCCTGTCGTCATCACCAATACCCATGGCGTCGGCATGGCACACCACGCCACCGTCAAATGGATGATCGACCACTATGCCTCGACCTACCAGACAGACGACTTCCTCTGGATCATGCCTGTCATCGCCGAGACCTATGACGGCGCGCTGAACGATATCAATGGAATGCACGTCAGCGAGGCCGATGTGCGCGCCGCGCTTGATAGCGTTGCGGCCGGCCCGGTGCAGGAAGGCAATTGCGGCGGCGGCACCGGCATGATTACCTACGGCTTCAAGGGTGGAACGGGCACGTCCTCCCGCATCCTCGAGTTCGATGGACGCAGCTACACGATCGGCACGCTGGTACAGGCCAATCATGGCCAGCGCGACTGGCTGACGATATCGGGCGTGCCGGTCGGTCGGCACATGCGGGATGGCACCCCGCAGAGCCAGCTTCAGGAGCGCGGTTCGATCATCGTCGTCATCGCCACCGACTTGCCGCTGGCGCCGCACCAGCTGAAACGGCTAGCACGGCGTGCCGCCATCGGCATCGGCCGCAACGGTACGCCGGGCGGCAACAATTCCGGCGACATCTTCCTGGCGTTCTCGACCGCCAATGCACATCCGATGGCGCACAAGGCCAACGGGCATCTGCCCCTGCAGATCGTCAATGACGAACCCCTCGACCCCGTCTATATGGCAGCCGTCGACAGCGTCGAAGAGGCCGTTGTCAACGCGATGCTGGCGGCCGAGGATATGGGTGGCACGCCGCATGATCGATTCCGAATCCAGGCCATTTCTCACGACCGGCTTGCCGAGCTGATACGGCAATATGGAAGGATGGAGCCGGAAAGGGCACATTCGTAGGCCGATAGATCTGCAAACAGATCGTCAGCGCCATTGGGTTGCCCGCGGCGCTGATCCCTTTTGCGACGGTGTGCCGGGCTCGACAAGCTCCCCCGTCGGAATAGGGGCCGCGGAAGTCTCCTCAACTCGTGGCACTATGCTTCGTTCGCCGCCGGAAACACGATGGGCACCGTCGCCTCGCCGCGGCACCGCGTCTGGACAAGGCCGTTATCGCGACCTGAGCTGGGCGATCGACAGCAGCAAGTCCGCACTCATACCGATATTGGACCCGCCTGTCAGGATCGCCGATCCCGGCGAATTCGTGTTCACGCCATTTGCCGCATCGTAAACGGCGGAGAAGCGCTTGAGCAGGTTGTTGACCTTGGCGGGATCATGCAGGTCCTTCACCGGAAACAGCTTTTCCAGCATTTTGGCCTGACGGGTCACGTCCATATTGGACATGGCGGACGGCAAGGAGAATGTGGTTTTGATCACATTGTAGAGCGCTGGATCCGCCATGATATCGTAGACGGAATTGACCTGCGGCGCCTTTCGCTGGAAGTAGAGCGCCAGCCGGATGCCGTCGTTGGAAGCACCCTGCTGAGATTCCAGGCTTTGATGGAGATAAAGATCGTCCGTGGCAAGACGCGTGCCCTTGTTTTGGCTCGTCGATATCTTGGAGTTGGTCAGATTCCCCTTGGAGTCGAAATTGAAGACACTGACCATCGCCTTGAACTTCTGACCGGCCGGCGAGTTCAGGAATCCCTTCGCATCCTCCGGATCGGAGGTGAAAGCCTTCTTCAGTGTGTTCTTGTCGACTGTCTTGGGATCGATGTTGTTGGCGACGAGGATGAAATCCGTCAGCTTCTTGTCCGCCAGAAGATCGTCGACGCTCTTGACCTTGCCGATCGACTTGATGAAATTGTTGGCCGCGTCCTTCACATCCTTGACGGCCTTTTCCCGCATCTGGCCCGTCAATCCGAAGGTCTTTGCCTTGGAATAGGCCGATACGAAGCTGTTCATCGAGGCGAGTGGCAGAGCCTCGACAGCCGGGCGAAGATGGCCTTTGCTGTCGAAATTAAACGCCTTCGCGAGATCGACAAATCTCTGGTCCTTGAGGGATCCGACATAGCTCTTGCTGTCGTATGGATCGCTCTCCAGTATCTTTCGCAGCTGCTCTCTCGACAATTCGTTCTTGTCTATCCCGTAGGCCCGAAGCGCCATCTCCTGCACAGTCGGAAGATCTTTGGACTGAAAGTCGTTGGCGGCGAAGAAGTCGTTGATCGTCTTTATCTTGCCGACCACCGCGGCGTAGTGGGTTTCGGCGTCCTTGAACAAGGTCTGCCGGGCATCCGCATAGTGCGCCATGTATTTATCGGAGGTCGTCTTGATGCTGGCGTCCGTCTGCGCCGGCTGGCCGGCGGGAAGCGATCCGTCCGGCGAAAAATTGAACGCGGAAACCATTTCAGTCATTCCGGTCACGAACGCATAGTTTTTGTCGGAAACGGCCAGGCTGAATTGCTTGGCCGTGACTTTCGAATTCACCCCGAAAGCGCTCTTTACGTAGGAGAACAGTCTGTTATCGCCGGTGATGTCATCAGCCGATCGGACCTTCCCAATCTGCTGGTGATAATACTGGTCGTTGCTGGTCGCCGAAGCCAAGGTGGTCAGGGTCGGCACCGTGTTATCGTAGCGGGATATCAGCGCCTCTTTCTGCTGTGCCGTTTGGGCGGTGGCGCCGGAAAGCGTGCCATCCGGCTTGAAGCCGAATTCCGAGGCGATCAGCTTGTATGTTGCCTGGGCCGAAGTCGACGAGAAATTGCTCGCTGTATTGACGAAGCTGTTGGGATCATTGAGATCGCTGGTCAGAACAGACTTCAGGAAGCTCTTCGATATATGGGTCGCATCGAGACCATGAGCGGTAAGCACATAATCCCGCATCCTGGTACTGTTGACGATATCATCGACATTCGTCGCCTTGTCGATCCACGAGCTGTAAAATGCGCTCTCCTTCTTTGCCAACGTCGCTTCGTTGGCGAAAGACCGCTCGTAAAGACCGATGGTATCGTTCTTCTGCGCGTCGCTTTGAGCCGCTGGCTTGGTGGAATTGGCGGTGAAATTGAAGGCAGCCGCGAATTGCCGATAGCGATTGTCGTTGAGCTTGTTTGCAAAGCTGCTGCTGTTGCTGAGATCGCTCGTCAGCACCTTCTTCATGAAGGCTTTGGCGTAGGTCATGTCCTCGAGGCCGTAGGCCTTCATCGCATAGCTGTATAGCTTTTGATCGGCGAGGAATTCGTCGACGTTTTTGATCTTGCCGATGTGAGTATCGTAATACTGCTGGTCACTTTTGACGCTAGCCTGCTTGGCGACACGCGCAAGCGTTGTCGCCATGTCCTTTGTCGCAGTCACGTAGCCGAGATACGTTGAAATCATGGATCGCCCCCACAGCGCGCAATTCACCAACACTAGCCCCGATGCACACAATCGCAACCAGACCTTGCGCGAGGCTAGATCGACAATCTCTGGGCCTGTTCGCTATACCGCTGGCTGTCTTAAGGCTGTCTAAAAGGCCGCATCTGCCGACAATGGAAGAATGCACCTGGCCGGCTCACATGGAGGCGCAAAATCCGAAGAGCAAGGTTTTCGGTTAAGAATCAACCGATCATGGCCTGCCCGGAGGTGCTGCCTCAGAGTGCATCCGAACTTGGCTCCGGCAGCAGCGCAGACTCACGGCCATGACTGGGTATATCCCTGAATTCCGCGATTACTGTACGAGGACCGGCTGCATGCAGCGGGCATCGGTGACTTGTATGTCGGCCTGCCCGATGCCGATGCCGAGGAGCCCCAGCAGGTTGTAGAGGAGCTGGTCGAGGGGCGCAGTGACGGCGGAAAGCGTGTCAGCAACTCCCGACAGTACCCCGCTCGGCGTCCCGATCGTCAGGATGAGCAGCTGGATGCTGATGTTGGCGTTCTTCAAGAGGGACTGGACCAGGGATGTCGTGATATCCCTGGTCGAGACCGTTTTGATCGTACCGGCCGAGATTTCCGAGGGCTGATAGGTCAGCCGCGTGGGGCTCATGTTGGCGATGTCGATCTGGGCGCTTGCAAGGACCCTCAGCAGCAGGGAATCGATGATGGCTGCCTGCGTGACCCGCGGTTTAGTGCCGAAATTGACGAAGGCGGAGGTATCCACGTCTCCCAGCGCTATCTCGGCGACGCCAGGCACGGCATCAACGCCGACGACCGCATTGGGCATATTTCCACCCACACAGGTGATCGAAGCCAGCCTGGCCTCGGCGGGAGCAACCTCAACATAGAGCGGCACCCGGAGCTTCAGCCCCGCGATCGCAGACAATCCCGTCACCGAAACTTCGATGGCGGCACGCACCTGCGGCGTACGGATGGTGGTGCCCGGCGCGCCGACCGCAGCGGACGGTGTCTGCTGTGCCATCTCGCCGATCGCCAGCGTCAATTTGGCCGTGGCAAGACTGGGCAGTGCAACCCCGAGATCGACAGCAATCTGCTTTTGCTGATTGGCCGCCATTGCGGTCAGGGAGAGGAAGCTCATCAGGCTGATATTGGAGGTCAGGTTCGGTCCTGTGCCGATGATATTTTTGCCCTCGGGGCCGAGGTTCAAGATATCCTGGAGCTTGACGGTGAGCTTCGTCGTGCCGAGCGATTTGCCCAAGCTGTTGATAATGCGAATGACCGCGGGCGACAAGTTGGTTGACTTGCCGAGCGCACCTAGAAGCTTGTCGTAGGGGACATCGGTCGCCAGGAGATCGTTGTAGCTGCCCGCCGTGAGATTGAGATCGGTCGCCAGAAGATTGAGGTAGCTCAGGAGGTTTACGTTCGCAGAGATGAGCGACTGATAATCGACGAGATTCAGGGATATCTGCGTTCCCAGAAGAGAACCCAGGAGCTGGTTCAGAATGCCGCCATTGAGACTGGCGAGCCGTGATCCGATGGAAAACGCTGCCAAACGCTCGCTGGAGGCGGTGCCTGTGGCGCTTAGCGTCGGCGCTGTGGCAAAGGCGGAAGCGAAGGGCATCACGGCCTGTTGCGTGAGCGTCACCTTCACGGAATCATAGGGGGCGCTTCCTGATGAAGAAAAGCGGCTCTGGGGCGCGATCGATGCGTCAGCCGTGTAGGTCCCGAGAACCATGTTGGCGAGCGTTTCATATTGACCTGAATTGGCCGAAGCCGTCGAAATGGTCCCGTTGGACGTCAGGTAGCTGGTGCCCGAAGCAAGAGCTGCAGTCGTTCCGTTCGACTGGAGATTGTTAAGAAGCGCGGTATTGGCGTTCGTAATATCGGAAGCGGCCGTGATTGCGCCGATGTCGCTGAGCTGCTGCAGGCGCTGCTGCTGCAGCGTCATCATGCCGTAGTCGATACCGAGACCAAGGCAATAGAGGATCAGCGGCGAGACAAGCGCCGTTGTGATGGCAACATTTCCCCGCCGGTCGCGGCAAAAGGCGAGCCGCCTGAGAAATTCTTTCATTACATTCCCCCGATCCTGATCGTGGAATAGCGGCGGATGGTCTGATCGGGCATGGCGAAGGTGTAGAGATTCCAGATCGGGAGGGCGGAGGCATCGTAGCTGGCGCTGACGGTAAACTGGTTCGCATTGGTCGGGTCGGTCGCGACCGTGACGGTCAGCTTGTCCTTCGTCAGGAATGCGTCGTTGATCGTCGAGCGATTGACGTAATCCTGAACGAGTTGCGTCCGCTCACTCGAAGAAATACCTGCGATCGCGGTGCGTGCAGCGTCGGCCGTAAGCTGCTGCAGGGAATGGGCGGCAGTGAGATAGATGGCAAAGGCAACGAGCGTTAGGAGCAGGAGGACAAAGAGCGGCGCGATGAGGGCAAACTCGACTGCGGCCGCGCCCCCTTCTGCCCTATTGAAATCAGAAACACGAGCCATGATCCTGTCTCCTCCAATCGACTGCTCATCCGTGATGATGACGATCGAGGAAACCTTAGATTGCGGATGTTAATTTTATATTTCTAAATATACTATTTTCTAATGTTTTTACATCTAAAGGACGTTGGTTTGATTGATAAAAATGGTGTCGTCGCAATGACTTGGCCGCATTTTCCGAGAGAATCCGATCTTTTATACCGGCCAATAAGTCGCTGAGATCAAAGGCCCCGCAGCTGGGGAACTTTCTCCGCTCATAGGTTGCTCCACCGGCGCTTGGCCGCATCGAAATAATAGGGGGCGACCCTCCACGGATGTCTTGAAGGCAAGGGGCGATATGCACCCGCGCAAGGCTATGAGGCAGAGTAAGAAAGAAGAGCGCCGCCACTCGATTGGCGATTTGGACGTTCCGGTTGTAATTGGCCCTGACAGGGATGGTCAGGATACCGTGCGGCCTCGACGATACAGCTCGCGCGACGCATCACAGGCCGATGGCATATCGGGTGAGCACCCGGATGCCGGCATGAGAACGATCTATTTCTTCTTCGGCACCAGATCCCAGCCGCCTTGCGTATTCTTCACAAAGCGGCGATTGCCCTTGTAGTAGCTGACGGCGCCTGTCCGATCCACCTTGATCGCAGTGGGCAGCAATTGCGCCGCCGCCTTCAGGCGTTCGACCATATCAAACGCTTCCTGCCGTTTTCCCGCACGGATCAGCGCCATCAATCTGGACTCTCGCTTCATCCTTTATACTCCCGTTCATGGAGGATTGGGGGCCGACGGAACTTGCAGCTTTGCAGTCTTATTCGCATATCGATCACCCCGCTCGGCGTTGCATGAGCAGCGCGCGCAGGGCCACGGCCACCACGCAAACGCTGGAAACAAGAAAGATTGCGCCCGACATCGCATAAATCGTCGGCGAGGCGCCGGCATTCATCTTGCCGAACAACACCACCGGCAACGTGTTCTGCCGGCCTGCCAGATAGAAGGCGCGCGTAAACTCGTTGAGCGACAGCAGGAACGAAAAGATGAAAGCGCTGATGAGGCCCGGCCGGATGAGTGGCAGGGTAATATCGCAGAACTGTCTGAAACGGCTGGCGCCGAGATCGTCCGCCGCCATCAGATAGGTCCTTTTGACAGCAGCAAAGCTCGTCAAAATCACGATGAAGGCGAAGGGCATCGCCCATAGCAGATGGCCGGCAATGACGGTCAAGGCCGAGGCCTTGACGCCAACCCGGCTAATAACCGTCGAGAGCGCCAGCCCCTGGATGACACCCGGCACGAACATCGGCAAAAGCATGGTCAGAAACCATAGGCTTCGGCTGCGGTGAAGTTCGCGGTATGCGAGAGCAGCCCCGAGCGACAACACCGTCGCGATCACAGCCGTCGCAAACGCAATGATGAGCGATTGGACGAGCGCGGCAATGAGCGCGCTTTCTCCTCCCAAAGCGATATACCATTTCAAGGTCAGATCAGCGAAGTGCGGCAATCCGGGCTGCAAGGACGGATTGAACGAAACGCCGAGGAGATAGAGCGGCGGCGCATAGATCATCGCAAGGCCGACGACGGTCAGCGTCCAGATGATGATGCGTGGGCTCGTTCCTTCCCGGACGATCATTGGCTGCGATCCTCGAACAGGGAGGAGAGGCCGAATATGGCATCTCCGATCAGCACCAAACCGAAGACGATAACGAGCATGAGCGTCGAAATCGCAAAGGCGAGCGGGAAGTTGGCGACCCGCATGACGTCGTTGATCATCACGGAAACGATCGATGCGCCGGCGCCGCCGAGCATCTGCACCTCCGTCGAGGAGCCGGCAACCATGACGAAAACGAACAGGAATCCCGCGAAAACGCCCGAATAGGTCAGCGGCAGCAAGACGGTGCGCGCCATCGTCCAGAAGCCGGCGCCAAGATCGCGCGAAGCCGCCAGCGCGATCGGATCGACGCGGCGCATCGAGAGCAGAACGGGGAAGGTTGCGAACGGCAGATACGAGGCGACGAGCCCGACGATCACGGCGAAATCGCTGAACAGCAACCAATCGAGCGGGGCGTCGGTGATCCCGGCTTGCTGGAGAAGCGTGTTGATGACGCCTGTGCGGCCAAGCAGCAACCGCCAGGAGAAGGAGCGGATGAGATAGGAGGTAAAGAACGGGATGGTCAAGAGAGCCGCGAGCACGACCGACGACGTGCGGCCGGCGAGAAAATGCATCGCGTAAGCCGTGGGATAGGCGATCACGAGGCAAATGGCAGCCGTCAGAAACGCCTTGCCGAGCGTGGACAGGAACACGCTCCAGCGCCCGGCCTCCAGAATGGCGCCGTAGGCGGCGAGACTGAATTCGGGCTTGATCCAATAGGTCGCCGGATCCCAGGCGCAGAAACTCCACACCACGACGAGAACCAACGGCGCAAGGCCGAACACGAGGATCGCCGCGAGCGGAGCAGCCAGCAATGGAACTGATGTCTTCATGGTCTGGTTCCGCTTCAATCGGCGTTGATCCCATCGGCTCGGGGCCGGCCTGTCCCTGGACAGATGCGCCAGCCCCGGTCCATCGCGTTACATCAGGCGTTGCGCAGCTTCTGCCACCACTCCTCGTAGAGTTGGAAATTGTCCGGGCGGCAATTCTGCCAGTAGACCTTTCCGGAGAACTTGGCCTTCACATGGTCGGCGAGCTTGGCGACATCGTCGGCCTTGTATTCGTCCGGGTGAGCCTTGGCATAGGCGAGATTGTTGTCGGTCGGCACGAGATAGCCGCGCGCCTTGCCCAATTCGCAACCATAGAGGCCGGCAAGCAGGCCATCGACGAACTTGTGGGCGACATCGGCCTTGCCGCGATCTGCCGCACCCTTGAGCAACACCGTGTTGTTGCCCCATCCCTCATAGCCTTCGACGGGAGCGGCATATTCCACCTGAAGCCCGCGCTTGCGGCCTTCGTAGACGATCGGCTCCCAGCCGGTCATGGCATCGACTTCCTCATTGGCCACGAGCTGAACGCCCTGTTCCCAGCCGTTCCAGAAGGTGCGGAACTGGCCGTCCTTCTTGTGCTTGATCAGGAACTCCATGACGAGGCCGAGCTCCGATTCGGAAAGGTTGCCGGGATCCTTGATCGGCTTGTTTTCCGCTCCCTTGAGGTAGATGGCCGTAAAGATGGCGCTATTGATCCAGGCGTCTTCCATCGCCACCCGGCCTTTGAGCTTGGGATCGAAGATCACGCCATAACTGTCGACCTTGCCGAGCTTGTCGGGGCGATAGATGATGGAGTCGGCGTTGACCACAGTCGGAATGCCGTACTGCTTCCCCTCGTAGGTCAAGGTCGGGATATCCTTGGCCCATTGCCAGATGCCGGCGAAATTCGGGATCTTGGAAACATCCCAAGGAGCGATCAGCCCCTGCTTGGCAAGCTCCCGTTCGGCGCCGCCCTGAAAGCCGCCGACATCGAAAAGATCGTTGGCATTGCCGGCGGCAAGGCGCGCAACCACCGGGCCGACGTCGTTGCCGTTATCGGTAAATTCGGGCGAAACGCCGCTCTGACGGGCAAATTCCTGCCATTTGTCACCGATGTCGAGCGTAGCCGTGGCCCAGAATGCAACCGTTGCGTCAGCGGCCATGGCGGGCGTAGCAGCCGATCCGCCAAAAGACAGCGCGGCCGCACCCGCACCCATCAGCTTGAGCATGTCACGGCGCTGCATGTTGCTCCTCAAAGCGGAGGAGACGAGATCATTGCGTTTGTTCATCGTGTCATTCCCTTCCCTTATTTTTCGCTTATGTCGGCTATTCGGGTTCTACTCGTCGCCTCCAGCCAAGGCCGGTATTCCGGAACGATCGATCAGGAGCGCAGCACCCGGCTTCAGACGCACACGCACGCTCTCGCCCGGCAAGGGCGGAGTTGCATCCGCGCTAGTCGTTAACACCACACGCTGGCTGTCGGCAAAAGCGAGCGTAACGTCATGACTCAATCCGCGATAGATGCTTTCGACAACCTTAAGTTCAATTGTTTCGGCTGCCTCTTCGGCAGTCGGGACAAAGTCAATTCGGTCAGGTCGGATTGCGACAAGAGCGTCGGACGGCGGTGCTACCCCGAAAAAGGTCACGTTCACCCGCTGGCCGGCAATCGTAGCGACAGCCTTGCCACCGGAAAGCGAAATGTTTTCAGGCTTCAAAAGCGTATCGATGCCGACAAAGCGCGCGACGAAGGCATTGGCCGGTGCCTCGAAGAAGCGCGCCGGCGCATCGGTCTGCTCGATCCGCCCCTTGTGCATCACCGCCATCCGGTCGGAAAGGCTGAGGGCCTCGTCCTGATTGTGGGTCACGAGAATGAAGGTCGCACCAGTGCGCTTGTGGAGCCGCCCAAATTCGTCGCGCATCTGCTGGCGCAGCCGCTCGTCGAGTCCGGTCAGAGGTTCGTCAAGCAGAAGGATGCCCGGCTCCATCACAAGCGCGCGGGCAAGCGCCACGCGCTGGCGCTGGCCGCCTGAAAGAAGATTGACGTCGCGATCCGCAAAGCCGGAAAGCTCGACGAGTTCAAGAACATCCTCAACCTTGGCCTTCAGCGCAGTTCCCGAGAGCCCGCGCAGCTTCAGTCCATAACCGACGTTCTGCGCGACATTCATATGTGGGAAGAGCCCGAGCGACTGGAAGACGGTATTGACCGGCCGGCGATTGGCCGGAATACCAGCCATATCCCTTCCGTCGAAAAGCACGCGGCCCGAAGTGGGCTTGTCGAAACCGCCGATCAGCTTCAAGAGCGAGCTCTTGCCGCAACCGGACGAGCCGAGCAGCGTGAAGAACTCCCCCGCCCGGATATCGAGCGTCACGTCGTCGACGGCGTGCATCGCCTCGTAACTTCTGACGATATGGTCGAGACTGATCGCGATCGCCATATCAGACGCTTCTCCCGTCGCGTTCGCGGATGAGCAGCAAGCCCTCCTCGCTCACTTCAAGCACCTGCCCGGCAACCACCAGCGACGTTGCGGTCGCCTCCTCGATGATAACAGGGCCGGCGATCTTCTCCGAAGACGGCAGCCGCGCGCGCTCGTAGACGGGGCAGGACACCCAACCGGTCGTCCCCCCGAAATAGACTTCTCGATGCCCTTTGAAAGCCGTGTCCAGCGATCGGCCGGCATCATCGAGTTTCGGGATGGCGATGACCGGGCCGTGAAGCACAGCCTCCAAGTGGATCATCGTGATCTCGACCGGCGAATTGGGCAGGCAGAACGTATAGGCACGTTCATGGGCAGCGTGGAAGCGTTCTGCAAAGCTTTCGGCGTTGTCCTCCATGTCGAAGAGGGCGAAGACGCCGTGCTCCTGTCCGCGATAACGCGCTTCGACGCGGCAGACATAGCGAACCTCCGCCGCATCGCCCTTGGCGAAATAGGTAACTGCCTCCCGTTTCAATTCGTCGAAACGACGCTTGAGATTGCTGATGGCCTCCGGTTCGAGAGGAGAGAACCAGGTGCCGCGAAAATCGGCGCGGGGTTCAGCCGCCAGCATGCCCCAGGCCGAAAAGATGCCGGGATGCGGCGGTACGACCGTCATCTTCACGCCGAGATCGCGTCCGAGACGAGCGGCAAGCGCCGGCCCCGCACCGCCGGAAATGACGAAGGCGGCATCGCGCGGATCGTGTCCGCGCTGCACGGTCACGAGCTTCAGCGCATTGATCATCGAGGCATGGGCGATCTCGACGATGGCGAGCGCCGCATCCTCGACCGATAGCCCGAGCGGCTTGGCAACCGTCGTAATGGCCGCTGCCGCCTTGTCCTTGTCGAGCTGCATCTGGCCGCCGGCAAAGCTTGCGGGATCGAAAATACCGAGCGTCAGCAAGGCGTCTGAGAGCGTCGGCTTGTCGCCGCCGCGTCCGTAGCAGGCCGGCCCAGGCGTCGAGCCAGCACTTTCCGGCCCCACCCGAAGCGCGCCGCGCTCATCGATGTGGGCAATGGAACCGCCGCCCGCACCAATTTCGACGATGTCGACCACTGGCACCTGGACGGGATAGCCTGGGACGATACGGGTATGCTCGAGCTTGTACTCGCTGTCCAGCGTCGGACGGCTGTCATGGATCAGAGAGCATTTTGCCGTCGTGCCGCCGACATCGAGCGAAAGCACTTCCGACTGACCGAGCACGGCGCCGATGCGCGCAGCACCCGCAACGCCGCCGGCCGGGCCGGATTCGACCAATGTCAGCGGACTCATCTGCGCCTGATCGAAAGTCGAAATGCCGCCGTTGGATTGCATCGCGTAATAGGGGCAAGTGAGATCGCGCTCCGTCAAAGCGCGTTCGAGCCGCGCGAAGTAGCGCTTGATGATCGGCTGCACGTAAGCGTTGAGCACGGCGGTATTGGAGCGCTCATATTCGCGCCACTGGCGGGAGACCTCGTGGCTGGCGCAGATCGTTACATCGGGAAGAGCCTCGGCAAGCGCCCTGGCGCAGGTAATCTCATGATGGGGATTGACGTAGCTGTGGAGAAAGATGACGGCCACGGCCTCGACGTTGCGCGCCCGGCATTCGCGGATGATCGGCTCGATGTCGCTAAGTTCGATCGGCGTCAGAACCCGCCCCTTGGCATCCATGCGCTCGCGCACCTCGAAGCGAAGGCTGCGCGGCACGAAGGGCTCCGGGCTTCTGAATTGGAGATTATAGAGATCGGGACGATTGCCGCGGCCGATTTCCAGCACGTCGCGAAAGCCGGCCGTTGTGACGAGCGCCGTCTTGACACCCTTGCGCTCGGTAATCGCGTTGATCACGGTCGTTCCGCCATGCGCGAAGAAGATGACGTCGCGCGTGGAAAGCCCATCCTTCCGTTCGGCAAGGTCGATAGCGGAAAGCACGCCTTCGGACTGGTCTTGAACGGTCGTCAGGCTTTTGGCGGTGAAAATCTCGCCGGTCCGCTCGTCGTAGCCGACGAGGTCGGTGAAAGTGCCGCCCACATCCGTCGCCAGCCTGATCATCCCGTCATCCTCTCGTCAAATCCATACAGCTCCCGCGCCGCCTCCTTCGACACGTAACCATCTTCGATATCGCGGCGGACATGCTCGGCCTCGCGGGAGCGCGCCTCGCCCCAGCCGCCGCCGCCGCCAGTTATGATGCGCACGAGATCGCCGCGCTTAAGCGCAATATGCGGCTCCCGGCCAAAATTCCTGACCTCACCGGCAGGATCTTCCACCTGCAGCAGGTTGGCAGAGCCGGAAGTGCCTCCCTCGATCCCCCAGGGAGCTGTTTCGGTCCGCCCGAAGCTGCAATAGGCCGATGACCCGTCCTCGAGAAGCTCATAATCGCGGATGACGCCGAAACCGCCGCGACGGCGACCCGCGCCCGATCCGCCCTCGATGTTGAGCGCATAACGGCGTACCATCAGAGGGAACCGCGCCTCGATGACCTCGACGGAATAATTGTAGGTGTCACCATCGGTCAGTGCGATCAAGGCATTCGCGCCATCGGCGTCCTTGCTTGCGCCCCAGCCGCCATGTTGCGGCTCGATGTGGATGAAGGGCTGGCCGGCAGCATCCTTGCCCGAGATATAAACGACGCAGAGGCTCGTGTAAGAGCCTGCGGAGAACCGCTCCGGCATCAGCTTCGCAAGCGCTTTCCAGACAAGCTCGGAGGCGTGGACGGAGCCCTCATAGTACCAACCCGTCGGAGACGGCTTTTCGGCGGTAAAGACGGACCCTTGCGGCGCGATGACGATGAGCGGCCGAAACCAGCCTTCGTTGGAAGGCGCCTGCGGCGCCACCAATGCCTTGAATATGGTGCGCACAGCCGATTGCAGCGCACCCGCTGCACAATTGATCGGCCCCGCAACCGCTGGCGGGCAGCCGGTGAAGTCGGCAGTCAGCCGATCCCCCGCGATCGTAATGGCCACTCTCACCTCGATCGGGTCGGTGGTCACGCCGTCGCCGTCGATGATGTCTTGCGCTTCATAGATCCCGTCCGGCAAGGCGGCGATGGCAGCACGCGCCTGCCTCTCGCTGGTCGCAAGCAGGTGATCGAAGGCGGCCTCGACGGTGTCCACGCTATATTTCCGCGAGAGCTCGGCCATCCGTCGAGCCGCAACCCGAACCGTTGCCACCTGGGCCGTGAGATCGCCGATGGCGATGTCAGGCAGACGAACATTCTCGCGGATAATGCGTAGGACTTCGCCCGAGAAGCGGTCGTTGCGCACCACCTTGATCCCTGGCAGCCGCAATCCCTCCTGAAAAACCGAGGTGGCATCGGGCGCGAGCGAGCCGGGAACCGAGCCGCCGACATCGAGATAGTGCGCGACATTGATGGCATAGGCCAGAATCCGGCCATCGAAGAAGATCGGCTTGACGATGGCGAAGTCGCAGGCATGCGTGCCGCCGGAATAGGGATCGTTCGTCAGAAGGATGTCGCCGTCTTCGAGGTCGTCACCATAGAGCGCGATCAGCGATTTGACCTGCGTGCCGAAGGTGCCGGTGAACAAGGTGATGCCGTTCATCTGCGCCACCAGCTCTCCCTCACGCGTCAGGAGACCGCAGGCGAAATCCAGCACCTCATAGATCACGGGGCTCATCGAGGTCCGGGCCATGACCACGCCCATCTCGTCGACGGTGGCGGCGAGCTTGCCCTCTATTATCTCCTGAGTCACCGGATCGACGATGATCACGAATCTGCCCCTCGTCATCTGTTCGCACCAAAGCAGACTAGGCGTTTTTTCAGGCCCCGATAGCCTTCACAATGGGTGGGTGAATAAACAGACCCTACCCGTTCGGGTAGGTTAGCGATTGAGCATGCCCTTTTGCCGGGCTGCCGTCACCGCCGCCGTCCGTGTCGAAACATTGAGCTTGGTAAAGATGTTTCGCAGATGGAACTTGATGGTGTTGTCTGAAAGCGAGAGCGTTCGACCGATTTCCTTGTTGGAAAGCCCGGCGCTCAGCAATTCCATGACCATGCGCTCGCGTCCGGTAAAAAGAGACAGGTCATCGCTGCCGGCAGGCTGTTGCGCCGAGCCGGCGCTGCCAAGCAGGGGTTGGAGGCGTTTGCGGGTAACGCTGGCGATGGCCGGATGGTTGGCGAGTGTGCGAAGTTCGTCGAGCCCTGCTGCGTGATCGAGATGAAACAGGGCGCGATAGTCGCTGAGCGGCATCGAAACAGCGAGATCGGAAAGGCGGGCCGCAGCCTGATCATCGCGGCCCTCGGCGATCAAGATCCGCATTTCGATGAGAGCAAGCTCAATCCTGCGCGGGATATGCGGGAGTTGTGCCTGACGCGTGGTCAGCTGATCAAAAACCTCGCGCGCCTTTGGAATTTCGCCGAGCGCCAGATAGGCACGGGTCCAGAAAATAGCCGGCGTCGCACCGCGCAGATGAATGGACAGCATATTGGCGCGGTCGGATCCGATCGCCTGCGTGCCGAAACCGCTGGCCTCGGCATGGCGGATCGCCTGATCGAGATCTCCCGACGCCATCAGAAGCATGGCCCGTTCTCGATCGATCAGCCGGGTAAGCCGATCGAAACCGCGCCGCCGGGCCACCGCGCGGATGCGGTCCATCGCTATGTGAGCGGCGACGGGATCCTCTCCCATCCGCAAAATCCGCTGCTCGGCCATGAAGCCGGCGGCGAGAAGATCAAACCAGGTATCGTGGCGCTCAAGATGCGGCAGCGCCCAGCCGAGCATCCCGGCCGCCGCCTCCGTCTCACCACGCATCGAGAGAATTTCCGCCTTCAACACCTGACCGACGGCATCCAGATCGCTACCCGGGGCGATATTGGCCTGAGCCTCGCTGATCAGCTCGTCATAGGCCGTCAGCGCGCTTGCGCAATCGCCGGAAAAAAAGAAAGCCTGACCGATATGAGTGTAGAGGTGCATCGCGCCGAAATCGGCGCCGCCATCGCGAAAGGCACGCAAGGCGAGATGGCCATAATGCAATGCCCGATCAAGCTCGCTGCGGATCAGGAAATTATAGGAGAGCATGTTGAGCGCCAGCGCCCGGTGGATGAGTTCCATACCGTCGGGCTGCTGCAGATCGTTCTCCAATGCGGAAAGATCGGCCGCACTTGCCCAATGATCGGTGTAGAGGGCCAGAAGGATGCGCACCACACGCAAGTCTTTTGCCAGGATTTCGTCACCGGCGGCAGCGCGCTCTGCTATGACCAGATAATGATTGGCGGCGGCAAGCTGCGCGGCTTTGGCATTGAAGATCGAAAGCCCTAGGGTAGCCAGCGGAAAGCGGCTGAGGTCGATTTCCGAGGCACGCCCGCTCAATGCCTGGAAGAGCGTCGTACCGCCGCGCGTGGTAGCATAGACGCGCCGCCAGCCTCCGGCTGTTTCGACGATGCGCGCTGCCAGATCGGCGTCACCCGCCGAAAGCGCATGCTGAACTGCCCGGTCGATATCACCCCGAGCCTCGAACCATCGCGCTGCCCGGTTCAGGGCGCGTTTGGCGTCGACGCCGCGCCGGCTGGCGGTCTGCTTGAGGAACTCGTTGAAGACCGGATGATAGCGCATCCAGTTGCCGGGTCCGGCAAGCAGCGTGACTGGAAGAGCATAATCGTTGAGGCGCTCGATCAGGCCTGCATTCCCGCTGTCTTCGAGAACAGCCTCGATAAGCGAGTGGTTGAACGCAGGCAGTGCAGCGGTCTCGGTCAAAAACTGACGAATCTCCTCGGGCAGATGTTCAAACACCTGCTCTGAAAGATAGGCGCCCATGTCCGCGCCGCCGCCATCGAAGGAGGCCAGAATGGCGTCGCTTTCCTCCGATTCCGATACAAGCAGGCTCACCATCTGCAACGCGACGGCCCAGCCCTCGGTCCGGCGGTTGAAAGCGCCTACCTGCTCCTCGGTCAGATGCGTTCCCTTGCCGGTGAACAATTCGCAGGCTTCGGCATCGGAAAAGCCGAGCTCGGCGACGCCAAACTGCTTGAACTCGCCGCGAAGGCGCAATGCCGACAACGGAAATCGCGGCGGGCTACGGCTCACGAGCACCAGTTTGACATGCTCGAGGGTAGGATCTGCAAGGATCTTCGCCATCAGCGCTTCGATCGCATCCGTCTGAGCGAAATGATAGTCGTCAAGGAAGAAGGCGAAGGGGCCTGGAATCTTGCGCAGTCGTGTTGCGAGCACGGAGAGAAGCGCGCCAGCCGGCAGGTTGCCGGCATCGCCGCCATCCTCATCCAGAAGCGTCTGCAGCGCATCGATAAGCGCAAGCAGAAATGTTTCCTGGTTCGTATGCTCCGCATCGAGCGATACCCAGCACAGGTTGACCCCGTCTTCCTTCAGCAACTCATACCATTGGACGGCAAGGGAGGTTTTGCCATAACCCGCGGGCGCGACGATCGTCGTCAAACGGCGCAGCCCGGCGCGCCGGAGCTGCCGCAACAGGTCGCTTCGTCTAATGGTTTGCTGCCCGCTGGACGGGGGAGCAAATCGATTCTGTCCGCTCATGACGCGGGATGATGCTGTCTTGGCAGGCAGTTGGCAACCCAAGAGAAAACGTTTGCAAAGCTCCTAAATCGTTATTTTTTTATGTCTCTCATCATGTTGTCGGCGACATGCCCTAGACACGCTCGCAGAGGCGATCGCAACGTCTTCACCGGATCCTTAACGAGAGGAAGGCCGGCGCAAGATTGCCGCGCGGAACCGGCACGCAAGCCGCCCAGGCTGCCCCGCTTTGGGCCATAAACGGTCCGTTAGGAATTTATTGACCATAATGCGAGGTATATCGATGCCGCGGACGCGGCGCCTCTGATCTCTGTGTCTATTAGCAAGGGCGAAAGTCGTATCTGTGCATCAAGCGATCCTTTCCATTCCGGCGGCAACCCTCGCCATGAGTTTCTCGTTCGTCGCTTGCCGGCTGGCTATGATCGCGATGCTGATGGTTTGCGCATTTGCCGGCTCCGCAGCGGCCGAGGACCGGGCGCTCAAGCTCTTTTTTACGCATACCGGCGAGAGAGCGACCATCGTCTTCAAGCGTAACGGCCAATATGATGCGCGCGGCCTCGCCCAGATCAACCGCTTCCTGCGCGACTGGCGAAAGAACGAGCCGACCAGGATCGATCCGAGTCTGCTCGACCTGGTCTGGGAAGTCTATGGCCGCAGTGGTGCCAGGGAGCCAATTCACGTCGTCTCCGCCTATCGCTCGCCGTCCACCAACGGCATGTTGCGCAATCGCTCGCGCAGCTCCGGCGTCGCAAAACACAGCCAGCACACGCTTGGCAAGGCGATGGATTTCTATATTCCGGGCGTAAAACTCGCGACTCTGCGAGGGATCGCCATGCAGATGCAGATCGGCGGGGTCGGCTTCTATCCCAACTCCGGATCTCCCTTCGTCCATTTGGACGTCGGCCGTGTCCGCGCCTGGCCCAGAATGTCGCGTCAGGAGCTTGCAAGGCTGTTCCCAAGCGGACGAACCCTTCACATGCCGACTGACGGCCGACCGCTTCCCGGCTATGAGCTGGCGCTTGCGCAGTCGAAGAGGCGTCCGAAGGGGATCGTGGCCGTTGCGGACGATGATGACGACGATGCCGGATCACCGGCGCCGTCTCAGGTCGCAAACTCGAGCGCAAGCCTTCTGACGAGCATGTTGCCGATACCGCAAAGCCGGGCCGCGAACGTGCTGGAGCTTCAGCTCGGCAAGCGAGTTGCCGAGGAAGACAAGGTACAACCCTTCACCGACCTGACATCCTATGCTGTCCCGCTCCCGGCATCGCGACCGATGAGCATTGCAGTGATCCCCATGGCGGCGCCTGAAAGGCCGGCTCGCACAGTCCTTGCAAGCCTGGTGGTCGGGCGGAACGATGCTGGCAACCTGCTCGTTGCAGAGAACTCGAAGAATTCGATCGGCAATGCCATGGAGAAGATGCAGCCCGTGGCAGCCCTGCCCGCCTCCGCTGCTCAGGACGTGTCCGGCGGCGTCGGCGCCATGTCCACTGGAGCGCTTGTCGCCTGGGCTTTGCAGCCTCCGGGCATCGCGATCGACATGAAGCTCCCGGGCATGATCGGCGCTCCTATTCCTGTGGAACAGGACGCGGCCAATATTCAGAGCCGCGCCGTTAGAGTGGACGACGACGATTTCGATATCGAAAGGTTCGGCTTCGAAGGCTGAAAGATGGCGGCGTCCCACGACGCCACCGAGGTCACTTCGCGAGACTGCTGCTCATCCGCACTCGAATCGCTCAGGCGTCGCCAATTCGTCGCGGAAAAGCGCATCCTCGGGGATTTTCGGCGGTGCACCTTCACCTTTGATCTCGTCCAGGCAACAGCCGCGCTCGCCCGGGTGGGGCCAGTCGGCATGTGTAATGCCGACGTAATCTTCCGACTCTAGAGCCTGCACTCCAAACTGGATTGCTCCATGCTCCTTCGTCGCTCCCTCCCCGTTCTATTTGCCATCGGTGCTTTGGCGCTCATGGGGTGGGTTTTCGTCGTCATGAAGGATTATGTCGGCCGGCCGGCTCATGCGGCGATGCTGCATTTTGCAGCGCCGATCGGCATGCTCGACCTCAAACACGGCCGGCGCATCCAGCAATGGCACCGGGTTTCCGGCAATGTTGTGCAGCCTTCACAAAGCAACAAGGTTGTGCGGGATAGAGAGGCTGCCAATACCGAAACGGCACCATCGGGAGGCTATATCAAGCGGGCAAAAATGCTCCTATTCCTTATACGCACTCGCCATTGGCGAACTTTGGCTTATGACCAGACTCCACAAACCACGCCTGGAACAAGAACGTGTTCGAGCCTTTCTACCGCCTGCATCCGTATTCCCGCGGCGCCGGTCTCGGGCTCAATCTCGCGCGCCAGATAGCGCAGCTGCATGGCGGCAGCATTGCGATCCTGAACGGCCCATGGAAGGGAGCTCGCGTGCGCATTCAGCTTCCCTTGTATCGCCGAGCGGCATGAGCCGACGCCAACACGGCGATCGAATATTATCTTGAGCAGTTTGGAACCATGACGGAAAAAGGGTAGTGTTCGCGCATCCGGGTCCTATGCCGGCTACGCGAACCAAGCTGCGGGCTGCTTTACGCCAGGCGGCCTTAGACCCGTCGGTAGTCGATGTTGCGGGCAAGCCAGCAACCGAGCCTCAAGTTGGACACCTTGCCGGAGGAATCGCGCCGGATTTGCACGGTCCAGTCTCCCGGCGGGGCGGCATCCATCGAGCGGCGGGTTGTGATCACCCAAAGATCATCCGCCAGCGGATACATGCGCTCCACCGGCCCCTTGCCCAGCATACCCTCGAAACCGACATAGGTGGCGCCATCACGGGCTTCGATTTCAAGCCGCGCACCGATCTCTTCTGAACGGTACAATCCGGCAATCCCGGCACCATCAGCCCATTCGACCGGCGAGACAGGCTTTGCAACGACACGGAGATTCTCGCCCGGCCGCTCCATGAGCAACCTTCCCTCTTCCCGCCGCAGCACTATGTCGCGCGCACGCGCGGTTCCGTCCGGCGCAGGCGTGCACAGGCCAGGGGCGGTAGCGTAGAGCAGCCGCACGCCCTCCTTCTGGTCTTCCGTGCGCAGATAAAGCCCCTGCGTCTCATCCAGCCAGAGACCCGTCCAGCCTTCGGCCGGAACGGTATCGTCGCCGACGCGGCAACCAAAGGCAGCCTCCATCAGCGACCAGGCCGCCCGCATGGCGCTGGCCTCGTGATTGAAGATCACCACGATCGACAGCCGCTCGGAGGCAATATGCATCCTGTAGGAACAGAAGCCGCGCAAGGCGCCGCCATGGGCGGTGATATCATAACCGCCGATCCGGTCACGGCGTATTCCATAGCCATAGGGAGCGGGCTTGCCATCGGCAAAGCTGACGGGAACGCTGATGCGATTGTAAAGGCTCGCTGGATCGTCGCGCGTGGCGTCGATATGGCGCTCCCATGCCAGCATATCGTCAAGCGAGGCGGAGATGCCGGCATCGCCAAACCAGAAGATGCCGCTCTTGGCGGGCAGGAAGCCCACCGTGTCATTGCCCTCATAGCCTATGACGCCATCCAGCGTCTGGCGCGTATCGGAAGCAAGCACCGCACCGGTCATTGCCGCGGGGCCGAAGATACGTTTGCGCAGCAATTCGCCGAAATCGCGGCCGCTGGCGCGACGGATCAGCTCTGCCAGCAGGCGGAAGTTGCCGTTGCTATAGGAATAGTTCGCGCCCGGCGCAAAATGTCCGGATTTTGCCTGCGACAGCAGGCGCAGGCCGTCTTCCTCGGTGAAGAGAGCTTCGGGCACTGCACCTTGCAGCACGGTCAAAGCCCAATAATCGCGTAGGCCGGACTGGTTGTGACAGAGATCGGCCACCCGCGGCAGCGGGCCTTTGAAATTCGGCAGGAGTTCCGGCAGCAGCGGATCGAGTGCTTCCGGACTGCCGAACATGTCCAGCAGCAACGCGCAGGTCATATGCTTCGAAATCGAGCAGATCGGCAGGCGGCTCGCCGCAGTCATCGGTAGGCGCCGCTCCATGTCGGCAAAACCCCAGGCACGGCGGGCGATCACCTCGCCATCCTTCACCACGCCCACCACTCCGGCCGGACCGCGATAGCGATCCGGCAGCACGTTCAGCGCCTGCTCCAGCGCCGCATGATCAATTCCACTCATGATTCAACCCTGAAAGCAGAGCCGCGTGCCGGGCTCGGCCATAGCCAGAAATTCCTGCAGGTGCTCAAGCGTCAGCGCGGCGCAGCCTGCAGTCGGACCGTAGCCCTTGCTGGCGACGTGCAGAAAGATGGCGCTCCCGCCCCCCGGCACTACCGGATCATCGTTTTGACCAAGCACCACGACGATGTCGTAGAGATCGTCCTTGCGCCACATCTCTTCGTGGCCTGCGGCAAAGGGCAAGCGCACCGGGCGATTGTAGTCGGGATGATCGGCCGCATCGCACCAGCCGTCCTGCGGGTCTATAACAGCGGTTTCGAATACCGAGACGGGAGCAGCCTTCAGCTTGTCGGCGCGATAGAGCACCCGGCGGATCGGCCAGCAGCCGATGGGGCTCACGCCATCGCCCTCGGTCTTCTCGGCGCGGATGCCGCTGCGTCCCACCGCCGCGCGCCAGACCTTGTCGCCATAGCTCGCCTGCCAGCCTTCGCCGGCACGTTTCACGATCAGATCCAAAGCCATCTCCTTCAAGTCGCCAGCGGAAAATAACAGGCGACCATCCGGCCATCCCGCTGCTGTGGGGCAGGGTCTTCTACCCGACAAATATCCTTGGCAAAAGGACAACATGTATGAAACCGACAACCGAAGGCAGGTTTATCGGGCTTGGAATTTCGCGCTTCAGCACCGGCCTATCGGTAGGTCCGGCCTATTTCATTCGAACGGCCCTCTTCGTGCAGAAAGCCAAAACCAATAAGGGCCGAAGCGAAAACCCAAGCCTTTACCTGGCTAATTATTCTGAGCAGCTCGGTTATTCAAAGCGCCGCCGACGATGGCACCAAGCGCCAAGGCGGCTGCGGGATAGCAGAGGCCGTTACGGCGACATTGGCCACCGGTGCACGTCTCATCAAGGCGGCCGATCCGCTCGAATGAGCCGGGCACCTTCACTCTATCCCGATCTATCTTGCCAGAAACGGCTCAGGCCCGGCGACCGGTCTCAAGCAACATCAGCATTCTTGGTCGGCAGAAGCCGCGCCATGGCACTCAATAGATCCGTCTGCGATATCAAGCCGAGCACTCGCCAATCGGCATCGACGACGATGACGGCATGCGTGCGGCCATCGGTCAGGACAGGTAGCAGCGAGAGCGCGGGATCGCCCGCATTTGCTATGGCGGGTTCAGAGAGTGTCCGCTCGATGCTGCCGATGCCTTCCGACAGCTCGCGCAGCCCGACCGTCCCGATCAGTCGGCCTTCCCTGTCTTTCACCGGCAGGGTGCGAATATTATGCTTCAGAAGAAGATACCGGGCATGATCGGGATCGGCATCCTCGCTGATGGCAATGACATCGCGCGACATGATGTCGGCGCAGCGGATATCCCCATGCGATCGCACGGTGGCCTGCAGTTCGACCTGCCGCAGAAGGCGGCTGAGGTCTGCACGGTCGATATCGAAGGTTTCGTCAAACACTTCCAAAGCGGAATCGACGTCCTCCTCGCGAAAGCCCACCCTCAAAGGCGGCGGCAAGTCGCGAGTCTGATGGGTATTCTCGACCGGCTTTGCGACATGCGGATAATTGCGCCTTGAAAGTTTGTGGAACACCAGCCCCAGGCCAACGAGTATGCAGGAATTGAGCGCAACCGGCACAAACGGGAACAGGAACCCCCAGCTCGCAACAACCGGACCTCCGAGAACGGCCGTCAGGGCCGCAGCTCCGCCCGGCGGATGAAGGCATCGCGTGAACGACATCGCGCCGATCGCCATCGAAACGCCGACGCCGATCGCGATGATCGGATCGTGAACGAGATAGGCGGCGATGATGCCCATCAAGGCGGAAATCGTATTGCCCCCAATGATCGACCAGGGTTGGGCAAGCGGACTTGCAGGAACCGCGAAAAGCAGCACCGCGGACGCCCCCATTGGCGCAACGATGAACGGCAGATACGGCCCCTGCCCGAAGAAATAGCCGCTGATGGCGCCGGTCAGGCCGATGCCGATCAAGGCGCCGAGACAAGCCATCAATCGTTCGCGTAGGGTCGCGCCGGCAAGGATCGGGGAAAACAAGCGGAGCCGGCTGAATCCCGCTTTATGGGGGTCTGGATGCTGCATGATGAAACCAGTTTTGAGGGGCATTGTCGTAAGGAAGGATGGATGTCGGCTAATGCGTCGCCAGGCGCAAATCCCTGCCTTTGACGATGCCGAGCACTTCGCGAAACGCGTTGAACGCGCTCGGCCGATCCCTTTTACGGTAGACGAGGATCGTATCGACGACGGCAAGCTGATGGGTAGGCGAGGTCATCGGCCAATGCATGAGATCGAGAACCGACTTGGGCATGACACCGGCCGCGTTGCCGGTCGCCACACTTGCGAGGATAGCGTGATAGGAGCCAAGCTCGGTCGTCTGCAAAACGCTCGACTTGCGCGCCCAGCTTTCGGCGATCCTTCGATAGGTGCATCCGGGCTCCAGGGCGGCAATCGATCCGACCCGCAAGTCGGCAGCCGTTCGGACCGCCGGATGGCCGGATGGCAGCACGAGCAATAGATCCTCGACAAACACCGGCTCGGCCTCGAGCCGCTGTAGTTCGTCATCAAAACCGGCGTCTTCATCCAGCATCGCTTCAGGTGGCCGGGCGATCAGCGCGCAATCCAAGGCGTCGCGCAGAACATCGCGGGCAAGATCGCGGGATGCGCCAAGGGTTAGCTGCAGCGACACATCCGGCCACATCTGATTGAATTGGCTGAGCGCTGCAGGCAACCGGCTTGCCGCCGTGCTCTCCATCGTTCCCAGACGCAATGTGCCTGTTGGGCGCCGTGGCCGCACCGCCTGGCGCGCTTCGAGCGCTAGTGCCGCAAGCCGATTAGCATAGGTGAGAAACGTTTCACCTTCTTTCGTCAGCGTCATCTTCTTTCCATCGCGGCTGAAGAGCAAGACGCCAAGATAGTTCTCCAGCTGCTGGATCCGCGTCGTCACATTCGACGGCACGCGCCCGATCGTCTTTGCAGCCTTCGTCACGCTGCGGTCGCTGGCAACAGCGAGGAATATTTCGATTGATGAAAGGTCCAATGAAAGGATCTCGATTCAAGAATTAAGATGACTTATCATTCCCTATATAAAAATCATTATCGCAGCTCAAGCATGTTTCGACACCGGGCTGGGGCGCATACGCGGACAAAGCGAATGGCAAGATCCGATCGACCTCAAACGGGAGCAGAAACCCGCGAATACGCTTCCCCTGCCTGCGTGCTGCATGAGGTCGATCCGACCTGCACCGGCATCTCAAGCAAAGCCGGCCGCAAGCTTCGCGATCGCGACAAGAATGATTGCGCATCCGAAACCATAGAGCGCGAGGGCCGATCCATCATTGATTAGGGCATTTCCGGCGGGTTTGCAGTAGCTGCGCCCGCTTCTTTGCCCCGCGAAACGACTTAGCGACGCGTGCTCTCGATATTCATCCTCTTCCTCCACGAAACCTCCACATATTATCGATCAGGCCGCAACACTTAGGGTGTCTTATCGACCCTAGCGCCTCGACCGCAATCTTTTGGACGAGCGCTCAGATATGAGACGGCGGGAGCCCTGAACGAACAACCTCCTGCCTCGCATCCAACGGGATACCTCGATGCCCATAGAGAGCATGGACCAAGGTTCTGCGGCTCGTTCCTTGCCGCCGCTGCTTCGCCGATGGGAACCCGAAGGCCTCCCAAATAAGCGGAAGGGACACCCCAATGTTCAAGTTGCTGATGCTCGCGCTACTGGCTGCGATGCTGCTGACCGCGCTGCTGCTGCTCGGCGCGATGGCGGCGCTGACCGGAAGCTGGGTTCGACTCGCGGTCCCGGTTATCATTCTGGTTGCAACCGTAGTCGCCGTAGGGTTCGCGCTAAGCGAACAGCCGTGAACGACGTCTCTCTGAAAAGCGAGGACGCCCGATTGCGGAGGCACATGATGTTCAGCTATGAGTATAGTGGAAGATGATGTTCCGGAAGGTTTTCGATGCCCGAATGCACCCGAAATCGGCCACCTCAAGCGGCCATATATCGCTCATGACGATGAATTCTGCGCAGTTCATCGGCAGATCGGGAGCTTCTGGCATGATGTCGGAATCGCGGCAGGACGGACTGTGGCGCGGAAATTCTGTGGATCGTTCTTTCTTGGTCGTTTCCACCGGAGGTCGCCAGTTTGCAAGAAAACCTGCGGCCGCAATGCCCGGCCGCGCCGGGCTCTTCTGTCGCCGACTGAACTTGTCTCCGTTCCCTCAACCGGCGGCAACGGTCATGAAGCTGTTCAACTTCACGGGTCGTGCGCAAAGTCTCCACGAAATCCACACAAACAAGGGTTATGCAACCGGCCGTAGGGGGTCGCCATATTGTTTCGGGCCTCGCCGGAGCCTGACGATTTGCAAAGACAGTTCTTTCACCATAACCGAAGCAATCGCGATCTTTGCAGCGGATCGGCCGGAACGCAGGCGCCAGCGTCATGGCGCAGCGCATGTGAAGGCAATTGATCTTTGATCGGTCGAGAAGGACATCGCCCAGACATGAAAGTCGAATCCGGAATTCAACGGGCACTTTTTGCGGCCGCGCTGGCGACGGCCTCCCTCGCAT
The DNA here is from genome assembly GCF_050577975.1 of Rhizobium sp. BR 315. Lineage (NCBI taxonomy): Bacteria > Pseudomonadati > Pseudomonadota > Alphaproteobacteria > Hyphomicrobiales > Rhizobiaceae > Rhizobium > Rhizobium sp. BR 315. The sequence continues at coordinate 261,741 of NZ_JARWKZ010000001.1, read as the reverse complement.
TCGTCCATTCGGCTGCCGCAGGATATGTGCGCACCAACGTCGTTCTTCGGTCGGGACCAAATGCTCACGTTCCGGCGGTGGGAATGGTGCTGGCCGGCTCGCGCGTCCATCTTTACGGATGCGAGAAAGACTATAGGTGGTGCGACGTCAGCGTAGCGGGCCGACGGGGCTGGATGTCTTCCCGCTATGTCAACGTTGCGTATCACGATGAAACAGTATTGCTTCCGACCTATATCCGCATGATGCAAGGGCCGAACATCGCGGTTGTGCCTTTCAACATTGATTCCTACTGGTCCAGCAATTATTCAGATTTATACTTCTATAATGAGATCGGCACCTGGCGCAATGTCGACTGGGGTCACGATGAATAGCATCGAAGATCTACGCCGATTCTTCTCCTGCTTTTCCGGGCAGGACCGCAGCCGTTGAACGTATGGAGCCAGGCAGTGGTGCGAAGACAACAACCTGCCCATGTTCGCGCCGACGGCTGCGAGATGGATTGCTTAGTGATGACGTTATGAAGAATGAAGCAAATAGTATCGAGTACCGCTCGCGCAGAACAGATCACACAAGCAGAGTCGACAGGCCAGGCATCGGGCGAAAGTCTTGCCGGGTTCTTCTGTCCATGGCGGGCTTGGTCTTGGCATTGTCAGCCTGCCAGTCGTCAGATCTCGCGCTGCAGGTAACGCCGCCACCGCTGCCCAATGCCTATGATGGAGCGCCTTATAAGACCTCCACAGCCAGGTCGAACACCTCGGCCTGGTGGGAAGGCTTCCATGACAAGACACTGTCCTCACTTGTTTCCCGCGCCGAGAGCATGAATCTGACGGTCGCCATGGCACATCAGAGCCTGACGTCGGCCAGAGCCCTGGCGAATTCCGCGATGTCGGCCTATCAGCTGGACGCGTCTGTCTCCGGGATGGCCAACGCCGCGACCGGCTCGCGAATTAAGGACGACTTTACCCGCCGGCCTGTTCAGCTCAATCTGGACGCGAGTTGGGAAATCCCGCTCTTCGGCCAGGACAAGCAAGCGCAAAAGATGGCCGACCTCAGCGTAGCAATGGCGACGGAAGATGTTGCCGCGGCCAAAGTCGCCGTGACGGCGGAGATTGCCAGCAACTATGTCCACCTGCGCGCACTTCAGAAGCGCCGCTTCGACACGGCAGAGCTGGTTGGTCTTCTGGAGAACAACACAAAGATCGCCGGCGTGAAGGAACAAGCGGGGCTCGCGACTTCGATCGAAAACGAGCCCATGCGAGCAGGCCTCGATACCGCCAAATCCACGCTGCTGCTTCTGGATAGTGAGGTCGCCAGCACGCGTCAGCAGATCGCCACGCTCTTGGGAAGCTCCACTCCGGATCCTGCCCTTTTCAGGTACGAACCACAGCCGATCGCGGTCGCAGGCATGGCGGAAGGCAAGCCGGCCGATCTCCTGCGCGCGCGGCCCGACGTGTTGCGAGCCGAATACGCGGTGGGGCAAACCGCTGCGCAAGTCGGCATCGCCAAGGCCGATCTCTATCCGAAGCTGCGACTGAACGGCACCATTGGGATCGGGACCCCGGTATCGAATTCTATCCTGGGAGCCTTCGCTGGTCCCTCCGTGCAATTGCCCATTTTCGACTACGGTCGGCGCAAGGACGCTGTCGCGGCCCGCGAAGCCGAGTTCCGCCAGTCGGTGCTCATTTACAAACAGGCCGTGCTCGTTGCCTATGAAGAAGCCTCTCGCGCCCTGCATGAGGTCAACGCCGCGCGAGCACGTACGGCCATTTTGCGGGCGCGGTTGCAGCGCGTCTCAAAACTCAAAGCCAGCACCGACGTCCTCGTTCGGGAGGGACTTGCAGAAAAATCGAAATCGATCACTGGAGCCATCGATCTTCTGGAGCTGCGCTCGTCCTTGACCGAGAGCATCGAAAACGAGGCCCGCGCCACGATCGCCTTCTATAAGGCGACGCGTGGCGTGCAGCCCGTCGCCACTGTCGACGATGTGAAGCGTCCCACCAAGGCGGAAGGGCGCAAGTAACCATGGCAGTTGCGATCGCACGCAAGACGCTTCTCTACGAATGGCGCCGGTTTCTGCCGGCTGTCGCGGCAGTGGCGTTTTCCGGACTGTTGATGACAGCTCAAGGAGCGCTGCTGCTCGGCATCGTCAGCGCGAACTCGCTCTATGTCACCCAGTCGAATGCGAGCTACTGGCTCGGCTTTCCCGGCACGCAAAGCGTCGAACTGGGGCGCACCGTTCCGGCCAGCGTGCTGACGAACCTTTATGCGGAGCCTGCTATCTCGCATGTCGAGCCGTTTCTTCTGGGCTCGGGAGATTGGCGTGGCATTCATGGCGGCGGTGGCATCAGCGTCACAGTCGTCGGCATCGACGCACAATCCGACAGCATAGGGCTGGCACGGGTGGTTCCGCCGAACCTGCGTGCTCGGCTCCGCGAGCCGGCAGCAGTTGTCGTCGACTCGGCCGATAGCGACAAGCTTTCGATCGGAGCTGGCGATCTTGCCGAAGTGAACGGCCATACCGTGCATGTCATCGGCTTCATCGATGGTCTGCGTGGTCTGGGAGGGGTCAATGTCGTGGGCTCGCTCGACACGGCGCGCATCCTCGACCAGACACTGCCCGCCGACGGCGGCGCCACCTATTTCCTGTTTAATATCGGCAAGGAAAGCGAACAGTCGCGCGTTTTGAGCCACTTGAACAAGCGCGCCCCGATCGAGCGTTTCGAGATCTGGCCTGCAAAGGAACTCGCGGATATGTCGACCAGCTACATGCTGTTTGATTCCGGCGCCGGCATCGCATTCGTGTTTGCGACGCTGATTGCGGCCACCATCGGCGCGCTCATTACCAGCCAGACCTTGATGGCCGCCGTTGCCGGAACGATCCCGCAATATGCGACGCTTCGCGCCCTGGGCGTGCCGTTTAGCGGACTGAGGAAAATCGTCATAGAGCAAGCCGCCTGGGTTGGATTTTCGGGGCTGGTCATCAACGGGGTGCTGAGCGTCGCCATTGGCGTCATCGCCATGATCTACAAGGTTCCCTTCGAACTTGACGGCGCGGTGTTAGTGTCGGCATCGTTGGTCGTACTTGTCGTGGCCATCTTGGCATGCCTTCTGGCCATACACCGGCTTCGCCAGGCCGATCCTGCAACCTTGTTGAGGTGATATCATGCTTCCCGCTATATCAGCCTCGAACCTATACAAGTCGTTCACCGTGCAGGGCATGCGCACGAACGCGCTCATCGACGTTTCTGTCGACATTTTCAGCGGTGAGTTCACCGTGCTCAGCGGCCCCTCGGGATGCGGAAAAAGCACGCTTCTGGCGATGCTCGGCGGCATGACGGAACCGGATAGCGGCCGCATTCGGGCTGGAAACACCGACCTGTCGTCCTCGACCGACAATGAACGAGATGCGTTTCGTCTCCAGAACTGCGGCTTCATCTTCCAGGGCTTCAACCTGTTTCCTGCCCTTTCGGCTCTCGAGCAGGTGCAAGTGCCGCTCGATTATCTGAACGTGCCGGAGGAGGACGCCCGGCTCAAAGCGCGCGATGCGCTGCAACGCGTCGGTCTGCTCGAGCGGCAGCACCTGCGGCCCTCGCATCTGTCGGGTGGCGAAAAACAGCGCGTCGCGATTGCCAGAGCGATCGTCAAAGACCCGGCGATCCTGTTTGCCGACGAACCGACGAGCGCTCTGGATAGCAGCAATGGCTTTAGGATCGTCGAGATCCTGCGTGAGACGGCGAGGCAATTGGGAACGGCGGTGCTGTGCGTTTCCCACGACGCGCGTCTCTTTTCAAAGGCAGACCGTGTCCTCAAGATGGAGGACGGACGGCTGCTGTCTGACCTGCGGCCCGTTTCCGGGCGCGGCATCGATACACGAGAGGACTGGCATGGATAGGCTGAAGCGTTCCCACCGCGTTTTCGCGACCGCATTATTGGGCACGTCCGTGACCCTGTGCGTCCTATGGCTGACCGTCGGCATGCCAAGGGCCGGCGAAAATCCCGACACCGTCGAGGCGCAATCGCCGACACCTGCGATCGCGGCTGCCGCACGCGGCACGGTCGACGTCGAAGGCGGGCTGTATCGAATAACTGCCATGCGCGATGGGGTCGTTGCCTCGGTTGAAGCCCCGGAAGGCGCCTATGTCCGCAAGGGCGACGTTCTCGCCGTCCTCGACGGCCGGCAGGAGGAATCCGCCGTCCGTATCGCCGAGGCGGAGCTGTCCCAGGCAGAAGACCGATACAAGCTCCTTCAGCTCAAGTCGAAGAACCTGGCGAAAACGCTTGAAAGAATGCAGCGGGCCGCTGCCGGCAAAGCTGTTTCCGATCAGGCGCTCAGCGATGCTCAAGACGCTTATGAGACGCAGGCGATCGAAACCAATTCCGCATCATCGATGGTGTCGGTTGCGCGTGAACGCCTCGAAATCGCCAAGCGCGAGGTGACCCAGCGGTCGATCAAGGCGCCCGCCGACGGCGTTGTCGTACGCCAGGCCGTCAAGGCAGGCGAAGCCGTTTCTGTCCAGGCAATGACCGAGATGTTCGTCCTGCTGCCCGATGGACCGAAGATCGTGCGTGCAGATATTCCCGAGGAATATCTTAACCTTGTCGGCCCCGGAATGGCCGTCGAAATCGCCGCCGAAGGACGAACGACCCAATCCGTTCCCGGCAAGATCACGCGAATTTCCAAGGTGCTGTCGCGTCCGAAATCGGCGGAGAATTCCGGCGAGCGAAACGATGTCAGGGCAGCGAACTGCATCATCACCATCGCGCGTGACACGCCATTGGCGATCGGGCAGCGCGTCGTTGTCCGGGTGCTTAAGTAAGGCCGCCAAATGCCGCCGCAACGGCCATCCCTGGCCGGAGCCTCGAGCGGCAGTTCAGAATGGACGAGCGCTGAAACCCCTTTGGCAAGAGAGCCTCGGGAATGGCATTTTCGCGCTGTTGCAAATTGCGACGATCCACTCCGGATCCTTACCGACAGTTTTATGAGCCGACTGCCATTTGGTTCGAGTGAGCGACAATCATCTCCACCTGCGGCGCCATAGGCTGCCGCTCATAGAGATGAATTCCCCTTCCATGCTTCGTCCAAACTCCTGCGACTGATATCGCAGGGACGCGCTGCAGCGATCCGGCACCGAAAGCCCGGAACCGTTCTGGAAACGCCGTGTCAGCCGACGGCAAAGGACGCGGGCGCTCGGTAACAAGCCACCGATCCCGCCTTCTGCACCACTGGCTCTCATCCCTTCACATCTAATCTGACCATCCCCTCGGGTAGATCCCGCCGGTTGCAATTCGCGATCGATTCCTCCTTGACAACGGAAAGCTTCGCAATAATGTAATAGTATGAATAATAGCATTAATCAAAAGAGACCAGTCGTCGCATTGAGGCTCCCCTCGCCGACATCCGTTGGCTTTCAAAACCTCAACAGCAGCATGCATGCCGCTGCCGTTGAGCAGATCGGAAGCTGGATCCTGCAGGGGCGCCTACTCCCCGGCGAGCCGCTTCCCAATGCCGATGGCTCTAAGGATACGCTCGGGATCAGCCGATCCGTGCTCCGCGAGGCAATCAAGGTTCTGGCGGGCAAGGGGCTCGTCGAATCCCGCCCGAAGACCGGCACGCGCGTTCGTCCGCGATCGGAATGGAATTTCCTCGACCCGGACGTGCTATCCTGGCGCTATTCCGGCGCGGTGAACCACGAAGACGTCAAGGCATTGTTCGAGCTGCGTCGGGCCATCGAGCCGATGTCGGCGGCATTGGCAGCGCAGCGCGCAACACCCGAACAGCTCGCTGAACTCAACGACGCGCTTGCCGAAATGGAAGCTTTTGGCGACGACGGTGAGCGGTTTGCCGAACCCGATCTGATCTTCCATCAGACGATCCTGCGAATGACCGGTAACGAGCTGATTGGCTCGCTCGCCGCCCTCATCCAAACCGCTCTGGTGATGAGCTTTCGCCTCTCGAACGACAATCCGACCGGACAACGTCCCTCGCTGCCTTTGCATCGCGAGGTTGCCGAAAGGATCGCGGCAAGGGATGGGCAGGGCGCCCAACAGGCGCTGCTGGTCCTCCTCGATCATGCCGAAGACGATGTCAGGCGCGCCGTCGAAAGCCGCAATCTGCGCCGCAAATCACAGGAACCGAAGACATGAGCCAGCCCAAGCGCAAGTTGCGCTCTTCCGCATGGTTCGGCGGGGACGGAAAAAACGCCTTCATGCATCGCAGCTGGATGAAGAACCAGGGGCTGCCCGACCATGTTTTCGACGGTCGGCCTGTCATCGGCATCTGTAATACATGGTCGGAGCTTACCCCCTGCAATGCGCATCTGCGCGGCATAGCGGAGCATGTGAAGCGCGGCGTCTACGAGGCCGGCGGCTTTCCGCTGGAATTCCCCGTCATGTCGCTCGGCGAAAGCAATATGCGCCCGACAGCGATGCTCTTTCGCAACCTGGCCAGCATGGATGTCGAGGAATCGATCCGCAGCAACCCGATCGACGGCGTTATCCTTCTTGCCGGCTGCGACAAGACCACGCCGGCATTGCTAATGGGCGCCGCATCAACCAATCTCCCGTCGATCGTCGTATCCGGCGGCCCGATGCTGAACGGAAAGTTCCGCGGCCAGGACATAGGCTCCGGCACGCATGTGTGGAAATTCGCTGAAGACGTCAAAGCCGGCCGGATGGCCGTGAGCGACTTCCTATCCGCGGAACAGGGTCAGAGCCGCTCCGCCGGAAGCTGCATGACGATGGGCACCGCCTCCACCATGGCCAGCATGGTTGAAGCACTCGGGATCGGCTTGCCCGACAATGCCGCCATCCCTGCCGTCGATGCGCGCCGCGGCGTCCTCGCTCATATGGCCGGTCGGCGTATCGTCGAACTCGTCAATCAGGACATCAAGATCTCGGATATCCTTACGAAGACCGCTTTCGAGAACGCGATCCGGGTCAATGGCGCAATCGGCGGCTCCACCAACGCCGTCCTCCATCTGATCGCCATTGCCCGGCGCGTCGGCGTTGAGCTTAACCTCGAGGACTGGGATCGGCTCGGACGCGGTGTGCCGACGATCGTCGACCTGATGCCGTCGGGGCGCTTCCTGATGGAAGACTTCTATTATGCCGGCGGCCTTTCAACCGTGATGGCCGCGCTTGATGAGGCCGGCCTTCTGCATCGCGACGCAGTGACGGTGAGCGGCAGGACGATAGGCGACATCATCGAGAATGCACCGAACTACAACGAAGAGGTCATTCGGCCGCTCGGCAATCCGCTCACCAAGGAAGGCGGGATCGCTGTGCTGCGCGGCAATCTTGCGCCGAGCGGCGCCGTCATCAAGCCATCGGCCGCGACGCCGGATCTGATGCAGCATCGCGGCAAGGCGGTCGTCTTCGAGAACATCGAGCACTATTACGAGCGCGTCGACGATCCCGAACTCGATATCGATGCAGATTCAGTGATGGTGTTGAAGAATTGCGGTCCGCGCGGTTATCCGGGCATGGCCGAGGTCGGCAACATGCCGCTGCCTGCGAAGCTCTTGATGCAAGGCGTCTCCGACATGGTGCGCATTTCCGATGCCCGCATGAGCGGCACTGCCTATGGCACCGTCGTTCTCCATGTCGCGCCGGAAGCCGCCGCAGGCGGCGCTCTGGCCCTGGTGCGAGACGGTGACATCATCGAACTCGACGTTGCCGGCCGCCGGCTGGAGCTGATGGTATCGGATGCGGAACTGGCCAGGAGACGGGCAGAATGGCAGCCGCCGGAACCGCCGCAAGGGGGCTATCAAAGCCTCTATGTCGAGCGTGTCACCCAAGCCGATGCCGGTTGCGATTTCGATTTTCTCGTGGGGCGCCGCGATGCCGGCATTCCCCGCCACTCTCACTAGGCGGTTTTTACAATGAGTAGCCAGCAAAATAATTTCGCGATTTATCCGAGCCTCAAGGGACGAAGTGTCTTCATCACCGGTGGCGGCAGCGGCATCGGCGAGAGCCTCGTCCGGCACTTCTGCGCCCAGGGCAGCCGTGTCGCTTTCGTCGACATCGCCGAGGAGCCTTCCCGGCAGCTCGTTGCAGCCATAGCTGAGGAGGGCGCCGAACCGCCGCTTTTCATTCCCTGCGATCTCCGCGACATCGACGCGCTGCGCGCTGCGCTCGAAGCGGCCGCGGCCAGAAACGGGCCGATTCAGGTTCTCTGCAACAATGCCGGCAGTGACGATCGCCATCAGACCGAGGATGTGACGGTTGCCTACTGGGACGACCGGATGGCCGTCAACCTTCGTCATCAGTTCTTCGCCGCCCAGGCCGCGAGACCCTACATGAAGGCGCTGGGCGGAGGCTCCATTATCAATTTCGGCTCGATCACCTGGATGGTCGGCGACCCCGACTGTCCCGCCTATGTCACGAGCAAGGCGGCGGTCTACGGCATGACGCGGGCGCTCGCCCGCGAGCTCGGGCCTGAGCGCATCCGTGTCAATTGCATGGTCCCCGGCTGGGTGATGACCGAGCGGCAGATGCGTCTCTGGCTCACGCCCGCCGGCGAAAAGCAGATCGAGGAGCGCCAATGTCTGCCGGACCGGCTTCAGCCCTCCGACATCGCTCGCATGGCGCTTTTCCTCGCAGCCGATGACAGCGCCATGTGCACAAGCCAGCAGTTCATCGTCGACGGAGGCTGGGTATGACAAATCAACTTACGACAGGGAAAGGTGCAGTCATGCGTCTCGTTCAATTCAAAACGCCTGAGGGCGAGCGCAAGGTCGGCCGCGTCTCGACCGATGGCAATCACCTTCATCCGCTCAAGGACACGCGTTCCGTCCGCGAACTTGCCGAAGCGGCAATCGAGCGCCGTGTTCCGATCGCCACGCTGGTCGAAGAGCGCGCTACGGCGGAATTGGTGGATTACGATCGCCTGCATCGCGAAAACCTGGTGCTGGCACCGCTCGATCACGAGGAACCCAGCCGTTTCCTTGTGACCGGCACGGGCCTCACTCATACCGGCAGCGCCAATGCGCGCGACAAGATGCACGTCCTCACCCATGGCGAAGGCGCAGCAGAGTCCGACTCGCTGAAGATCTTCCGTATGGGTCTCGAAGGTGGGAAACCGGCCGGTGGTCCGCCGGGCGTGCAGCCGGAATGGTTCTTCAAGGGCGTCGGCACCTGCGTCGTCGCGCCGGGCGCGGCCTTGCCGATGCCTGCCTTCGCCCTTGCCGGCGCCGAAGAGGCCGAAATCGTCGGTCTCTATGTCGTCGGGCCGGATGGTAGCCCCTTCCGCATCGGCTATGCGCTCGGAAACGAATATTCGGATCATGTCACCGAAGCCGAAAACTACCTCTACCTCGCCCATTCCAAACTGCGCTCGTGCTCGATCGGACCGGAGCTTCTGGTCGGCGATCTGCCCGACGAGGTGCGCGGCCTTTCGCGCATCCGCCGCAACGGAGAGGTGATCTGGGAAGAGGAATTCCTCTCAGGCGAGACGCATATGTCTCACTCGATCGCCAACCTCGAACACTATCACTTCCGCTACCCCATGCACCGCAGGCCGGGAGACCTGCATGCCTATTTCTTCGGTGCGGCGGTGATGAGCTATGCCTTCGGCGTCCTGACCGGCCCGGGGGATGAATACGAAATCGAAGCGGACGTATTCGGCAAGCCGCTGCGCAATCGGGTGGAACTGACGCCCGACGAAGGGCTGGTGACCGTCACGCAGCTATAGCCGAAACCTGCGCCGATCGCATTGACAACCAACAACAATAAAGGGAACGGAAATGGGATTGAAAAAACTTCTGACAGCCATGGCAACCGCCGGCTTCATGGTGTCGATGATGGCATCATCGGCATTGGCTGAAAACCTTCGCGTGCTGGCCTGGGACGGCTATGCCGACAAGGACTGGGTCAAGGAATTCACCGCATCGACGGGCATTGGCGTCGATGTGGTCTTCATCGGCAGCGATGACGAGGCCTGGGCGAAGATCAAGGGCAGCGAAGGCAAGGACTTCGACGTCTTTGCGGTCAACACCGCCCAGTTGCAGCGATACATAGCCGCCGATCTCGTCACGCCCATCGATACCGCCAACCTGCCGAACCAGAAGGACGTGCTGCCGCGCTTCCGCGATCTGACCGCGATCCGCGGCGACACCAAGGACGGCAAGGTCTACGGCATTCCTTTCTGCTTCGATTCGATCGGCCTCATCTACGATACCGACAAGGTCAAGCCGGCACCGACCTCCATGTCGGCTCTCTGGGATCCGGCCTATCGCGGCAAGGTGCTCGCCTACGACAATGGCGAACACAACGTGTCCTTCACCGCACTGACCCTCGGCTACAAGGATCCCTTCCATTTGAGCGATGACCAGATCGCCTCCGTGAAAGCCAAACTGATCGACTTCAAGCACAATGTGCTGAGCTTCTATACGACGGCCGATGAAGCCCAGCAGATCTACAAGAATAACGATGTCGCCCTCATCTGGGCCAATTACGGCCAGCAGCAGCTGAAGGCACTCAAGGATGCGGGCGCCCACGTCGCCTATATCAATCCAAGCGAAGGTGCGCTTGCCTGGCTCGACAACTGGGTGATCTCCAAGGGCGTGCATGACAAGGCGGCCGCGGAGAAATGGATCAACTTCATGATCTCCAAGACCGTGAGCTCGCAGCTCTCCGAACGGACCGGCTTCGGCAATACAGTCACGGAAACCGCCAGCGCCCATGGCGCCGACAAGCTGATCTGGCTCGACAATGTCGAAGATCCGTTGAAGCGTTCGGATCTCTGGAACGAAATCAAGGCCACGCCTTGATCCCTATGTCGGATTTGCTTCAAAGCGGCGGTCCGATCGCTTTCGGACCGCTTCCGAACCATATCGAGTGAAAAAATGACCCAATCGCTGGACCTGCTTAGTCTTCAGTCCGTCTCGAAGTCCTATGGCGCGGTGCCGGTGCTTCACGAAATCGATCTCTCGATCCGAGATGGCGAATTTCTGACCGTGCTCGGCCCTTCCGGCTCCGGCAAGACGACGGTGCTGCGCCTCATTGGCGGCCTTGAAGCCATGACATCGGGGCGCATCGTCCTTGATGGCCAAGACATCAGCCGCATGCCGATCAACCGTCGACCGTTCAACACCGTCTTTCAGGATTATGCGCTTTTCCCGCATATGTCGGTCGCGGCCAATGTCGGCTATGGCCTGTCCATTCGCCACAGGCCCCGCCAGGAAATCAGGCAGCGTGTCGGCGAGGCCCTCGATCTGGTCCAGCTCGGCAAATTCGCCGATCGTTATCCGGCGCAGCTTTCTGGCGGCCAGCGCCAGCGCGTAGCGCTGGCCCGCGCCCTGATCTGCCAGCCTCGCCTCGTCCTGCTGGACGAACCGCTCGCCGCACTCGATCTCGAACTGCGCCGCCAGATGCAGGAGTTCCTGAAATCGATCCAGCGCGAGGTCAAGACGACCTTCCTGTTCGTCACCCACGATCAGGAAGAGGCGATCGGCATGGCCGACCGCATTTGCGTCATGCAAGCAGGCCGCATCCGCCAATTGGGCACGCCGCATGATCTTTATTACCGGCCGAGCTGCAAGTTCGTCGCGAAGTTCTTTGGCGAAAACAATCTTGTGTGCGGAAAGCTGGCTGCCGGCGATGGAAGCACGCGTGCCATAGATACCGCGCTCGGTCGCCTTCATTGCTCTATCGAGGGACAGCCGGAACTGCGGTCCGCGCCACACGGAGCTACGGCCTTCGCTGTCTTCCGCCCGGAGGCGTTACGCGCTGCCGAAACAAATGAAGACTTGAACCGCTTCTCGGGCATCGTCGAAGAACTCGCTTTCGCCGGCTCCTCGACGGTCGCCCATATCAATTCGAGCGGCGAACGCCTGCGTCTGCGTCAGCCGAGCCGTGTAACAGGAAGCGCTCTGCGACCAGGCGAAACGATGGATCTATCCTTTGCGCCTGGCGACTCCTATCTGGTGCTATCATGAACCAACGTGGCGCCGGCTATTCCATCCTCGTGACGCTGCTCGCCTTCGCGATACCGGTCTTCTTCATATTGCTGCCGCTGATCCTCTTTCTTGGCTACAGCTTCCTGAGCGTCGCTCAAGGCACGATCAACTACACGCTCACGCTCACAAATTACGCGCGCTTCCTCACAGATCCCGTATTCCTGCCGGTATTCTGGAGTACCTGCATCCTCTGCCTCTCGGTGGCAGTCATCTGCGTGGCTCTCGGCTATCCTGCAGCCTATTTCCTCACCACGCTGCAGGGCAGATGGCGATACATCATGCTGATGCTAATGCTGGTGCCGCTGCTGATGAGCTACGTCATCAAGATATATGCCATCCGAAGCATCCTCGGCCAGAATGGCGTGCTCAATTCGATGCTGGTCGGCTTGGGCATTCTTGCTCAGCCCTCGACCCTTTTCGTATTCAACATGAATGCGATCCTGCTGACGCTGACACTTCTGCTCATCCCCTTCGCGATCTTGCCGATCTTCCTCACGCTCGAGCGCATCCCGCAGGTTCTGCTGCACGCCTCCGATGATCTCGGTGCCAGCCGGTTCCAGACATTCCTGCGCATCACGCTGCCGCTGAGCCTTCCCGGGGTCACATCCGCGGCAAGCTTCGTCTTCGTTCTGGCGATCGGCGACTTTCTGACGCCTCAGATGGTCGGCGGCGTCAGCGGCTTCACATTCGGCCGCATCCTCTACAGCCAGTTCGGCACGGCTTATAACTGGCCCTTCGGCGCTGCGCTTTCCGTCGCGCTGGCGGTGGTCGTGATCGCCGCGATCCTGCTTGGGGAACAGGCAGGCAGGCAACGGGGGCTATCACGATGACTGGCCGTATCCATCTTTCCACGATCCTGCTGGCAGCAGTCACCGCCCTCGTCGCGATCCTGCTCTATAGCCCGCTCTTCGTTCCCATCCTGTCCTCGTTTTTCGATCTCAATCACGGCCAGGTCGACTGGTCCCGGCCGACATTATCGGCCTACACGGCGCTGGCGGAAAATGGCGATGTCCTGGCCGCTTTGAGGGCGACGCTGATCGTCGGTGTCTGCACGGTGATCCTCTCCGTCGTGTCAGGCACGCTTCTGGCGCTCTATTATCACGGCCGGCATGCCGGCCGGGGAGCGCTTCAGTTCATCATTTTCCTCCCCTTCCTGATGCCGCCCGTCATCAGCGGCCTCGCGCTCCTGATTTTCTTCCGGGAGATCAATTTCGATCGATCCCTGGTAACGGTCATCATTGGACATACCGTCTTCGTGCTCGCGATCGTCTATCGGACGATCCTCACACGCCTGCAGTCGATGAGCCGCACGCTCGTCGAAGCCTCGTATGATCTGGGAGCGAATAGCTGGCAAACTTTCTGGCGCGTGATCCTACCGAACTTGTCGAGCGCGATGGCCGGTGGTGCCGTTCTTGCCTTTGCTCTTTCATTCGACGAGACGATGATCACCATCCTCGTCACGGGGACCGAGAGCACGCTGCCGGTGCGCCTATGGGCGATGATGCGATTGGGTTTTTCTCCCGATATCAACGCTCTGGTCGCGCTCATTCTCTTGTTCGCCGTGCTTCTATGCACTCTGACGGCGCGGCTTCTGATCCCGCGGCAGATGGCACGGTATCACGCCTAGAATATCTGCTCGTGAGCTGTCAGCGGACCGGTGCTATTCGTCATGGCGGCTCAAGTCCGCTTCAATGCGCAGACCTGTTATATCCCACGAAACCTCAGAGGCGATCGGCGCTGCTCCACTGGCCGTGCCGTCACCTCTTATCGCCGCAGTTCTGCCGCCAACCGAGCTACTTCTCTGCCGCACCAAGCTGCTGCCCAACGATCGCCAGCCAATAGTTGACGCCATGGATGATGGCATCGTCGTTGAAATCATAGGCCGGGTTATGCAGATCGGCGCTGTCGCCATTGCCGAGCCAGATGAAGGCGCCGGGACGCTTTTCCAGCATATAGGAGAAATCTTCCGAGCCCATGGTCGGCGGGTAATTGTCATCGACGCGGGCGTCGCCCGCGACGTGGCGGGCGGCTGCCACCGCGACCTTCGTCTTCTCCGCATCGTTCACGGTGACCGGATAGCCGGGACGCCAATCGATTTCGGCCTCGGCCGAAAACACCTTGGCGGTCATGGTGACCACATCGCGGAAGCGGGTTTCCACCGCCTTGCGCGTCTTCGGTTGCATGGTGCGGATCGTGCCGCCAATCTGGACGGCGGCCGGGATGACGTTCAGCGCCTTGTCGTTGCCGCCGCTGACATAGGTGATCGAGACGACGACCGGGTCGAAGGGATCGGTGAAACGCGAGGCGATCGACTGCAGCGCAGTGATCATGTGAGCCATGACGACGACGGGATCGTGGCTCAGATGCGGCGACGCGGCATGGCCGCCCTTGCCGTTGATCGTAACGACAAACCGATCGCCACCGGCCATGATCGGGCCGCTCCGAATCGCAAAGGAGCCGACGGCAAGGCCCGGCTCGTTATGCATGCCGTAGACTTCTTCGATGCCGAAACGTTCGAGCACACCTTCCTCGATCATCACCCGGCCGCCGCCGCCACCCTCTTCGGCCGGCTGAAAGATCAACACCACCTTGCCGGCAAAGTCACGATTGGCGGCCAGATGCTTGGCGGTCGCAAGCAGCATGGCGGTGTGGCCGTCATGTCCGCAGGCATGCATCATATTCGGCACCTTGGAGGCGTGCGGCAGATTGGTCTGCTCCGACATCGGCAACGCGTCCATGTCGCAACGGAGCGCGATGGTCTTGCCTTTGCCGAGCTTGCCATTGATGACGGCGACGACGCCGGATTTGGCAAGGCCGGTGACCACTTCATCACAACCGAAGGCCTTCAGCTTCTCGATGACGAGAGCCGAGGTCTTCGGCAGATCGAAAAGAAGCTCGGGGTGCTGATGAATGGTCCGGCGCCAGCCCTTGGCTTCTTCGGCAAGGGCTGCAAGAGTGGGATCGAAGGTCATGAGGAACTACTCTTAGAGTGTCTGACGGAACGGCGAACGATCCGGATTCGGATCGAGCATGGCTTCAAGAAGCATACGCGTATAATCACTTTGCGGCCGCTCGAAAATATCAACGGCCGGTCCTGCCTCTACCAATTTGCCGCGATAGGTAACCGCAACATCATCGCAGATATGGCAGATGACGCCAAGATCGTCGCTGATGGGACGCATCGAGCGCTGCATCGCCTTTGAAGACAGCAGTGAGTTTTCGGCTGAGAGCCCAGGCAGACGGCCGCTGCCTCTGGAAGACGTCAGGTTCCTACGCCAGGCCTTCCGCCAGCGCATAGGTGGCGAGCACGTCCTTGATGCTGTTTTCCGTGGGGAGCAAGGCGCGCGCGGTAATGGAATCGAGATGATGCGCCATGAGCGCTGCCGCTTCCTCGGTCTTGCCAGCAATCAGCTTGTCCAGCAGATCCCGATGCTCCGACACGGCACATTCCGAGGAATGGGGCCTGCCATAAAGGGCAAGGATCAGCGAACTTCTGGCGACCAGCTCGTTCACATAGCGGATGAGGCTGGCATTGTTGGTCATCTGCGCAAGAAGCGTATGGAATTCGCCGGCCAGGCGGATCGAGGCGGCATGCTCGGCTCTGGCGGCTTCCTCACCGGCAATGTGGGCGGAGAGCGTGTCGATTTGCTCTCGCGTCAGGTTTCCCGAAAGCGTTTCCACGACAAGGCGTTCCAATGCCATCCGCGTGAGAAAGAGGTCCCGGCCTTCCTCCAGGCTCGGACGCGCAACCGCAGCCCCCTTGTTGGGGCGCAATTCCACCAAGCCTTCCTGGCTCAAGCGAACCAGCGCTTCTCGAACCAGGGTGCGGCTGACACCCAGCCGCTCGCCGATCGAATCTTCAGGCAACTTTGCCCCAGGCGGAAGAGCCTGGTCGATAATAGCCCGCTTCAGGGCGCGGTGAACGGCCTGAGAGCGGCCACCGCCTGCATCGCTCACTTTCTTCGCCATTCCAGACTCCCAATGTTCAACCGATTTAACACATCGAATTGCATACGAAGATCGTATGTGTCCAGCCATTTGTTGCCTGACGGCACTGACGCACCCGCCAATGCCGAGGATATGCGCGATCACTATTTACGTCATATCAGCAAAAGATGCTTTACGGAACCAAAAATGCATGCATTAATGATATTAGATTGCATACAATAATAGAATTCAAAAATTGGGAACAATCACATGCTCGCCTTCGTCGTCAAACGAATGCTCGGTCTTGTGCCAGTGATCCTGGTCGTCTCGATCGTAGTCTTCCTGCTGCTGCGGCTAAGCCCCGGCGACCCCGCAGTCGTGATCGCCGGCGACAATGCGGACGCTGCAACGATCGAGCGGATCCGCGCGACCCTCGGGCTCGATCAGCCGTTGATAAGCCAGTTCATCATATGGGGCCGCTCGCTCCTGCATGGCGATCTGGGCGTCTCGGTTTTCTCGAACATTCCCGTTACGCAGCTCATTCTTCAGCGCCTTGAACCGACGGCCTCCCTTGCTCTGACGACACTCGTTTTCTCGATCGTGATAGCGGTTCCCCTCGGCACGATTGCCGGCGCCACCGCCGGAAGCTGGCTGGATCGGACGCTGATGCTCGTGTCTGTTCTCGGCTTCTCCATCCCCGTCTTCGTGCTGGGCTATTGCCTGATCTATGTCTTCTCGCTGCACCTGCATCTTCTGCCGGTTCAGGGCTTCTCCAGCATTCGCGACGGCATCGTCCCCTTCCTGTCGAGCATCGCGCTGCCGACGATGACATTGGGGCTTGCCTATCTCGTGCTGATCGCGCGCATCACCCGGGCAAGCGTTCTGGAAATGATGGGCGAGGACTTTATCCGCACCGCCCGGGCCAAGGGCGTCAAGGAGCGCATCGTCGTGACGAGGCATGCCCTGCGCAATTCTGCGATCCCGATCCTGACCGTCATCGGCATCGGCATTGCGCTGCTGATCAGCGGCGTCGTGGTGATCGAAACGGTGTTCAACATTCCCGGCGTCGGACGCCTCGTGGTCGATGCGATCCTGAAACGGGATTATCCGGTGATCCAGGGCGTCATCCTCATGTTTTCCGGAGTCTATGTCCTGATCAATCTGATCATCGACATCGCCTATGCGTTCCTCGATCCAAGGGTGCGGTACTGATGAACTCTCCTGCTTCTCTCCCCGCGGCGCGGGCTATGACAAAGCACTCGCTACCGCCGTTCTTGCTTCATCCGTCCGTTCTCGTCGGCGGGTTGCTCATCGCGACGATCGTTCTGGTGGCGATCGTCGCCCCTTATCTCGGCACGGTCGATCCGGGCCGCATCGCCCCTAGCATGCGCCTGAAGCCGCCATCGGAACTTGCCTGGTTCGGCACCGACCTGTTCGGTCGCGACGTCTATAGCCGCGCCATCTACGGCGCGCGCAGCTCGATGCTCATCGGGCTCTGCGTCGCAACGGCAGCGCTGGTCATCGGCGTTACGATCGGTCTGGTGGGAGGCTATTTCCGTTGGGTCGATGTCGTGGTCATGCGCATCATGGACGGCCTCATGGCAATCCCGACATTCCTGTTGGCGATTGCGCTCGTCTCGCTCACCCGTGCCAGCATCGCAACCGTTGTCGTCGCGCTTACCGTTCCCGAAATCCCCCGCGTCGTGCGGCTTGTGCGCAGCGTCGTGCTGACCGTGCGTGAGGAGCCCTATGTCGAAGCGGCGATCTCCGTCGGAACATCTATACCGGCAATCCTTTTCCGCCACCTGCTTCCCAGCACCTACGCCCCCTTGATGGTGCTTGGCACCTATATCTGCGCCTCCGCTATTCTGATCGAAGCTGGTCTCAGCTTCCTTGGAACGGGCCTGCCGCCGGAAATTCCAAGCTGGGGCAACATGATTTCGGAGGGACGCACCTTCTTCCAGGTCGCACCGCGTCTGGTCTTTCTGCCGAGCCTTTTCCTGGCTCTTACGGTGCTTGGTATCAATTTGCTCGGGGATGGATTGCGCGATGCGCTCGACCCTCGAATTGCAAAGAGGATGTGAGGGATGCTGATGAAAACGGCGACACCTGTCATTGAGGTCCAGGACCTCGCCATTCCTCTTCCGGGTGGAGGCGATCGCGGCTTTGCGGTTGATCACATCTCTCTTTCCGTCGCGCCGGGTGAAATCGTGTGCGTGGTAGGCGAATCTGGCTCCGGCAAATCGGTCACCGCCCAATCCATTATGGGCTTGCTGCCTAAGGTGTTCCCGAAGCCTGCCGGCCGCATTCTGTTCGAGGGCAAGAACATTACCGAGGCAACTCCTGCCGAAATGCGGGATCTGCGCGGCCGCGGCATCGGCATGATCTTCCAGGAGCCGATGACCGCATTGAACCCTGTGCAGGCGGTCGGCAAGCAGATCGACGAGGTCTTGCGGACCCATCTCTCCCTGTCGCGCAAGGAACGCTTCGACAAGGTTGTCGCCGCCATGGCCGAAGTTCGCCTGCCCGATCCGGAAAAGCTCTATCACGCCTTTCCGCATCAGCTCTCCGGCGGCCAGCGCCAGCGTGTTCTCATCGCGGCGGCGCTGATCCTTCAGCCCAAACTGCTGATTGCCGACGAGCCGACGACGGCGCTCGATGTAACCACCCAGGCGCAAATCCTGTCACAAATTCGCGAGTTGCAGCGCGAACGCGGCATGGGCGTGCTGTTCATCACCCATGACATCGGCGTCGTGCGCGAGATTGCCGACCGTGTGGTCGTGATGAAAGCCGGCAAGATGATCGAGCAAGGTACAGCCGATCAGGTGCTCAATGCTCCGGCCTCGGACTATACGCGCATGCTGATCGCCTCAGTTCCGACGCTTGAGCCGAAGCGAAGCGGCCATGTCGTCAAGGGCGCCGTCGCGCTTGAGGTGACGGCCGTGACAAAGACCTACCACAGCGGCGGCCTGTTCCGCGACCGCCGCACCGTCCAAGCCCTGCGGGAAGCCTCGCTTTCCGTAAGGCACGGAGAGACGCTCGGCATTATCGGCGAATCCGGCTCCGGCAAGTCTACGCTTGCGCGCTGCGTCATGCAGCTGATCGAGCCGTCATCCGGCAGCATTGAATTGCCCGATGCCACGGACGGCCGCACCTTGCGGCAGCGCATGCAGATGGTGTTCCAAGATCCGTACAGATCGCTCAATCCGCGGCGAACGGTGGGACAATCGATCATCGAAGGCCCGATGAATTTCGGCCAAAGCAAAAGCGAAGCCCTGGAACGGGCACGCGAACTGATGCAGCTCGTCGGGCTGGAGCCCCATGCCGTCGACCGCTTTCCGCATCAATTTTCCGGTGGCCAGCGGCAGCGCATCTCGATCGCACGGGCGCTGGCGATGGAACCCGACATCCTGGTGGCGGACGAGGCTGTGTCTGCCCTCGACGTCTCGGTCCAGGCGCAGGTCCTGCGCCTGATCGACGACATGCAGAAACGCTTCGATCTGGCCATTCTTTTCATCACGCACGATCTGCGCGTGGCAGCCCAGATCTGCGATCGGCTGATCGTCATGCACCGCGGGGAAATCGTCGAGCAGGGAGCTGTGTCGACCGTCTTTACCGCGCCTGCCCACCGATACACGCGCGAACTGCTCGCCTCGATACCCGGCAGGGCGGAACAAAAGGTTCCGGTTTGAGAAAAGCTCTCGAATAAAAAGGGGAATGACCATGTTTAATCCGATGAAAGCCACCCGCCAGGCCCTGCTCGCTTCGGCCGTCCTGCTATCGTGCCTCGGGACGGCCTGGGCGGAAAACACCCTCAAGATCGTGCCAAGCGCCGACCTTCAGGTGCTCGACCCGATGGGCTCGACCGCCGACATCGTGAAGATGCACGGCTTCATGATCTACGACACGCTCTACGCGCTCGATGAGCATTTCAAGCCGCAGCCGGAAATGGTCCAGGACCTGCAGCTTTCGGCAGACAAGAAGACCTATCGTTTCACCCTGCGCGACGGGCTGAAATGGCATGATGGCCAGCCGGTCAAGGCCGAGGATTGCGTGGCCTCATTGAAGCGCTGGCAAGCTCGCGACGCGGCCGGGCAGCTGATGGCCCGCGAGATCAAAGAAATGCGGGTCGTCGACGACAAGACCTTCGAGCTCGAATTCAAGGAACCCTACGGCATCGTGCTGGAATCCCTCAGCAAGGTGGCGTCGAACGTCCCATTCATGATGCCTAAGCGGATCGCAGAGACCGATCCCTACAAGGAAATCACCGATCAAACCGGCTCCGGCCCTTACAAATTCGCCAAGGACAAATGGGTCCCCGGCAGCAAGGTGGTCTATGAGAAGTTCGCCGACTATGTTCCGCGCAAGGAACCGGCAAGTGGCCTGGCCGGCGGCAAGGTGGCGCAGTTCGACAGCGTCGAATGGGATATCATCAAGGACCAGCAGACGGCGTTATCGGCGCTGATGAGCGGCGAGATCGACTTCTGGCAGAACCCCTCGCTCGACCTTCTTCCGGTTATCGAAGCCGCGGGCAATCTGCAAACCAAGGTCATCAACCAGACCGGCACGCAGGGCACGCTCTTCTTCAATCACACGCAGCCGCCCTTCGACAATCCGAAAGCCCGCCAGGCCATGTTCTACCTGACCAACCAGCAGGCTTATCTGCAGGCGGTCAACGGCAATCCCGACTATTTCAAAGCCTGCGCCTCTTTCTTCATCTGCGGCGGCCCGATGGAGACGGAAGCCGGGCTGGACGCACTGAAGGCACCCAATCCGGAGAAGGCCAAGGCGCTGTTCAAGGAGGCCGGCTGGGACTTTTCCAAGCCGATCGTCATTCTCGACCCGACCGATGAAAGCATCGTGCATCCCGAAACCGTCGTCACCGTGCAGGCGATGCGGGATATCGGATTGACGGTCGATGTGCAGGCCATGGACTGGGCAACCGTCCTGAAGCGTCGCAATTCCAAGGAGCCGGCCGACAAGGGCGGCTGGAACCTGCTTCATTCCTATGTCGGCGGACAGGTGGTCGCCAATCCGGTCTGGAGCATCACCTTCTCGGCAGCCTGCGAGAAGGGCATCTTCGGCTGGCCATGCGACAAGACACTTGAGGATCTGCGCCTTAGATGGGCGCTCGCCGATGGCGTCGAGGCGCAGAAGACCGTCGCGGCTGAATATTCCAAGCGCGCTTTCGAGATCGGTCATCATATCCCGCTCGGCCAATGGAACACCTTTGTCGCGTTCTCGAATAAGCTTTCCGGCGTGCTCACCACGCAGGACGTGCCGGTGTTCTGGAACATTAAGAAGAGCAATTGACGCGATCTCGAGGAAGGATGCCCCGACACGCCCTTTCAACCGATTTCCCTAGAATAGTGAGCCGATAACATGTCGACCGACTACGATCGTTTACCTTTCCAGCCTCAAGAATATCTGGCGCGCAGGGATGCCCTAAGAAAACTCATGGCCGAGCGCGGCATCGATGCCTGCGTGCTCAATTCGGCTGAGAACATGTACTATCTGACCGGGTTCGGATCGCTCGCCTACGGCGCGACATCCCTGATCGTTGGAGCAGATGGCAAGGCAATCTGGGTGATGCGGCTAACCGAACTCAGCAACATCCGGGCGCTCAAGGGCAAGATCTGGGCGGACGAAGGCGTCGGTGTCCGGGACGGACAGGACTATACGGCCGTTCTCGAACGGACGCTCGCCGATTTCGTACCCGCCAAGGCCACGATCGCCGTAGAATATGCGACGGTGCAGACTGCCTTGCGGGGCTTTATTCGTGCGAAGGACGATGCTGTTCTCAACGCATCCGGGCTTGTCGAGCAGCTGCGTCGCATCAAGAGCCCAGCGGAAATCAACCTTCTGCGCAAAGCGGGCCAGATCGCGGCTCAGTCTTGCCGTGATGGCTTCGAGGCATTGCACGAGGGCATGACCGACACCGAGCTTGCCGCTGTTGTCACCCATAGCATGCTCGCCAACGGCAGCCACCGGCCGGTCAAGATGGCGAATGTCTGCGCCGGGCCTCGCACCGCACGCGCCCACGTCACCTGGTGCGGTGCTCCGATCTCACGCGGAGAGCTGGTCAATATCGAACCGGCCGCGTCGATCCACGACTATCACACGCCAATCTTCCGGTTCTATTCGATCGGCGAGCCGGTGGACCGGGTGCGGCGCATGTTCGACGTGTGCAAGGAAGCGCTCGACGAGGGCTTTGCGCGCGTTCGTCCCGGCATGACCTCGCATGAAGCCGCACGCATATTCGAAGGCGTGATCGAAAGCCGCGGCTTTGCCGAATGGATGGTCACACGGCCTGCCTACAGCATCGGCGCCTCCTTCCCGCCCGGCTGGGGCGAGGACGATGTCATGGCGATCCGCCGCCATCACGATGTCGTTCTCGAAGAGGGCATGTGCTTCCACGTGACCCCCTGCCTTTACGAGGATGGGATCGGCTGCGTCGGCGCCAGCATGCCGGCGGTATTGACCGCCGGCGGATTTGAATCCCTGAGCGGCGACGAAGCGATTTTTGGTATCAAATGAACGAGGGCACTTTGGATATAGGCGAGCATAGCGACGCCTCGGGCAGCAGGACCGCTTTTGATTTCACGAAGCTTACTGCACGCGAGCGCTACAAGCTGATGATCGGCACGATCATTCCGCGCCCGATCGCGCTGGTGACCACGGTCGATGAACATGGCCGCTTTAATGCGGCCCCGTTCAGCTTCTTCAACTGCCTTTCGGCCGATCCGCCCATCGTGGCGATCGGCGTCGAGAACAATCCCGACGTCTCCTTCAAGGATACCGGCCACAATATCAGGATGACCGAGGTCTTCACGGTCAACATCGTTTCGCATGCTATCGCCGAAGCGATGCATATCTGCGGCACAAAATATCCGCGCGGGGTCGACGAAATGAAAGAGGCAGGCCTGACTGCCATGCCCGGCGAAAAGGTTGCCTCGCCCTGGATAAAGGAGGCTCCGGCGGCCTTCGAATGCAGCCGGCATCTGACGCTGGAGCTTGGCAAATCGCGCCAGATCATCATGGGCGAGATCATCTTTGCCCATTATCACGCGGGCGCAGTCGATGAAGGCCTCCATGTCGATCCCGGCATTATCGATTCAATCGCGCGGCTCGGCGGCGACACCTGTTCCACGATCCGGGACAGATTTGAAATGCTGACCCCGAAGCTGGCGTGAAGGGGGTTAAAACAAGAGAGAACATTATGGACATTGAATCGCGTTTCCTCTGCGAAGCGATCGAGCTCGCGCACACGAACTCCCAAAATGGCGGCCGCCCGTTCGGCGCGCTCGTCGTCAAGGACGGCGAAGTGGTCGCAACCGGCGTGAACGAGATCCTCAACACGAACGATCCCACCGCGCATGCGGAGATGGCGGCGATCCGTCTCGCCAGCCAGAAGCTGAAGTCACCGAACCTTCAGGGATGCGCGGTCTACGCCAGCGGCCACCCCTGCCCGATGTGCATGGCAGCGATGCGGTTGGCCGGTGTGAGCGCAGTTGCTTACGCTTATTCCAACGACGATGGCGCGCCATTCGGGCTGTCTACCGCCGCAATCTACGAGGATCTGGCCAAACCCTTCGCCGAGCAATCGATGAAGATCCGCTACGTTCGGACCCGTCTGGAATCGCAGCCCGACCTCTATGCCGATTGGAAACGCCGGCAGGACGAGCGGCTCTGAATCATGAAGAATACAGTGCCCGCCTCCACGCGCCCGCTATTGTTCGTCGTTGCCATCGTCGGGCTCAATCTGAGGCCGTTCATTACTGCGGTCGGGCCGCTTGCCAGGGACATCCGGACGGAAACCGGCCTTGGCCTTCAGGGCATGTCGCTTCTGACCATGGTGCCGATGATCTTGATGGGGATAGTCGCCTTCATCGGACCGTCCCTTCAAAATGCGATGGGCGCACGGCGGTTGATCCTGGCGGCTCTGGCGGTGCTGGGGCTCGGATCGCTTCTGCGCTTCTATTCCGCCACGGACTGGCAACTGGTCGGAACGGCAGCCGTCATCGGCTTTGGGGTCGCGATCATTCAGGCGGTATTTCCCGGCGTCATCAAACGGATATTCCCCACGCGCGTCGCCGTCGTGATGGGGCTCTACTCCTCGATGCTGATGGGCGGCGGCGCGCTCGGAGCAAAGGCTGCGCCCGTCGTCGCCGAGGCGGCGGGGACCTGGCATGCGGGCCTTGCCTGGCTTGCCGTACCGGCCGTCATCGCGCTTCTGCTTGCCTTCATCTATTTGCCGGCCGATCATCGCCGAACCTCCGGCGGCAATGTGACGACCCATTTGTTGAAGCGGCCGCGCGCCTGGCTCTTGATGGCGTGTTTCGGGCTCGTCAATGGCGGCTATTCCTCTGCGGTCGCCTGGTTGTCGCCATACTATCAGGCACAGGGATGGAGCGGCGCAGCAACGGGGAACCTGCTGGCGGTCATGGCTGTCAGTCAGGCGATATCCGCTCTCGTGCTGCCTTTGTTCATCGGCCGCGAAGGCGATCGCCGGGTCTGGCTATGGTTGACGCTGATCTTTCAGGCGACAGGTTTCGCCGGTCTCGCCTTCTGGCCGCAGCTGGCGCCTTTCGCCTGGGCGGCGCTGGTCGGCGCCGGATTGGGCGGCTGCTTTGCCCTGTCGCTGGTGGTGGCGCTCGACCATCTCTCCGATCCCGCACATGCGGGTGCCCTATCGGCTCTGATGCAGGGTGGCGGATTTCTCATCGCCGCAATACCGCCGTGGATCGTCGCGGTTCTGCACGACCTCACAGGCGGCTTCCAGTCGGGGTGGCTGCTCCATCTGAGTTGCGTGGTCGTCGTGATAGCTCTGGTACAGCGTCTCGCTCCGCACACTTACGAGAAAACGATGCCGGTGATGAGCGGGGAACCATTGACAAATCAAGAAAGCAGCGCGCCAGTATCGAGCTAGGAGATTTGGCACCTCCGGCCTGCTCCTTCAGACCGACATAGCCGATAGCAAACGGCGCTTCGGCAAATTGCCATTGGTCTGAAGATTATTCATACCGCTACCTGCTGGCGGAATGAATTGAGTCCCTAAAAAGGCCACTAGGAACCATTTTTGAACCTTATCCACGGTTTTGGGCTGCAGCCCTCGACAAAAAGAAGGCGGTTTGGCGACTTATCGCGGGCCGAGCAAATCCCCCAGCCCATCAGGCGCAGTAAGCTCCTCAGAGGCCGTATTCTTTTATTGACAACAACCGCTTAGACGCTTCAGCAAAATCCGGATATGGCAGGCGCCTGTCTTGATAGGACCATCTGTCTCGAACAGAAAGCCGCTTCACAGCTTCTCTGGAAACGATACAGTTGCCAAAAATCCATAATTGCTCCACGAACATCACACATTAAATACGCAATACACACTCAACGTCGAGAATCGGATCAGAGCTTAATGCGCGTAAAATATGGTTTCCTCTGCATGTTCCTGGCAATTGCCCCATCGGCATATGCTCTGGAAGCCACCTCGCCACCGATTTTGGCGCCGCTGCAGCAGCAGGCGCAAGCGGCGATTTTGAGCTCACAGTTTCTCGCTCGGTTCCATTATAAGCCCGTTCCGCTTGACGATGCTTTGTCCGCCAAGATCATGAACCGGTTTATCAAGTCCCTGGATCCGGATCGTGCCCTCTTCGCACAGGCGGATATCGACAAGTTCATGGCTGATAGCACCAAGATCGACGATGCCATCAACCATGAGGACTTGCGGATCCCGTTTTCGATCTTCAACACCTATGAGCAGCGCGTTGTCGACCGCATGACCTATGCACGCAGCCTGCTCAAACAGAACTTCGATTTCAATGTGCAGGAAGAATATTCCTTGCAGCGTGACAAGGAGCCCTGGCCGCAATCCGAAGCGGAAAGCAACGAGCTGTGGCGCAAGCGCGTCAAGAGCGACTGGCTGCGCCTGAAGCTGGCGGGCAAGGCTGATGACGTCATTCGCACGACGCTCGACAAGCGCTATCAAAACTCCCTGGAGCGCGCCTACAAGTACAAGAGCGACGATGTGTTCCAGATGTTCATGGACGCCTACACGAAGTCGCTCGATCCCCATACCGACTATTTCGGCGCGGCTGCTTCTGCCGAATTCGATATTTCCATGAAGCTCTCGCTGGTCGGCATCGGTGCGGTCCTGCAGGAACGGGATGACTATACGACGATCCGCGAACTCGTGCCCGGCGGCCCGGCACAATCGTCGGGCAAGCTTGCGGTCGGAGATCGTATCACCGGCGTCGGCCAGGGTGAGAGCGGTCCGATCAAGGAAGTGGTTGGCACGCGCCTCGATGAAATCGTGCAAATGATCCGGGGCGCCAAGGGTTCCGTCGTGCGTCTGGACATTTTGCCGGCGGATGCAGGACCGGACGGCAAACACAATATCATCAGCCTGGTGCGCGACAAGATCAGCCTCGATAAGCAGGCCGCCAAGAAGACGGTTCTCTCCGTCAAGGCTGACGGTGCCACGCGCAAGATCGGCGTGATCACCCTGCCGGCCTTCTATGAGGACTTCGAAGCACGCCGCAGGGGCGACAAGGACTACCGAAGCGCAAGCCGCGACGTCGCCAAGCTTCTTGCTGAACTGAAACAGGATAAGGTCGACGGCGTCCTGGTGGATTTGCGTAACAACGGCGGCGGTTCGCTCTCCGAGGCGATTGATCTGACGGGTCTGTTTGTCGGCAAGGGTCCGGTCGTTCAGCAACGCGATGCCGGCGGCAAGGTGGAGGTGGAAAGCGATGACCTTTCCGCGCCTGCCTGGACGGGCCCGGTTGGCGTGCTGATCAATCGCGGCTCGGCATCCGCTTCCGAGATTTTTGCCGCAGCCATACAAGATTACGGCCGAGGCGTGATTGTCGGTGAGCCGAGCTTCGGCAAAGGCAGCGTGCAGACCGTGGTCAATCTCGACCAGGTGGCCCATAACAGCAAGCCGAAATTCGGTGAGCTGAAATTGACCGTTGCCCAGTTCTTCCGTGTCAATGGCGGGACGACGCAGCTGCGCGGCGTGACACCCGACATCGGCCTGCCAGGCCTTTCGGACCCCAAGAGCTTCGGCGAGTCGAGCTATGACAACGCTCTACCATGGACCGAAGTCAAGCCGGCTAAATATGTGCCTTCCGCCAATATGGCACCGTTGCTGCCGCAGCTGCAGGGCCGTCACGACGCGCGCGTGCAGAGCGATCAGGATTTCCAGCGCTTCGTAGAAGACGTCGCGGAACTCAAGGTGCAGCGCGAGAAGCGGGCTATCTCCCTCAACGAAACCCAGCGCCGCAATGAGATGGCCGCCCAGGCGAAACGCATGAAATCGCGCGAGCAGATAAACGATGGCGTGGACAATAGCGAAGACGATGGCCTGCAGGCAAACGAGCGCAGCCTGAGTGCCGATATCGCCATGGAAAAAGCACGCAAAAATGCAAAGGATGTCCTGTTGAAGGAGGCAGCTGCCATCGTAGCCGACGAGGCGGATCTGCAGTCGGACGGGCTGAAGGCGACCGCACAGCGATCGGGAAGCACGGACGGAAAATAGTCTTTTCCTGATGGCCGCAACCATACGGCTGGATGTGTGCCATCGGATTGCAGGCCGGCGCAAACGATGCTGCAGCAAGATTTCGTGTTCAACGGCCCGCGGCGTGATTCATGACGCCGCGGGCCGTTGCCGCTCGTAGACGATACGCCGGCATCTCGACCGGCCGGGCGAGTTTCCCTATAATTTCGGTATCCGGGCTCTCCAGCCTGTGAGACTCGAAGTTGCAGGAATCCGAAATCATGGATCAGCTTAGCAATGCCGCCGCTACTCTTCTTTCCAGCAGGGATCGCGGCTGGAGGGGTTTGGATGCCGAGTTCCTTCACATTCGCGCCGGTCGCACGCATGTGCCGGGATTGCAGACCCATCGGCTCGGCATTCATTTCGGACCGACGGTGAACGCCCATTGCCAATGCGATGGCCGGGATCTGCGCCGCCAACAGAAACATGGCGATATCGACATCGTGCCCGCTGGGCTCGATGGCTGGTGGGAGGATGATCGCGATTGTACCATTCTGCGGCTGACCATCCGGCCGGAACTTCTTGAAACAGCCGCCCGAGAACTTGGCCAGGATCCCGAAGGAGTTTCACTCACGCCGCAATTCCAGCTTCGAGATGCCCGGCTCGAATCGATCGCCTGGGCCATCAAAGCCGAGATCGAGGCGACCGTACCATCCGACAGAACCTATGCTGACACCTTGGGCATGGCTCTGGCGATCCGCCTGCTGGAAAGCAATGGGCAAAGGCGGATAGGGACGGCTACAACACGCGGCACGCTGACCAGCCGGCAACAACGACGCCTGGCGGAATTCATCGAAGACCATATCGATCAATCGCTGTCTCTTGCCGATCTGGCGATCGTTGCCGGGCTCAGCGTATCGCATCTAAAACCGCTGTTTCACGGCAGCTTCGGCATGCCGGTCCACAAATATGTGCTGGCCCGCCGTGTCGAGCGTGCGAAATTGCTGCTTATGACGACGGATATGCCACTTGCCCAGGTCGCACTGGAAACCGGCTTTGCCCATCAAAGCCACATGGCCCATTGGATGCGGCGGATCACGGGCTTCACTCCCAGCATGATCACCCGAATGCATTCCTGACATCGATTGTCGTCCAAACCTGCGATAGATCGTCCGAACCTGTGCGAACCATCGCTCGCCGACGGGTAAAGCTGTGAGCGGACGAACAGGAGAAGTCACGATGCATGTCATTCTAGGTGCCACCGGAAAAGTTGGCCGCACCACCGTTGCCTCTTTGCGCGACGCGGGCGTACCGATTCGCGCTGTCCTTCGCGATCCGGCAAAAGCACAGGCATTTTCAGACCTCGGCTGCGAGATCGCCATTGCCGACTTGAACGATCATCAAGCCCTGGTCGCTGCAATGAACGGCGCCAGCGCCGTTCAGGTGATCTGCCCGGTCGATGTCCGCGTCGAACACGCCTACTCTAAAATGCTGGTAACGATAGAGGCCTTGGGCGAGGCTCTGGCAGCAGCCAATCCCCCGCTCGTCCTCGCCATCTCCGACTATGGCGCAGAACAGAGCTCCGGCACGGGCGTCACCATGATTTTCCATGCGCTGGAGGCACGGCTAAGGAAACTGCAATCCAGGCTCATCTTCCTGCGATCGGCTGAGCACATGGAAAACTGGGCACGTCTGGCAAAAGCTGCTGCCGGAAGCGGCGTATTGCCGAGTTTCTACCATCCCCTCACCAAACTGCTTCCCACCGTCTCCGCCTTCGACGTCGGCTCCATCGCCGCCGAACTGCTCCAGGAAAAATGGGATGCAAAACTGCGCATCGTCCATGCCGAGGGCCCGCGTCGCTACACGCCGAACGATGTTGCGGCGGCCATTGGCCTGCTCGCCGGTCGCGATGTCGTCGCCCGGCCGCTGCCCGAAACCGAATGGCAGACCGCGCTGATGCGCGCGGGTCTTTCCGAGAGCTATGCCGAGTTGCTCGTCGAGCTCTACACCGCCCATAATGCCGGCAAGATAGATGCGGAGAGCGATGTAGGCCAGATTCGCCGAGGCCGAACCGAACTGCTGGACGCGCTGCGACCGCTTCTCGGCGCATGAAGGTGAGCTTAGGGAGAACGAACCATCATAGTCGGTAGAACGGGACAGGCCGTCAGCATCCCCTGATGATCACGACGGCCTGCGTTCCGGATAGGCGGAGGCTTGCGGCAAGGAAATCCTTCTGCTTCGCGAGCGCCGCTGAACATTGACCGGGCCACTGTCGGCTTCTGAAGCCGCCTTCGTCCGACGCTACTCGGATTGAGGGGGATCGCATCACCAGGCAATCGAATACAAGATTGGCGTTGTCGCCGGTCGGAGCGGCGAATGGCATGCCGGACCGCAGATCTCACCATCGGGCGCTGGGCCTTCTTGCGACAAGTGGTATAGTTAAATCTCGGTCGTTCACCTGGACGATACGAGAAAGGAATTATTCCATGGGAGACCAGAAGCGCCCGCTGCAACCGGGAGAAACCGCGCCCGCGTTCGCGCTAGCCACGGCCAACTTCGACGGAACGGTCTCTTTCGCCGACTTGAGCGGTCGTCCGTTCTTGATCGGCTTTTTTCGCGGGCTGCACTGCCCGTTCTGCCGGCGTCAGGTGGAACAGCTTGCCGGCGTACAGCCGACGCTGCGCGCCGCCGGGGTGGAGACCGTGGCCGTAATAAACACGCCGGTGGAACGCGCCCGCCTATATTTCCGCCACCGGCCTACGCCAGTAACGCTTCTATGCGACCCGGACTGCCGCACGCATCGGGCTTATGGCGTGCCGCATGCCGAGTTCCTGCCCGAAGGGAGCAGCGAGCAGCCCGAATGGCCATATGGCGCAACGATGGCGCAGTTCCAGGCGGCACGCATCAACCCCACGGGCGAGCTGCCGGAACCGCTACACCCGATGGAAGCCAACACGGTACTCAACGCCAAGGACCACTTCGAGCTTGACGAAGCCGATAATGCGATTTTCGCGAACCACGCTACCCAGCTCGTCGGGCACTTCCTGGTCGATGCGAACGGCATCATCGGCTGGGCACAAATTGAGTCGCTCGATGGACCGAACAGCCTCTCCATTTTCCCGACCGCGGCAGAGATCATCGCCGCCGCCGGCGGCCTTGGACGCTGACCCGCAGTGAACAGTCTGCCAGCGTTGCCGCGCGATGTCGAATGAGGGCGACGACGCGCATTGATCCGGCCGATGACCGCGCTTGGCGCGCATTGCAGTCAAGCTGTGATCGATCACATTTGGCGTTCGTTCAATAAATTCGGGTGCGCCACCAGATCTGCGCCAGTTACACGGAATACGTACGCGGAGCAAAATGGGTGGCACGGGCGGAATTCTGCTTGATAAAGGATCTTGTGGGTCGTCGATAATACGGGATTGCTTTGGTGCTTTTCCGGAGCGACGATTTCCTTATGTGGAGGCATCGGGATGCACGGGATCACCCTTGACGGCTTGAGTGAAGCGGAACTGATCGAGCTGCACGATCAGGTCGTTGATCGACTGCATTTTCTGCATCAGCAAAAGACCACCCACGCGCTGCTCGAGCTGGCGATTGGTGAGCGCGTCATGTTCGAAGACAACAGCGGCCAGACGCAGGCGGGCATCGTGATCCGTCGGAACCGTAAGACAGTGACGGTGCACGCCGACAACGGCCGCCAGTGGAATGTTTCCCCGCAGCTGCTGCGGAAAGAAAGCCGGGTTGAAGAAACACGGTCCGGCAAGCTGGTGCCGTTTTCGAGAAAAGGCTGATCTCAGTTTGTCGCCAGGACAAGGTCAGCCAGCGGCGGTATTGTCGATCCGGCGGGGACAAGACCGAGGCGGTCACCAAGATAAGTGTAATATGAGATGCCGAGCTTCTGGCAGGTCTTCAGTAAGCCGAGCATGACGTCGCGAGCGATACGACCGTCAAGGCTCATCGTGCCACCGGAGATCTTTCGCTTGGTGACGAAGGTCCGCAGATCGTTCTCCGAGGCATTGGTATGCAGTGGAATCTCGGGATGTTCGAGGACTTTGAGAAGCTCCCGTCGCCGCCGATGCAAGCGCGCCAACAGCGTATCGAGGGCGTTATAGCCGGTGCGTAGGGTGAAGATGCGATCGAACCTGCGCCGGAAGGCATGGGCTGCCTGCGGTGATGGCTGTTGCTTCCAGACCTTGAGCGCCTTGTAGAAACGCCAGACGAGGTCGCGAACCAGTGCGAGCGATCGAACCTCTTTCGCCTTTGCCGGCATCAGCTTTTGCAACAGGCGCTCGCAATGGATCCAACACAAAGCGTGATTGCCGACGCGGAACTGACCGGCATCGTCGGAGACAATGACCGTGTTGCCGAGCAGACCGTGATGGCGGATTGCGCCCCAACTGCCGGCTTCGGCGAGCAGGCGCATCAATTGTCGATCAAAGATGTCGATGCCTCTGCCGGTCAAATATTCCAGGAAGGCAACCTGGTCGGCAAAGATAATGGCGGATCTGCTCTGGAGCTTCTCCATGAGCGCCTGCTCGGCGCCCTGTGTCCGCAGCCAATTCATCGCCTCGTCATTGAGGATATAGTCCTGATGGCCCGCTTTCAGGATGGACAGGAAGTTGAGCCGCGATTTGGAAAAGCTGGTGCGGAAGGCGGAAAAGCGCTCGCCACCGATCTGGGTCGTGTAGGCGTTGCGCCTGACGTGGCGAGCACCAGTATCGTCGACAGTGATGAAGGGCGCCGAAACCAGTCCGGCACGCAGAACCGCACTGTCTTCCTCGACGAATGGCATAAGGTCTGTCGTGAGCAACCGCACAACCTGCCGTTTCGACGCGATCATCGCCAGCGATGACGCTGCGATCTCGACGCCGATGCTGTTGAGAATCTCGGTCAGCCTGGGCGTCGTGACCTGTCCCTGCGCATGGAGCGCCAGACATATCCGACGCAAATTGCGACCAAAGCCGCTGGCAACCCCGTCTGGCAAGGGAGCAGTGATCAGTTTGCCCTGGGGCGTCAGCCAGCGTTCCCGGCGATAGTTCACGAGCTCCGCCGACAGAACCAGATCGCGCACCAGGAAGTTCTTGTATCCTTTGAAGCGTGAGCCTTCGGGTACGTCGGCCTTCAGCGTCACGGTGCGGGTGATCCGGTTCTTGTCGCGCTTAGGGCCGCGGGGCGGCTTACCGGTTGTTCGATCATCCTTGGGATTGTCCTTGGCGGGATCTGTTGCCTTGTCCATACCTGATGGTCGAAACGGGGGACGCGGCGGCAGTTTCTTCAGCCGCGCGATCTCATCACGCAGTTGCTGGTTCTCGACCTTCAGGCGGACATTTTCCAACCGCAGTTCTGTATTGTCTTGGCGCAGGGCTTCGTTCTCAGATCGCAGCGCCGCGACGTCGGCCTTCAGCGCATTTAGCTCTTCGACAAACCCGCCGACGAGCCGGCGCATCGCCACCAGCGACAGCGTCTCAACATGCTCAACGGATGGCAGCGGCTTCTTCCCCATGGCGAGAAAGAATCATGATTTGCCCACTGGCGGAATCGCCCACCACCGCCTTTCGGATTCCAGGCAGATCTTTATGCACAGCTAACTAACTGCACGTTTTATCTTCCCGAAAACTCCACCGGCGCCACCCCTTTTGCTCCGCGTACCGGAATACTAGCCTGTTGAGGCAATTTCTGACGCGACTATCTCTCTGAAATCAAAGAAACAACAAACCATGATGAAGCTATTCGATCATTCGCTTCCGTAAGCGGTACAGGCGCCAAAATATATCTTTTGCCGTCGATTTTCCCTAGCGCCGCGGCAGTTGTCCGCGGACAACTATCAAAACCTGGAAATCCTCGGGATGAAGGGTGCGCAGATGGCATTGCGCCCTCATCATGATCGCCGGAACTGGTTGCTGAGAGAGTGAGCTTACTTCGCCTGCAACTGCTTCATGGCCTCAAGATCCTCGCTGCTCACGAATTCGCAGGCGAGAAGAGCTTTGCCTGAAAAGGCGGCTGACTCGCGGGCGATCACGGATATCACTCCCATGTCTGTGACCGGTCGATCATCTTTCGTCAGCGCTCGTCTGCAGGACTTTGCTGCGGTTCCACGGAGATTGATTGCCAAGGCCGTCCTTTTCCAAGTGGTAAGTCTTGGCCAGGTCATCGGCCCGCAAGCTTCAATCGGCACGCCAAAGCTCGCACCGGCAAAGGCAAGCTCGCTTGTCTCAAAACCTTCGCGACCAAGATCCTTGGGCAATTTATAGACGGCCGCGGTCAGGAGCGATGTGTCAGCGTTCGCCAGCTTCTCGGCTTCGCTGTACATTTTCGTTGCCGATTTCGTCGTGTAGGGCGGCTTGCACAGCGCTGCGTCGAAGAAGGCTGCCCTATCAAAGCCAAAGCGCTCCAAGCAGGCGAAAGTGAAAAAGCAACGCTCAGCGATATGAGTGCCCTCATGTTGAAGATGGCTCTCCAGAAACGGGCAATCGATTCAAGTGCGGCTACCGCCGACAGCGACCGCGTATGTATCGCCGGATTGCGCATCCGCCAAGCCTGCCTTCGCGAGATCCGAGCCAATGTCGCCAATATATAGGGGCTCTCAGGAATGAGTTGAGACGGCACCTGCCACGAAGCTTTGCGCGTGGGCAACGCCTGCGTCAGATGGCACGGAAATGCCGGTTCATCATGGCTGAAGGGCTTGATGAACCTCCCTTTCGGCTACCTCATCGGATCGGTCGCTGCGGAAATGAAGGTCGGATGGGATTGAGCAATCTCGCGGTTTGAACTTGAGAGCCGGGAAACCGTGTTGACCGCCCCTCCCCCGCTAAACAATCTCATTATGGGAACATCATCGCAGGCGACCGATGAAAGAGATTGCGCCCAACACATGAACTTTGGAATTCCATCGAACCCGGTAGTCACCGCTTCCTTGCGAAAATAGACATGAGATCTCCACTTCGACCAGCGGCGCGACGGAACTTCTGCAGCGCAGCCGCATCGCTGAATAAGGTCCACGCGGATGATTGATTATTGGGGATGAGAATGGGTGCCGCGCACTCAATACCTTCCGCGGCCAAACGCAGGCTAGCCGCCAACCATAAAAATCTGGTTAACCAAAACTTGCGGCAGCCGTCGTCCCTGCATATTTGAGTACCTGCCCGGCGAGGCCGCCGACAACCGAAGGCAAATTCTTTGCCGCTCCGTCAAAATCACTTCACAATCAGTTCGTAATGGATTCCGAGGCAGAGGAACGATTTCATGGAAGAACCCTGGATGACCAATCGTGGGCCGATCGTGGCAACGGCGCTCGACGTCAAGAAGGCGGAAGCTATCAACACGCTTCTCGTTCACCGTATCGATATCCTGCCATCCAAACCCGGCGATGTTATCCGCCCCTTCGCGCTCGGTCTCTGGAATGACATTCGGCCGCTTCTGAAGCCCGACATGCCCGTCATGTCGCTTCGCCGGGCCACCAGCGCCTTTCTCCATTCCAAGCGATATTACTTCGCCTGCGCCCAGCCGGACTCGATGCGCCACGACGTGGCGGGCAATCCTATCGAGCCGCTTTCGCCCGAAGACAGGCTCGCCGCGCAGGAGCGCCTTGCCGCGCTGCGGCAGACGCAGGCCAAATCTTCCGTGCCAGCGAGCGAACCCAAATCGCCGCCGCCACCGGCTTTGAGCAAGGCGGAACTAATCCGGGCTTCGCTGCTCGGCGGCCGCAAGCTCTCGGACCGCATCGCTCGGTAAAGCGGCGAAGGCTCGGTCTCATTGGGTAATGGAGAGTACCCAGCTGCGAAATCGTCGCTTGCTTCTGGGTTCTTTTGCCGGAAGAGGAGGAGCGGGCGTATTGCCCCTGACCATGGTGACCCGTCCCGAATGTAGTCCGCGGACTACGCGCCGGGTCGAATATAATGTCACAAGATACGACGAGACCCTCCCCGCTAGGTGAGAGCAACCAACCCTCCAACAGACACGCTCTCCGCCGCGGTAGTCCGCGGACAACCCTCGGAGCTAAACCGGTAGCATCTTTGCTCCCGGTCGCCCTGCCCCGCTACTGGCGAATCGACAGCTCTCCGACGCGGATTCCCAAGCACCCTGTGGGCAAAAAAACCCAAAAACCGCCAATTGTTTAAGCATTTGTAAAACGGTAGCGAATCGGAGCATATAGTAACTGCGTAGTTTAGCGGCATTCCGTCACAATTGCGCAGTTAATTGGGAAAACGATCATGCAACCGAGTCTCGTGCTACAGGACGATCAAGAACATCTTCCGACGCTTCTGGCAACAGATGCGCAAGAGCTGTCTTATCAGCTCCAACAACACCAGGCAAAACTCTTCCCGCCCCAGTCACAAAAGACGATGCGGATGTTCTCGCCGGCGGAGGCCGCTGCCTTCATCGGCATTGGCGAAGGCTACCTTCGCCAAATTGCAGCCGAAGGCCATGGACCGGATCCGCTTTCGAACGGCCGCCGGCTTTATACCGCAGACGATATGGATCGGATCCGCAGGGTTCTCGACGAGCGGAACGGCACCCCGAAATACGTGCCGTGCAGAAGGGGATCCGAGAAGCTCCAGATCATCTCGGTGATGAATTTCAAAGGCGGCTCCGGCAAGACGACGACGGCAGCCCATCTCGCGCAATATCTCGCGCTGCGGGGATATCGGGTGCTCGCCGTCGATCTTGACCCGCAGGCTTCCTTGTCCGCCTTGTTTGGACATCAGCCGGAGCTTGACGTTGGCGAGGGAGAGACGCTCTACGGCGCCATTCGCTATGACGAGCCGCGGCCGATTGCCGATATCGTTCGTTCGACCTATACGCCGAACCTGCATCTCATCCCCGGAAATCTCGAACTCATGGAGTTCGAGCATGAGACGCCGCGAGTGATGGCTGCTGGCCGGGCCGAAACCATGTTCTTCGCGCGCATCGGCGAAGCTTTGACCGAAATCGAAAACTTCTACGACGTCGTCGTCATCGATTGCCCGCCACAGCTTGGCTTTCTGACGATGTCAGCGCTTTGCGCCGCGACATCGATTCTGATCACCGTTCATCCGCAGATGCTCGACGTCATGTCGATGTCGCAGTTCCTGACCATGACCAGCGAGCTGATGACCGTGGTCGAGAGAGCAGGGGGGCGCACCAGCTATGACTGGATGCGTTATCTCGTCACCCGCTTCGAGCCGAATGACGGGCCACAGAGCCAGATGACCGGCTTCATGAAGGCCATTTTCGGCAACCGCATGCTTCACAATGCAATGGTCAAATCGACCGCCGTAGCCGATGCCGGCGTTACGAAACAAACCCTCTACGAAGTCGAAAGAGCCCAGTTCACCAGGGGCACCTACGATCGCGCATTGGATTCGCTCAATCTCGTGAACAGCGAGATCGAGACGCATATCCGTTCAACGTGGGGAAGGAAGTAAATAGATGGCGCGTAAGAACCTGATCGAAGTTTCCGCTCCGAATACGGTGCGGGCAGAGTCCGTTGCGACAAAAGATAATCGCCCGATAGCCGGCTTCCTGCCTCAGGTAAGAAGCGGCGGCCCCGTAGGTGGCATTACCAGAACGCTTGGCAACATCACTGAAAAGATGGAACGGGCCAACGATCTCGAGCGGCAATTGGCCGAAGGCCAAACCATCGTCGATATCGATCCGGATCTCGTTGACGGATCCTTCGTTACCGATCGCCTCGAGATAGATCCCGTCGAACTCAGCCAGCTTGTCGAACAGATCCGCGAACATGGTCAGCAGGTCCCGATCCTCGTGCGTCCGCACCCGGAATCCAAGGGCCGTTATCAGGTCGCCTACGGGCATCGTCGATTGGCAGCGACAAGAGAGCTCGGCATCAAGGTGCGCGCCGTCATCCGCCAGCTGACCGACGACCAGCTCGTCGTCAGCCAGGGCCAGGAAAACAGCGCGCGCACGAACCTCTCCTATATCGAGCGCGCGCTCTTCGCCTTGCGGCTGGAGCAGCGTGATTTCGGCAGGGATATCATCATGGCCGCGCTCGGCGTCGATAAAGCCGCGCTGTCGAAGATGCTGATCGTCATGAGGCAGGTACCGTTGGCGCTCATCAGCGCGATTGGTCCGGCTCCAGATATCGGCCGCAGGCGGTGGCTTGAGTTGGGAGAGCGCCTCGAGAGCATCGATTGCGAGCCGATCGTTGCCGAGTTGTCCGCGGACAACAGTCGCAAGCTGTCGAGCGATGAGCGTTTCCAGCAGGCAATGACGCTGGCCATCGGCAAGCCCGCATCCGTGAAACCCACCACGGCGCCGTCGATCATGGCCGGCGTGCCGGTGACATTTAAGAGAACTCCGGCGCGTGCCACCTTTGTCTTCGACAGCAAGGCGGCCCCCGGTTTCGACCAGTTTGTGCAGGAGAGATTAGAAACTCTCTTCAACGAGTTTCAACAAGGAAAGGAAACGTAACCCGCAAAAGAAAAAGGCCCCCAAACGACGTCGTCGTGGAAGCCCTTCTCGATCTTAAGCAAATCAAGAATCGCATTTCCCCGAATCACAGTCAAGAGTCTTGGCATCGTTTTGGTGAGCAATTTTCTTTTGCCTCAACGTAGGTGAAGGAAAAATGGAAGCTGAATATGTGACGACGCCCTTTGGGCGGCGGCCGATGACGCTTGCCATGTTGATAGCTCAAAGAAGAGCTGTGCATGGGAAGTCCGTCAAGTCGGTCGATAAGTGGAAAATCTATCGCGCGCTTTGCGAAGCCAAGCCTCATCTCGGCGTAACGGATCGAGCGCTTGCTGTTCTCAATGCGCTTTTGAGCTTCTATCCGAAGAACGAACTTTCGGATGATGCCAATCTCGTCGTGTTCCCTTCGAACGCGCAATTGTCTTTGCGTGCCCATGGCATGGCGGAGCAGACAATCCGGCGCCACCTGGCTGCCCTTGTGGAGGCCGGGCTCATCGTCCGCCGCGATAGTCCCAACGGCAAGCGCTACGCCCGCAGGACCAGAGCAGGGGATCTCCATGAAGCCTATGGCTTCTCGCTGGCCCCTCTTCTATCCCGTGCCGAAGAGATCGAGCATCTCGCCGCGGGGGTCGTCGCCGATCGCCTCCATATCCAGGGGCTACGCGAGCGCATCAGCCTTCTCCGCCGCGACATTGCCAAGCTCATCGAAACCGCGCTTGTCGAAGCCATTACGGGCGATTGGGATGCCGTTCATTCCGGTTTCCGCTACCTGATCGACAGTCTTCCCCGGTCGCCCAGTGTGACCGAACTGGAGCTTCTTCTCCAAAAGCTCGGTCTGCTGCACCGGGAAATCGTCAACCGACTGGAAAAACACGCAAAAACAAAAAAAATAAGCGCCAATCACTATCAAAATGAGCGGCACATACAGAATTCAGACTCCGAATCTCAAACTGAATCTGAAGCCCCACGGCCAAAACGCCCGGCAATGTTGTCCGCGGTTTCTGCAGAGCTGTTGCCGAACGCTGCCTCGGTATCTGCGGCCGCATCCCTCCAACGAAAAGAAACGCTACCTCTGGCATCGAATACCGGCTCTGAAAGCTCTGGAGAGAGCCAGGCAGGGCTGAAATCATTCCCGCTCGATCTCGTTATGAGGGCTTGCCCGGAAATTGCTGCCTATAGCTCGACAGGACAGATCAGCAGTTGGCGAGATCTTATGACTGCATCCATCGTCGTGAAATCGATGCTTGAGATCAGCCCAGGAACTCACCAGGAGGCTTGCGCCGCTATGGGCCCGGAGAACACCGCCACCGTGATTGCCTGCATCCTCCAGCGAACCTCGCATATCAAGTCTGCCGGCGCCTATCTTCGCGATCTGACCCGCCGAGCACAGAAAGGCGAATTCGCACTCGGTCCGATGTTGATGTCCCTTCTGAGGGCCAACACGGCGTTGAATGAAAGGAAATCGGCCTAACTCATCCGCATTCAAGATTTCGCCAGCTTCATCGTCAGGTCCGTTTTCGACCTGAACCAACGTCACATGCCCCGTCTTTGCCGGGGCGCTGAATGATCGCTCCGTCAACGATAACAGTCGTTTGGTGAACGATGTCGCACGGACCATGTATGGCTAGAGGAAGGGAACACGAGAATAGCTTCTCTTTCAGGATGTTATCCTAGAGAAATCAATCGGATAAAAAATGTGTAAAATTGAGTAGCACTGGCTTGAAAGGATGCGAAAAATGCCTGTGCGCCGTTCAAATTCTTCAGTCTTATCGCTGATTTGCGCGAAAAAGTCCATGCGTCGTCGGGTAGAAGACCGTTTCATGAAGACGAGAGCCGCCGAGGCTCCCGCTAAGGCATAGAAGAGGATGCTTGCTTGGCAGTCGCACTACCCCCCAACTTTCACGGGGGCAGCGCTCAACCCGCCTACTCGCAAATCGGTATCGGGCGGGCCGGAGGAGCTGGATGGTCTTTCTTATATTGCACAATGACCGGCTCCAGAGTCTCCTTTGCCCAGAACTTCGGAGCGCCGATTTCCTTCAGGCAGGAATCGTTCCAATACAATCCGGCCTGCGCTGGCGAGCGGCCAGCTGCGACAGCTTTCGCGACCGCATTGATGTCGGTCGACTCTGGATAGATGTAGAGCGTCGTCGGATTGTCCTTTACCATCGAGATGATCTGATTGGCATCGGAGGCAGACCAGCTCGTGCAGCCGTCGCTGCGGCCACCCGCATATTCCACCAGCTTGCCGAGGGGGACAAATCCGTCGCGGTTGGCATAGGGGCTTTGCGGATCCTTCTTCATGCATATGCCGGCAACCTTCGCCGCTGCATGGCCACCGATGGCGCGCTGGCGCGCATTGGCGGTATCACCCTCGCCATCGAACTGAAGGAAGCTGCGTAGGAAGGCCACATTCTTGGCCTGCGAGGACCGATAGTAGCCCTTAAAGGTCGTCTTCGTCTCTTCGGTCATATAGGCGCCGCCGGTCGTTAGGTTCGAATCCATCGCGTTGCCGAAGTTCTTGGCGCACATCCGCCCGTTACCGAAGTTGGCAACGCCCTTGAGGTCGCGGCCGCTGCCATGGCCGGAGGAGACGACGCGAAACGTCTGAGTGGCTTCGCAAACGATATAGAACCTGCCACCCGACTTGCCGTCACCCAGATCGTTCGGGCGCGTTGCATCCATGGCGAAATAGCAGGGATTGCGGACCTTGCCTTCGCTGACCTTCC
This sequence comes from Rhizobium sp. BR 315, assembly GCF_050577975.1. NCBI lineage: Bacteria > Pseudomonadati > Pseudomonadota > Alphaproteobacteria > Hyphomicrobiales > Rhizobiaceae > Rhizobium > Rhizobium sp. BR 315. Next base: position 221,233 of record NZ_JARWKZ010000001.1, on the reverse strand, counting down.
GCATATAGAGCGCGCGGGCCCGTTGCAGGACAGGCCGGGCGACCTGGCCGTCACCCTGACCCACATGGACTGCAAGCCATGCCGGAATATCGGATTGTTGTCCCGCAGCGAAGGAAGGCTGCGCAATTGCGGTGATAGTAGCGACGGAGCAAAGGCTGAGCATCCTGGCGATGCTTCGGGGGGCATATCTCAACCGCACTGAATTAGATCTCCTGTTGCATGCATTGGACCAGTGCCGGGAAAAGCAGCGGGCGACAGCATGCCTGCCCCACAAGCACAGCTGCCCTGCGTTCAGATCCAGAGAAATCATATTTGTGCGCCGCTTTGCTGAACGAGATCCTAACGACGATGGAAATAATGATGGTCTCGATAGACATGGCGTGTTGACCATCAGATTTGCCCCATCTGCTCTGCCCAGCATTTAGAGCGGATGGCGGCGCAAATATGGCTGTTTGTCGACTGCCGAAGGCGGCCGGCGATTTCAAGTCTCGACGAGCGGATTTGAGGCGGGCGCATCTTCAAAACAAAAAGGGCCCCGGAGAGGGGCCCTTTGAGCGCTCGAAAAGAAAATCAGCGTGCGAGATTGACGAGGACGTCAAGCAGTTCGGAGCCCGACTGGAAGACCTTGGAATTGGCGGTGTAGCTCTTCTGCGCCTGGATCATGTCGGTGAGCTGCCCGGCCAGGTCGACGTTCGAGGCTTCCAGCGAGTTGGACTGGATGTAGCCGAGACCGTTGCTGTTGGCGAAACTCGTGACCGTGACGCCGGATTCGGCGCTTGGCTGATAGACGTTGCCGCTGAGAGGTGTCAGCTTGTCCGGGCTTGCAACGGTTGCCAGCGGGATCTGGTAGATCGGCTTCGGATCGCCGGTCTTGTAGTTGGCATAGACGACGCCGCTCTTGTCGATGGTAACGCCGGTGACCGGGCTTGCCGCCTGCCCGTTGGTCGATCCCTTCGAGCTGAAGTCGCTGGCCTTCTGCGTCATCTTGGTCAGATCCATCGCGATCGATCCGGCGGTCTTCGGGTCGGTGATGGTAAACGTCCCTCCAGTTGCCAGATTGCCGTTTGTATCGAATGTCAGCGAGCTGGTGGCAACAGGGCCAGATGAGTAGGGGAAGGATGAACCGGTACCCGTCGCCGCGTCGGCATTGCGGTAGACGGCGACTTCCCACGTGCCTGACGTTGCCGGGGTCGCCGGGGTAGTCGTGGGATCGGCAGGCGTAGGCCCCGCCGTCTTGGTGTAATAGATATCGTACATGACGGTGTTGCCGAGCTTGTCATAGCCGACAACCGAGCTCTTCTGGGTATTGGTTGTAACCGGCGCGCTGGTGGCGTTAGCGCTCGGGAGTGTCGCGGCCGCGGTAACAACCGTCGCATTCGAGTTGAGGTTGCCGGTAAAGCTGCCCGATGTCGATGCGGAATTGGCAAGGCCGCTTTGATTGACGTTGATCGGTATCAGGCCGTCGAAACCGTTGACGACGACGGCCGGCGCGCCCGACGCATAGGAATAGCCCATCAACGTGTAGCCGGCGGAATTCACGAGGTTACCGTTTGCATCGGGGGCGAAGTCGCCAGCACGCGTCAAAACCGTCTTGCCGTCGGCGCCCTGGACCACGAAGAAACCGGCGCCCTGGATGGACAGATTGCTGTTCGACGAGGTCGATATGGTGTCGCCCTGCTTCGACACGGAATAGCTGACATTCGTCTCGACGCTGCCGGAATTGTAGTCGCCGCCGCCCGAAGGCAGGATCAACGATGAAAAGCTGGCCGATCCTGCCTTATAAGCCGTTGTATTGACGTTCGCGATGTTGTCCGACACGACGCTGAGGCGATTTGCCTGCGCATTCATGCCTGAAACCGCCGTTTTCATGCTACCAAAGATGCTCATTGGTTCCTCGCACGTTGCTGATGCCGCGACGATAACCAGAGTGACTTGTGTGAAGCTGGCTTTTTCCCCGTTATGGCGCAAGGTTGAAGCAACCTCGCGGAGCGATGGGCACATTGCTTCCCCAGTTCGGAGGCCGCTGGATCTTATGGCGCAAGCGCGTGCGGCGCAGGAAAATCCAGCACGCTGCGCGTGTAGCTCTCGATCAATGCACTGAACGGCGTGCCGTCCGGCAGCTTCAATACGGCGTGATGTTCGAGAAGGAACGCTGGCAAGGCAAGAGAGCCCGTTGCGGTTGACGGAAGGCCTGCTGCTCCCATCTCCCAGCCCTCAGGAAGCGGAGACCAGAGCAATTTGGCAGACAGGTTCGTCCGCGTGAAGTTGAGCGCCTGGACGGCTCGCCCGAAAGCGATGTCGCTGGTGTTCAGCGCCTCGTTCATCTCGGTGGTCAATTTTGCCGGCACATACCAGTTATCCGCCTCCGACAGCACCCGATTGCCGCAGGCAAGACGAACGCGGCGGTAGGCGATCGGCTCGTCGGGTTTGACCGCCAGCAATTGGCGGACTTGAGCATCGGCCGCCTTGTCCTGGCCGCGTACCCGTTGTGCCACGATCTTCGAGCCTGCCGGCGCAAGCTTGTGGGAAGCGCACCAGCGATCGAGTGTCAGCGTGGCACTGGCATTGCTGAGAAGATCGGCATTCAGCGTCTGGAGGACGGCAAGGGCCTCCACCCGCACGACCGGCGTATCCGGCCATTGCGATGGGGCAGATAGATCCTGCGCTATCGACGTTTGCGCAGCCAGCGTGATCGCGGCCGCACCGGCCAGAGCTAAAGCCCGAGTGAATGTCGAAGAGCGGAAGGTCATGGGCGATGAAATCCTTTGTGCAGGCACATTTGCGGGATCGGAACGCGGGTTTCGACTTCTTGGGTCTTTGTCGGTTGGTCGATGGCTAAGATGGAGAAAACCGCGCCGACGGCAAGTCCCGGATTATGCGCTTTGCTTGCCGAGCGTTGCATTCACCAGTCCGCAGTCCGGCTGATATGGACACTATGGACGCTTGCCCGTTCCTGGGCGACGAACTCGGTGAGCGTTGCCGGAACTTCGACGTCGGCGCTGTGGCGCGCGAGAATGCGAAAGCCTCTTGGAAGGCAAGCCATGATGCGGTCGATAATCTTCTCATAGTCGACGATGAGCATTTCTCTCCCGACCAAAAGATCAAACAGGATGGGATCGAGAATGACATGCTCGTTCTCGCAGAACCAGTAGGAGGAGATGGTCAGATCGGGAAGATAGCCGATCTCAGCCGGCAGGTTCCGCCGCTCGAATTCGAATTTCCCGGGAAGCCGGGCCGCTGAGATGAGTTCTTCGCCGAGCGAGAGCTGTCTCTGCGATGCATCCAGTCCGTGAAGTTCGAGATCGGGATTGTCGGCGAGATAGGCGAAGGCGAGACTGAAGGAACCGGAGCCGCAGCCGAGATCGCATACTTTGCGATAGCTGCGGATCCTGCTTCCGAGATTGACGATCGCCTGCAGACACTTCAGCGAATTGCGTATTCCGAAGGCGCGGGTAAACGCATCGGCGGAGCTGCTGTAATCGAATATTTCGATCTGGCGCCTGCTTTCGACCGCGTTTCGCAGCGCAATGGAATCGATACTTGGGCGGTAGAGGTGATGGCATCTGAGCAGAACATCAGCAAATTCGTCAAAATGTCGTGCCTGTCCATCCATGCATGTCATGCAAGCCGACCTCCCCGCTCCTGCTTAGAGACGTCTCTTCAAGCACGATTGAAAGTGGATTGGTAGGGATGCGCCAGGGTGGCGGTCGCTGGCCGGATTAAAAAGATCGTCTGTGCCAAAAGCCGCGGGCTTACGCGACAGACCCAACCTCAAGCAGTTCTTCCTATCTCATCCCGTCGCCATGCCAGGTGTGCGACAGGGGCACCGGAAAACCTTCGAAAGTCTTGAGCGTGTCGAGAACGATCGAGGTCTTCACATGCTGCACAGATTCGTGAGGCAAGAGCACGTCGTTGACGAAGCGGGACAGGCCGGCAAGGCCGCGGGTTGCGACCTTCAGGTGATAGTCCATCTCGCCCGTCAGCGCATAGGCTTCCAGCACCTCCGGCAGCCCGTTGATCAACTGGGAAAATCGGCGGGCATTGTCTCTGTTGTGGGTGGCGAGCGTCACCGAAATGACCACCAGCATGTCCAGACCCAGCTTCTGCCGATCGAGGTTGGCTTGATAGCTGCGGATGTAACCCTCCGCCTCCAGTCTCGTGCGCCGCCGGGAACATTGCGAGGGGGAAAGCGCGATGCGCTCGCCCAATTCATTGTTGGTCAGCCTGCCATCCTTCTGGAGTTCTTCCAGCAGGCGCAGATCCAGTTTGTCGAGTTGTTCATCCATTGCGCAAAACTTCCAAAATACTCACAGATCGTGTATAATATTTTCGCTCCGTTTAAAGAATGCAAGAACTTTGCGCGTGTTTGGGGCCATACTTTGCATCATCAAGGTTTGGCCTTTCGAGGAGGAGAAAATGGGTCCTTTCCCGCATGACGCACCGCCGTCTGAAATCACCGCCGACAACCCGGCAGGCACCGACGGTTTCGAATTCGTTGAATTCGCTCATCCCGAGCCCGAGAAGCTGCGCGAGCTCTTTACGCGCATGGGCTATGCCCCCGTCGCCAAGCACAAGACCAAGGATATCACCGTCTGGCGCCAGGGCGATATCAACTACATCCTGAACGCCGAGCCAGGCAGCCATGCCGCCCGCTTCATCGCCGAGCACGGTCCGGCTGCGCCGTCGATGGCCTGGCGCGTCGTCGACGCCAAGCATGCCTTCGACCATGCTGTTGCGAAGGGTGCTGTTGCCTATGAGGGAAATGACAAGGCGCTCGATGTTCCGGCAATCGTCGGCATCGGCGGTTCGCTGCTCTATTTCGTCGAGACCTACGGCAAGAAGGGATCGGCCTACGAGGCCGAGTTCGATTGGCTCGGCGAAGCCAATCCGAACCCCGAAGGTGTCGGCTTCTATTATCTTGACCATCTGACGCACAATGTCTTCCGCGGCAATATGGACAAATGGTGGGACTTCTATCGCGATCTGTTCAATTTCAAGCAGATCCACTTCTTCGATATCGATGGCCGCATCACAGGCCTGGTGAGCCGGGCCATCACCTCGCCCTGCGGCAAGATCCGCATCCCGCTGAATGAATCGAAGGACGACACCAGTCAGATTGAAGAATTCCTGAAGAAATACAAGGGCGAGGGCATCCAGCACATCGCGGTCGGAACCGACGACATCTATCAGGCGACCGATACGCTTGCCGACAACGGCCTGCGTTTCATGCCCGGCCCGCCGGAGACCTATTATGATATGTCTTATGCGCGCGTGAATGGGCACGAAGAACCCATCGAGCGTATGAAGAAGCATGGTATTCTGATCGACGGCGAAGGCGTGGTGAATGGCGGTATGACGAAGATCCTGCTGCAGATCTTCTCCAAGACCGTCATCGGCCCGATCTTCTTCGAGTTCATCCAGCGCAAGGGTGACGAAGGCTTCGGCGAAGGTAATTTCCGTGCTCTCTTCGAGTCGATCGAAGCCGACCAGATCAAGCGCGGCGTCATCGGCACTGCGGCAGAGTGATCTCTATGCGACCCGGTGTTCGCACCGGGTCGCCAGGATTCCCGGGAGGAGTTGAGCGATGGACCAAACGATATCCAAGGCTTCCGACCGCCAGGCCACGGCGGCGGAAAAGCTGCAATACATGCCCGGCTTCGGCAATGACTTCGAGACGGAGTCGCTGCCGGGCGCTCTGCCGCAGGGCCAGAACAGCCCTCAGAAATGCAATTATGGTCTCTATGCCGAGCAGCTCTCCGGCTCGCCTTTCACGGCGCCGCGCGGAACGAACGAACGGTCCTGGCTCTATCGCATCCGTCCCAGCGTGCGCCATACACGGCGCTTTTCGAACGCCTCTTATCCGCTCTGGAAAACCGCGCCCTGCCTCGACGACCACTCGCTTCCGCTCGGTCAGCTTCGCTGGGATCCGCTGCCGGCTCCGACGGAGCGGCTGACCTTCCTTGAGGGGATCCGTACGATCACCACTGCCGGCGACGTCCTGACCCAGGCCGGCATGGCTGCCCATGCCTATGTCTTCAACGAGGATATGATCGACGACTACTTCTTCAATGCCGATGGCGAGCTGCTCGTCGTACCGCAGGTCGGTGCCATCAGGGTGTTCACCGAGATGGGCATCATCGATGTCGAGCCGTCGGAAATATGCATCATTCCCCGCGGCATGATGTTCAAGGTCTTCCGCGTCGGTGACGAGAAGGTCTGGCGCGGATATATATGCGAGAACTACGGCGCGAAGTTCACGCTGCCGGATCGCGGGCCGATCGGGGCGAACTGCCTCGCCAACCCGCGTGATTTCAAGACGCCGGTGGCCGCTTTCGAAGACAAGGAAACGCCGTGCCGCGTGCACGTCAAATGGTGCGGAAAATTCCACGTTACCGACATCGGCCACTCGCCGCTCGATGTGGTGGCGTGGCATGGCAATTACGCACCTTATAAATACGACCTGCGGACCTTCTCTCCGGTCGGCGCCATCCTGTTCGACCATCCGGATCCGTCGATCTTCACCGTACTGACGGCTCCGACCGAAAGTGTGGGCACGGCGAATGTCGATTTCGTCATCTTCCCGCCGCGCTGGCTGGTGGCCGAACATACCTTCCGCCCACCCTGGTACCATCGCAACATCATGAGCGAGTTCATGGGCCTTATCCATGGCCAGTATGATGCGAAGGAACAGGGCTTTGTGCCTGGCGGCATGAGCCTGCACAACATGATGCTTCCGCACGGGCCGGACGCTTCCGGCTTCGAAAAGGCATCCAATTCCGAGCTGAAGCCCGTGAAGCTGGATCACACCATGGCGTTCATGTTCGAGACCAGATTTCCGCAGCAGCTAACAAAATACGCGGCCGAGCTCGACACGCTGCAGGACGACTATCTCGAATGCTGGGACAATCTGGAGCGGAGATTTGACGGCACGCCGGGCATCAAGTGAAGATAACTCCAGCATCCTCTGAGAGTGGAACCAGACCATGAAGCTTGCGACTTTGAAAGACTCCACAAGAGATGGCCGGCTTGTCGTCGTCTCGCGCGATCTTACCCTCTGCTCCGAGGTCGGCCATATCGCGCGCAGCTTGCAGGCCGTTCTCGATGACTGGGAGCATGTGGCGCCGAGACTTGCGCGCGTTGCCGAGGGTATCGAAACGGGCGCGCAGCCGACGATCCGGTTTCACGAGCACGCTGCCGCCTCGCCGCTGCCGCGGGCCTACCAGTGGGCCGACGGCTCGGCCTACGTCAACCATGTGGAACTGGTGCGCAAGGCGCGCAATGCCGAGATGCCAGAGAGCTTCTGGGTCGATCCACTGATGTATCAAGGCGGCTCGGATGGCTTTCTTGCGCCGCGCGATCCGATCGCCGCTGCCGATGAGGCCTATGGGATCGACATGGAAGGCGAGGTGGCGGTCATCGTCGGCGATGTCGCGATGGGCTCCAGCCCCGAAGTTGCCCGGCAGGCAATCCGTTTGGTGATGCTCGTCAACGACGTGTCGCTGCGCGGCCTGATCCCGCAGGAGCTGGCAAAAGGCTTCGGCTTCTTCCAGTCCAAGCCGGCTTCGGCCTTTTCTCCGGTTGCGGTCACGCCTGATGAACTGGGCGATGCATGGGATGGCGGCAAGCTGCACCTGCCGCTCTTGGTCGCGCTGAATGGCAAGCCTTTCGGCAAGGCGAATGCCGGCGTCGACATGACATTCGATTTCGGTCAGCTGATCGCCCATGCCGCCAAGACCCGCAGCCTTGTTGCCGGCACGATCATCGGTTCGGGGACTGTGTCCAACAAGCGCGATGGCGGGCCGGGAAAGCCCATCGAAAATGGTGGCGACGGCTATTCCTGCATCGCCGAAATCCGCATGATCGAAACGATCGAAAGCGGATCGCCGAAGACCCCCTTCATGCGCTTTGGCGATCAGGTCCGCATCGAAATGCATGATCGTGCCGGGCATTCAATCTTCGGGGCGATCGAGCAGACTGTCGAAAAATACGAGGGGCCCCAGTCGCGATGAACGAGGTCGTCCTTTACGATTACTGGAGATCGTCGGCGAGCTACCGTGTTCGCATCGCGCTGAACATGCTCGGGATTAGCTACAAGAGCGTATCGATCAACCTGCTGGACGGAGAGCAAAACAGCCCGGATTATCTGGCGCTCAATCCGCAGGGATTCGTTCCGACGCTGGTAATCGATGGCAGCACGCTGACGCAGTCGCTGTCGATCATCGAATATCTCGCCGAGCTTCAGCCGGAGAGCGGTTTGATGCCGGTCGACATTGCGGGCCGGCAGCATGTGCGGGCTCTTGCTTACGCGATCGCCATGGATATTCATCCGATATGCAACACGCATGTCGCGGCCTATGTCACGACCATAACGGACAAGGCCGACGCGCGCGAGGAATGGATGCGGCATTTCATTGCCGCCGGACTTCGCAAGCTTGAGGCGATGTTGGGTAGTTTCGATGGCGCGTTCAGCTTCGGTGATAGGCCGACCATGGCGGATGTCTGCCTTATCCCGCAGGTCTACAATGGCCGCCGCTGGGGCGTCGACATGATCGATCTCAAGCGCATCGTCGAAATCGATGACAGATGCACCAAACTGCCCGCCTTTGAAGCGGCGCATCCGGACCGTGCGAAGCCCTGACGAAAAGCTCGGGTCAAAATGCGCCGGCGCCGGAAGGCAGGCACCACGCCCATTCGGTTTTCTTTTTTAGATGCTGTACATACAATCAGCAATCCTTAGTGAATGAATTCATTCATTCACGGTTGCAGAAAGTTGGCTTCATTTTATGTGATTGTCATCTGGCTTTTATAAGGGGGAGAGGGAAGTAACCAAGACGCGGGGGTATCAAATGCGTAAACTTCTTCTTTCTATGGTGTCGGCAACCGCATTGGCTGGGGCCGCCAATGCTGCAACCGTCTACCCTTTGGACCGGGCAACGGTACTCGTTGGCTCACCCTTCGACTTCAAGGTCGAATTCAGCAAGGTCGTCAAGCCGGAAGACGTGAAGGTCACGATCAACGGCGAGAGCTACGACGCCGTCTTCGGCAAGGCTGCTGATTTCGTCGCCGAGGAAAAGGGCGCCGAAGACAAGGTTCTCGGGTCGGCTCTGATCCTGCGCGGCGTCAAGCTCGCAAAGCCCGGCCAGTACAAGGTCGAGGTTGCGGCCGGAGACGAGAAAAAGTCGGTCAATTGGGACGTTTATGCTACTTCGGCTGCGCCCAAGGCTAAGAACATCATATTCCTGCTCGGCGACGGCCTCTCCGTCGCGCATCGCACCGGTGCCCGCATCATGTCCAAGGGCATGACCGAAGGCAAGGCCAACGGCCGTCTCGCCATGGACGACGTTCCGCCAGTCGCCTTCATCGGCACTTCCTCGACCTCCGCCATCGCGACTGATAGCGCCAACACCATGTCGGCCTATATGACCGGTCACAAGTCCGCCGTGAACGCGCTGGGCGTCTATGCCGACCGCACGCCGGCGAGCCTCGACGATCCGAAGGTCGAAACGATCGGTGAAGCCCTGCGCCGCACCGGCAAGAAGTCGCTCGGCATCGTGACCACGGCCGAGGTCGAAGACGCGACGCCGGCAGCGCTGGTCTCCCATACCCGCAAGCGCGGCGACAAGGCCGAGATCGTCGGCATGATGTATGACGTCAAGCCTGATGTCCTGCTCGGCGGCGGTTCGGCCTATTTCCTGGCCAAGAGCGTGCCGGGCTCCAAGCGCAAAGACGACAAGGACTATATCGCGCTCTTCAAGGATGCCGGCTATGCCGTTGCAACCGACAAGAACGAACTGGCGACGGCTGCCGGCTCCAACCAGGACAAGCTGCTCGGCCTCTTCCACACCGGTAATCTCGACGTCACGCTTGACCGCGAATTCCTGAAGAAGGGTACGGTCGGCAAGTTCCCGAACCAGCCGGGCCTTGTCGACATGACCAAGGTCGCGCTCGACAAGCTTTCCAAGAATCCGGAGGGCTTCTTCCTGATGGTCGAGGGTGCGTCCATCGACAAGATGAGCCATCCGCTGGATTGGGATCGCGCGCTGTTCGATACGATCGAGTTCGACAAGGCCGTTGCCGTTGCCCGCGAATTCCAGGCCAAGAACCCGGACACGCTGATCGTCGTCACCGGCGACCACACGCACGGTGTCTCCATCATCGGCACTGTCGATGATAATAAGCCGGGTACGGAAATGCGCGAGAAGGTCGGCACCTACGCGGCCGCCGGCTTCCCGAATTATGAGGACAAGGACGGCGACGGCTATCCGGATCGGGTCGACGTTTCCCGTCGTCTGTTCCTTGCCGCCAACAACGGCCCTGATCACTACGAGACCTTCCGTCCGAAGCTCGACGGTCCTTTCGTTCCGGCGATCCAGAACGAGAAGAAGGAATATGTTGCCAACGAGGCCTATAAGGACGTGCCCGGTGCCGTCTTCGTTCAGGGCAACCTTCCGAAGGATGAAGACAGCGGCGTTCATGCCGTAGACGATATCGTGCTGCAGGCTGCCGGCCCGGGCGCGGAAGGCTTCCGCGGCTACATGGAGCAGAGCGACGTCTATCACGTGCTGGCTGATACCTTCGCTCTCGGCTCCACGAAAATGTAAGGCCTGTCCATAGCTTCGACCTCGGACAGGCGGTCGAGAAACCGCCTGTCCTTCCTTCTTTCATGGGGATTCTCATGTCTCAGCTTCAGACCGTAGCCATCAGTCGCCGGACATTCTTGACCGCCGCTGCCGCGCTGCCTTTGATGGGCGCTCCCATCACCGCCAATGCTGCCGAAAAGCTGGGTTTTGGCGAACTCTACAAGAGCTTCGGCCCGCTCGGTCTCGAATTTTCCGACAAGGTGAAACAGCTGAGCGGCAAGGATGTGGCGATCAAAGGCTTTATGGCGCCGCCCTTGAAGGCGGAGGCAGCATTCTTCGTGCTGACGGAAATTCCGATGTCGCTTTGCCCGTTCTGCTCTTCAGATGCCGACTGGCCCGACAATATCGTGGTCGTCTATCTCTCTTCCAAGCAGACATTCGTGCAATTCAACGCGCCGATCATGGCGCGAGGGGTGCTGGAATTCGGCTCCTGGACCGATCCTGAAACCGGCTTCATCAGCCAATTGCGTCTCAAGGACGCGTCGTTCAAGACTGTCTGACCGCTATGCTCGCTCTCGATGTTTCCGATCTGAAGATGCATTTCCCGGGTCTGGCCGCGCCGGTCCTCGCCATTGATCGGCTTCATCTGCCGGCAGGTGGGCGGCTTGCGATCACCGGTGCGTCCGGTTCAGGCAAAAGCACGTTCGTCAATGCCATTACCGGGCTCGAAAACGTCACGGATGGCACCGTGTCCTGGAGCGGCACCGAGATCACGCGTCTCTCCGCCGGCCGGTGCGATGCCTTTCGTGCGCGCAATATCGGCCTCGTCATGCAGGACTTCCATCTGTTTCCCGGCCTGTCCGCCTTCGAGAACGTCGTGCTGCCGGTCAGGCTGGCGCGGCGTCTCTTGTCTGCGGAGCGCGAGCGTGCGCTGAAGCTCCTGGCCGTGACCGGCATCGCCCGATCACAGCAGAAGATCGAAACCTTGTCGCGCGGCGAGATGCAGCGCGTCGCGGTGGCCCGCGCGCTGCTGTCGCGTCCCGGCGTCATCGTCGCGGACGAGCCGACGGCGAGCCTCGATCGTCAAGCCGGCAACGAGGTTGCGGAGCTTCTGCTGCAATTGTCGGCGGAAGAAGGGACGACGCTTATTGTCGTCACACATGATGCCGTGCTTGCAGAGCGCCTTGGCCGCCGCATCAATCTGGCGAGCGGGCGCATCGAGAAAGACAGCCAAGAGGTTGCCGCGCAATGATCACCTTCATCCTTGCCGACCTCAGGCGCTTCTGGAGCGGGGCACTGGCCGTCGTGGTGCTGATCGCCTTGTCGGTCGCTTTGAGCGTCACGGTTACACTGCAAGAGCGAGCTGTCCGTCTCGGCAGTGCGCGCGCTGCCGAGAAATTCGATCTTCTTGTGGGAGCAGCCGGCAGCGAGACGCAACTGGCGCTTTCGGCCGTCTTTCTGCAACCGGCGCCGCTGCCGCTGATGGAGGGCGCCGTTCTTTCCCGTCTTGCCAACGATCCGCGTGTCGAACTGGCGGCGCCGGTCGGTTTCGGCGATTCCGCTTACGGACATCCGATCGTCGGCACGACCACTGGCCTGATCTCGTCCCTTTCGCCATCGCTTTCGCAGGGCGCGATGTTCTCGCGGCTCGGCGAAGCAGTTGTCGGCTCCGATGTCGCCTTGTCGGCTGGCGCCGAAATCAAGCCGATGCATGGCACGGTCGAGACCGGTGGCGAAACCCATACGGCCATTGCTTATAAGGTGACGGGCCGCATGGTGCCGACGGGCACGGCCTGGGACCGGGCGATCCTCGTGCCGATCCGAGCGGTCTGGCAGTTGCATGGCATGCATGGCGAGGACCACGACGGCGAGACGGCAGAGGCCCATGGCGCAGCTGGCTCCGATCAAGGTCGCCACGAGGACCATGAACACGAGCATGGTCATCTTGATGCCGATGCACCGCTTGATGAGCATTTCGACGCGCAAACGCCTGGCGTTCCGGCCGTTCTCGTCAAGCCGAAGACGATTGCCGATGCCTACCGTCTCAGGCAGGAATATCGAAGCGGCACGACGCTCGGGGTCTTTCCGGCGGAGGTGCTGACGAGGCTCTATGCAACGCTTGGCGATGCTCGCAGTCTCCTCCTGGCGATTGCGCTGGGAACGCAAGCGATCGTCATTGCCGCGATCGTGCTGGTGACGATCATGCATGTCGGGTCCAGGCGCCGGCAGATCGGTGCATTGCGGGCGCTTGGCACGCCAGTCCGATCTATCGTCGGGCTTGTCTGGGGCGAGCTCTTCATCCTGTTTGCTGCCGGCATCGTGCTCGGTATCGCCTTTGGTTATCTCGCAGCGCTGACAATATCAGCGCGGCTTGCCGCGTCGACCGCCGTGCGCCTGCCGGTCGGTTTCACCTTCGATGACCTATGGCTTGTCGGAGGCTTTGCAGCCGTCGCAGCGATCATTTCCATCGTTCCCGCGTTCAGCGCCCTGCGCTCCAGTCCGGCTGCGGCACTGCGCGCTTAACGCGACACGCAAAGCAAAAATAAACTGGATTGCAAAACTCTTCTTTATTGACTAAAGCCATGTCGCGCATCTGATGGAGGATCCCGCGATGGCGAATAGTGCCCGTAAAATCACTTCAATTTTTGGTCTGCTCGCCGTGATGGCAGCCAGCTCCGTTGCCGCTGAAAACGCGAAAACCGTCTCCGTGACGGATGACCGCGGCGTCAAGGTTGAGGTGCCCGCGCAGCCGAAGCGGATCGCGGCGATCTCCTATTTTGCCGACGACGTCGCACTGGCTCTTGGCATCAAGCCGGTTGCCAGCACCTACATGACATCAGGTCGGCAGCCGGATTTTCTTCTCGGCCTGACCGCGCAGATGGCGCAGATCGGCCAGCGCGCGAAGCCCAATCTCGAACTGCTGTCGCAGGCCAAGCCGGATCTGATCGTGGCGATCCGCCGCTATACGGTCGGCAACGCGCCGCAGCTGGAGAAGATCGCGCCCTATCTCGCCTACAATATGGAGCTCCTGACCGAGAGCGATAAGGAAATCGCCGAATTCTCGAAGATCCTCGGCAAGCCTGAACGCGGCCTGCAGCTCAACGCAGACTTCCACAAGCATCTGGATGAGATCGCCGCCAAGGCGCCGAAGAATGTGCATCCGCGCTTTGCGATCATGTGGGGCGGCGAGACGCCTTTTGCGTTTCATACCGAAAACACGGCGGCCTCCGTTGTTGCGGCCATCGGTGGCGACAATATCGCCGGACCGAAGACGCCGGGCGGCCCTTTCGGCATCGACTTGAGCCTGGAAACCATGCTCGAGAAGGACCCGGAAGTCCTGTTCATCTATGACTCCGGTCCGGACCGGCCGCATGAAAACAACCCGATCTGGCAGGAACTCACCGCCGTCAAGAACAAGCGGGTCTTCTATGTCGGAGATCAATGGGTGGAGACCAACGGCCCGATCGCTCGCGAAATTGTGCTGCGCGAGGCCGCGCATTATCTTTATCCCGATGCTTTCCCGGCCGTCGATGTGAAGGCGGAGGCCGCCAAGATCATTCCGGCCGACATTCAGAAGTAAATGCATCGGGCCGTAGCCACGATTGATGCGCGTAGATCGCTGGCGGTGATCGCACTCCTCGTTGCCGTGACCCTGCTGATCGTCCTCATCGGCTTGCTGCCTGGCGCGAAGGCCTTGACGATCGCGGATGCCATCCGCGTTCTTCTAAACCCGGACGGCAAGGTCGATTCCATCCTTGTGTGGACGCTGCGGCTGCCGCGAAGTCTTGCGGCTGCGTTCGCCGGTGCCGGGCTTGCCGTGTCCGGCTATCTGCTGCAGACGCTGACGAGAAATCCACTCGCGGACCCTGGGATCACTGGCGTCACTGCCGGCGCGATCACGCCGATTGTCTGCTGTTTCGTTTTCCTTCCCTGGCTGTCCTCCGCCTTCTATCCCTTCGTCGGTCTTACTGGTGGTCTAGCTGCGGCGGCCGTCACCTTCTGGGTCTCGAAGGGCGGGCAGGAGCGGCCGCTGCATCTGGCGCTCGGCGGGGTCAGCATCTCGCTGTTTCTCGGTGCCATCACGATCTACGTGCTGCTTTTGACCGGACCGCAATCGACATCGCTGCTGTTCTGGCTCTCCGGCGGCTTTCAGGGACGCTCCTGGTCGCAGCTCGTCTATATGCTTCCCTGGGTCGTCGTCGGGGTGGCGGGCGCATTGGCGCTCCATCGCGTGATCGGCATGTTTGCGCTTAGCGACCACGCTGCTGCCGGCATGGGCGTGCAGCTCAATCTCTGGAAACCCGTGATGCTCGTACTCGGCGTCTGTCCCGTCGCCGGCGTCGCGCCTGTCGCTGGACCGGTCGCCTTCGTCGGGCTGGCGGCGCCACATATTGCGCGGCTGTTGAAGCCGCGTGGTGCAGCCTGGGAAATCGCGCTTTGCGCCGCCATCGGAGCGTTGATCGTGACGATCGCCGACCTCATCGCCCGCACGATTGCCATTCCGAAGGAGCTTCCGGTTGGCATCATCACGGCGTTGATTGGCGGCCCCGTTTTCATCTACCTCATTCAGCGCGGCCGCCTACAATTTCGGGGGAATGGTCTATGACGGTAGACACTCCCGCCATTCATCTGCCACGAAGAGGTACGTTGCCGATCGTACTGGTCCTCGCGCTTCTCTCCTTAATTGCTTCGATATTCCTTGGCGTTGTCGATCTGCCTGTTACCGATGTGCTTGCTGTCTTGAGCGGCAAGGGTTCGCCCGAGGCGCAGTTGATCATTCTGGATATCCGGCTGCCGCGCATCGTCACCGGCATTCTCGCCGGTATTCAGTTCGGCGTAGCCGGTTTGCTGCTTCAGACGATCACGCGGAACCCGCTCGCCGACCCTTCGCTGATGGGAGTTTCGCAGGGCGCGACGCTGACCGTCACGCTGTTCCTGCTCTTCACGGTTTATATCTTCAGTCCCGGCGAGAACACGGTGGCGGAGCTGCCGATCGCCTGGCTCCCCGTCGCAGGTCTTGCGGGCGGCATGATCGCCGGCGGCATTATCTACATGCTCGCCTTCCGGCTCGAACTCAGCCCGCTGCGCATCACGCTTTGCGGTGTCGCCATCGGAGCTGTCCTGCATGCGCTCGCTGTCGGACTGATCGCTGGCTGCGGGTCGGCACGCATCGAGATCATTCTCGAGTGGCTCTCGGGAAGCCTCTACGCGCGCACCTGGGATCATGCGCTGTTTCTCCTGCCGTTCACGATCGCAGGCCTGCTCGTCCTGCCGCTAATCTATCGGCCCCTGGTGATGCTGCAATTCGATGCTCAGGTCGCCCGCTCGTTCGGGCTTGCCTATCGCAAGCAGTTTTCCGTCGTACTCTTGGTTTCCTGCGCCCTTGCGGCAAGCGCCGTCGGTGCCGTCGGCCCGATCGTCTTCGTCGGGTTGGTTGTTCCACACCTGGCACGTTTCCTCGCCGGCCGGCACTTCCCTTTGGTTCTGCCTCTAACCGTTGTCCTCGGCACCATCTTCATCACTCTGGGTGACCTGATCGGCCGTCTCGCCGGGCAGGCGGAAGAAGTGCCGATCGGAGTCGTCACTGCGATTGCCGGCGTGCCCGTGCTGCTTGCTCTTTTAAGAAAAATTCCCTGAGATCGCCCATGCCGCTTTCCTGTTCGCAACTCTCTGTCTTCTACGGTCGCCGCAAGGCGCTCGATGGCTTTAAGCTCTCCATGAAGCAAGGCGAGATCCGGGCGCTGATCGGCCCGAACGGATCCGGCAAAAGCACGGCTCTTCAGGCGCTTGCCGGCCTGCTTGTTCCGGCGGAGGGAGAGGTGACCATCGAGGATGTCTCGGTCGCAAACATGTCTCGGCGTGCAATCGCCAAGAAACTTGCCTTCCTGCCACAGCAGCCATCGGCACCGGATGAGATGACGGTCGCGCAGCTGGTGCGGCAGGGCCGCTTTGCCCATGTCGGGCTTTTCCGCAGCTACGATCGCAGGGATGAAGAGGCGATTGATTGGGCGCTGGACAGCACGGGGCTTTCGAGCCTTGCCGACCGCACCCTGCGGGAGCTTTCCGGCGGCGAGCGGCAGCGGGCCTGGATCTCCGCAGCGCTTGCGCAGGAAGCCGGCATATTGTTGCTCGATGAGCCGACCTCATTTCTCGATATCGGTTATCAGGTAGAGGTGCTGGATCTCGTCCATCGTCTCAGCCGGGAGAGGGGCGTCACCATCATCATGGCGATCCACGATATCAATCAGGCCATCGCCGTCAGCGACCGCATCTCGCTGCTGGAGAAGGGAGAGCTTCGCTTCGACGGCGAGCCGAGCGTTCTCGCCGAAAGTGGTCTGATCGAGAAGACGTTTCGGGTGAAAGGGCGGTTTGTCCAGGTGAGCCCAGACGCCCCGCCGCATTTCGATGTCGAGCTTACGCGGCTCAACCAGCGAGAGGCTTGACGAGCCGGAAGACAATCTTGGTCTGCGTGTAGTAGTCGAGCGCATCGGCGAAATCAGGCGTCCAGCCATCCTCGACGAACGGGATGAAGCCGTCATATTCCAGCTTGCGGCCGGAGACCGCGAAGCCTGCCTTCGCGAAAGCGCGGCCGTAATCGGAAATCGAACGATCCTGAACCACGGTGTTGGTGCGCTTGGCAACAAGCTCGCGCCACTTTGGCCAAAGCGGGTTGTCCGTATGGCAGCCGGTGACTGCGTAGTAGACACCGCCGGGCTTCAATGCCTTCCAGATATCAGCGGCGTGCGCATCGATATCCTCGACGAGGTAGATGACCTCGTGGCTGATCGCCAGATCGAACTCTTCGATCCAGCCTTCTAGCGTACCACTCACCGCATGCTGAACCGGCAGGTTGCCCTTGAAGGCTTCGGCCTTGGCGATCGATTGTTCGGCGATGTCGATGCCCAGGGCCTTGCGGAACGGTCTGATCGCATAGAGATGACGCAGGAGACCGCCCTGATTGCAACCAAAGTCGACAACGCTCTTGGCGGATAGATCGCGCTCGACGATCAGGTCGATGAGGTGCCTCCAGATCGGCGCATGCCCATCCGCCATCCTGTCCTCGGCGTCCGGATCAACATACCATGTGGCGATCGTCTTTTGGCCTTCTTGGCCCATGCGCTTTCTCTCCAGTCTATCGCAAACACACCTTGTCTTTAAGACGGACTTCGAGCGGTGACTAGGTTTTGAAACCCAAAAGCCATGCCACTGGAGGAATTTAATCTGCGGCCGTTGCGCGGAGAGTAAAGGCTCGACAATCAATGCAGACGCTCACCGTTCGACGGGTCGAACAGATGCGCCTTTGACGGATCGATCTTCAGCTGGATAGGCTGGCCCGGGGAGACGGAAGGACGGTCCCTGACCGCCGCAACGATGGATTGGGCGCCGGCCTGCAATTGCAGATGCGTGTCCGAGCCCGTCGGCTCGATGATGATGATTTTGGCCTGCACACCATCTGCATCGACGGCGATATGTTCCGGACGGATGCCAAGCTGGACGGATCGGCCGAGATGGCGGCGGGCGTTTTCCGGCAGCGGCCAATGCAGGTTTTCCGCGTCCTCCAGTACAAGGGTCCCGTTTCGATCGGTGACACGACCATCGATGAAGTTCATCGATGGCGATCCGATAAAGCCGGCGACGAAGCTGTTGGCCGGCGCATCGTAGATTTCAAGCGGCGAGCCGATCTGTTCGATATGGCCGCCGCGCATGACGACGATGCGGTCGGCCATGGTCATGGCTTCCATCTGATCATGGGTGACATAGACCATGGTGGTGCCCAGCCGCTGGTGAAGCGTCTTGATCTCGGTGCGCATCTGCACGCGCAGTTTTGCGTCGAGATTGGAAAGCGGCTCGTCGAAGAGGAAGACTGCGGGACTGCGGACGATGGCGCGTCCCATGGCTACGCACTGGCGCTGCCCGCCCGACAATTGCCGGGGATAGCGATCGAGGAGGGCGGCCAGATCAAGGATCGCGGCGGCATCGCTGACCTTCTGCTCGATCTCCTGGCGGCTGCGGCGCGCAAGCTTCAGCGAAAAGGCCATGTTGTCGCGCACGGTCATATGCGGATAGAGCGCATAGGACTGGAAGACCATGGCGATATCGCGCTCATTGGGTTCGAGATCGTTGACGATGCGGTCGCCTATTTCGATCTCGCCGTCGCTGATGCTTTCGAGCCCGGCGATCATGCGCAGCAATGTGGATTTGCCGCAGCCCGAAGGTCCCACAAGCACCACAAACTCCCCATCTTGCGCGGCGACGGAGACGCCATGCAGCACTTCGAGCGCGCCGTAGCGTTTGATGGCGTTGCGAATGGTCAGTTTCGCCATGGATCTCTCTCCCAAAATTGTCGGCCGGCGCTTCAGCGCCCGCCCATGCCCGCATTGAGGGCGATGCTGTTGTAGATGAGCTTCTGCAGGATGATCGCGAGGAATATCCCTGGAAGCATGGAAAGAGTGGCGCCGGCCATTAGGTAGTTCCACTGCGTGCCCTGCTGCGTCTGGAACATGGTAAGGCCGACCGGCAGGGTGGCATTATCTGCACCGGTCATGACGATCAGCGGCCAGAGGAAATTGTTCCATTGCCCGATGAAGGTGAACAGAGACAGAAGCCCGATCGCCGGCATGGACAGGGGCACGATGATGCTGATGAGGATGCGCAGGCGCGATGCACCGTCGATCCTTGCCGCTTCCTCGAGCTCCATGGGAATGGAAAGGAAGAACTGCCGCATCAGGAATGCGCCGAACGTGCCGAAGGAGACCGGCAGGATCACGCCGGGGAAGGTGTTGACGAGGTTCAGCTTGTTGACGATCAGAAACAACGGAATGATGAGCATCAGCGGCGGCACCATCAGCGTGCCGATATAGCCGAGCAATAGCGTTTCGCGCGCCCTGAACTTCAGCCGCGCAAAGGCGTAGCCGGAGAGGCATGAGACGACGACGGTGACTGCGGTCACGCAGATGGCGATAACCGCGCTGTTCAGGAAGAAGCGGCCGAAGGGCAGCCGGGTCCAGGCGGCGGCAAAATTGCCCCATTCGAAAACCTCGGGCAGGATATGCACCGGTATCGCCGTCACCTCTGCATTCGAGCGAACTGCGTTCGATACCATCCAAAAGAACGGAAACAGGAATGCGAGCGCGACAAGCGTGATTGCCAAGTGGTTGATGATGTCGAGTGCCAGCTTTCGGCGTGCTCTGCTTTGGGATCTAAGCGTCATAATGCACCCATTTGCGCTGGAACCAGAATTGCAAGGCTGTCAGCGCCATGATCAGCGCGAACATCACCCAGGCGATGGCCGAGGCGTAACCCATCTGGAAGTTCTGAAAGCCGCGTTGGTAGATGGCATAGCCGAGCGTCGCGGTCGACGATCCCGGTCCGCCCTTGGTCATGACGTAGATCTGGTCGAAGACCTGGAGCGACGTGATCGCCGTCATCACAGTGCCGAAGAACAGCGTCGGTGAAATCAGCGGCAGGCGGATTTTCCAGAAGCGGTCCCAGGCCGTCGCGCCGTCGATCCGCGCCGCTTCGAGATAGGTTGCCGGCACCATGTCGAGCGCCGCGTTGAAGAGAACCGTGTTGTAGCCGACGCCGGCCCAGATGGAGGTCAGGACGACGGCCTGCATGGCGAGCGTCCGATCGTTGAGCACGCCTGCGAAGGGTAGGGACAGAGCAGCCATCAGGCTGTCGAACAAGCCGCCGCTGGTGAAGATCAGCATCCAGACCATGGCAACCGCGATCAGCGGGGTGAATGTCGGAAGAAAGAAGATCACCCGGAACCAGCGCTGCCCGATCTTCAAGCTCGAAATCCAGGTCGCCAGCCCGAGCGAGATGATGATGTTCAGGACGAGATATTCGGCCGTGAAGAAAATGGTGTTGCGCATGACCGTCCAGAATTGCGGGTCGGTCGTAAACAGGCGCACATAGTTGGAAATGCCGACGAAGCGTGGCGTGCCGAGCAACTGCCAGTTGGTGAAGCTTAATGCGATCGAGGCAAGGATCGGCAGGACGAGGAACAGGACGATGCCGATCAGACCCGGCAGCAGAAAGAACAAGGCTGCCCATCCTTCGCCTCTGAACCATTTGCGGGAGCGTGGCCTTGGTCTTGCGATCATGTCGGTGTGTTTGCCCAGCATCATAGGCCTCTCCTTTCCGGCGATGGCACTGCGATCGCGGGGATGGCGCGACCGCAGGCCGTCCAGCATCCTGATTATGGGAGCTGGCTCTGAATGTCGGCGAGTGCGCCTTCAGGTTTCGAATCCCCGGTCAACGCCAGCGGCACATATTGCATCATCAGATTCTCGAACTGGTTCCATTTCTCGTTGATGCGGAACGGCGTGGTGTGAGCGAACATGTATTGCAGTGTGTCGCGCGTACCGGCGACGTTTTTGGCCGCGCCGTCATACCAGGCGGTCTGCTGCGCAAGCCGGGCCGGCAGTGCGCGTCCGGCCGAGCC
This sequence comes from Rhizobium sp. BR 315, assembly GCF_050577975.1. Taxonomy (NCBI): domain Bacteria; kingdom Pseudomonadati; phylum Pseudomonadota; class Alphaproteobacteria; order Hyphomicrobiales; family Rhizobiaceae; genus Rhizobium; species Rhizobium sp. BR 315. Next base: position 200,206 of record NZ_JARWKZ010000001.1, on the reverse strand, counting down.
GAGGATTTCGGCCGCCTTCGGGCCTGTCAGCACCTGCAGCGCCTTGAAGGCGGCATCCTTGTGCTGGCTGGTGGCGGAAATGCCCCAGCCGGAACCGGCGGTGATGAAGCGCGAAGGGCCGCTGCCGCGCGGCAGCGGCGCAATGCCGATCTTGAAATTGACGTTGGCCTGCCCGGTAATCAGCGACCAGGGACCGTCGATATACATGGCGACATTGCCCGAAGCGAAGCGGCCGCTTGCGGCGGAGGCATCGGCTGCCGAAGCAAAGACCGGCGAGAGCTTGTCCTTGGCGGTGAGAGCGGCATATTTGCTGAAGGCATCGACAAAGCCGGCGTTGGTGAGGTCGAATTCATTGTCGGCATTGAAATAGTCCGCACCGAGCGCGACCGGGCCGGCGATGAAATCGAAGGCCTGGGTGCCGTAGCCGTAGGTCCCGTCCTTTGTCAACGCCTTGGCATCGGCCTTGAAGTCGTCGAACGTCCAGTCCTTAGCAGGCTCTTTCAAGCCGGCGGCGGCGAACTTGTCACGATTGTAGAAGACCATCCACGGGCCGACGTCGTAAGGCAGCGCATAGAGCTTTCCGTCCTGTGAAAGGCCGGACATGATCGATGTCTCGAAGGCCGCCACCTTCACGTCGCTGCCTTTCACATAATCGTCGAGGGGCGTCAGGATCGAGTAGAAATTCGGCAGGCGCATCGACTGCATCGAGACGATATCGGCGACCTGTCCCGAGGCCGCCAGAACCGGCAGCCGCGTCCAGTAATCCGTCCAGCCCGAAAGCTGCAGCTTGACCTTGATGTCGGGATATTGCTGTGTGACGAGATCGGCCAGCTGCTGCCAGAGCTCGGCATCGTTGGGCTGACCCCACATCTGCCAGGTCAGGGTCACCGGGGCATCCTGCGCCTTGGCGCCGATGCCGGGTAGTGAACTCGCCGCAAGGGCGGCGGCAAAGATCAATGAACGCTTCATGATGGTTCCTCCTCCTTAATGACTTTCGTTGCAGTGACGTGCATCACTATCCGGACGCTCCCCTCCGGCTTGGTCTTGCGGCTCGTTCATGCCGCGATCATGGCTTCCAGGTCGGCGATGAGGCCGATCAGTTCGGTTCGCTGGCGCCGCCATGTGTCCGGATCTTGCCCCGGCTCCAGAATGGCGGTCATCCGCTGGGCGAAGTCGGGAGGCAGCCGTTCGAGTTCGGCTGCCATTGGCAGGTTCCAGCCGTCACCCGGAAAATAGACCCGGTTGAAGGCGAAGACCGCCTGCAGAATGGCGTTGGCAAGCTTGCCCGTCAGCCCGACCAGAAAGACGAGATCGCGGCGAACGACCTTGCTTTCATAGTGATAATCCTTGGCCCAGTAGCGCAGAATATCCATGTATTGGCTGAGGATCGAGGCCCTCAATGCTTCCGGATATTGCGCCAGCCGCTGCTTCCAGCTGGCCAGCAAACCCCTGGGATCGGCGATGATCTGCTGGCTGGCAAGATCCGTCGGCAGGTGATAGCCCCAGATCGTCCATTCGAAGCTCTTGGGCACGACGATGCCGGCAAGCCAGGACTCCAGATCGCGCTGGACGCCGGCATAGCGGCGCATCCAGACGCCATCCATGCGGATGCCTTCGGCCTGCCAGCTCCGCAGCGCTGCTTCGAAACGCAGCCACGCCGTGGTTTGCCGGACCTCCGGTCCGCGATAAGCATCGGCATAGACCCGGAAATCGAAATCCGATTGCGCATCCGACCATCCCTTGCCGCGCGAGCCGGCGAGCGCGACGGCACCATTGCCGTCTTCGGCCAGATCGGCGATCAAGGGGGTCATCGCGGCAATGAGTTCGGCTTCGCGGCTCATGACGGCACCGGGCGGCTAGGCTTCGCTATCTCCCTTAGTCCTTGAGGAACAGTTCGATGACCGGCGTCACGACATCGGGCTTCAGAACCGGCAGTTCCAAGGTCAGAATACCCTCGCCGACGGAGACGCCGATATTGGAATCGACCTCGGCATCCGGGTCGAGCCAGTGGAGTTCGCTGGCGTCATGCAGGAACTGCGCATATTTGACCTTGCGCCCCAGTCCTTCGATGTGAATGTGACGAAACGGCCAGGTCTGGATATGCAGATAGAGCCGATTGCCCTTCTGGGTGAAGCGGCAGCCGCTCGGCGCCTTATAGGCGGAAGGGCCGGCGCCGTAGATCGCGCGGCCGTTCAGCCGCATCCATTCGCCATAGGTGTCGAGTGCGGTGATGGCGCGGGCGTCGAAGGTGCCGCGGCCGGTCGGGCCGACATTCATCAGCAGGTTGCCGCCGAGAGAAACCGTGTCGATCAGGATGTTGATGAGCTGACCGGCATCCTTCCAGCTGGTTTCGTCGCGATAGTAGCCCCAGGAGCCGCTGAAGGTGTGGCAGGCCTCCCAGCGCACCGGCAATCCGGCGACCGTCGGAGCGACGCGCGGCGTGTATTGTTCCGGCGTCACTAGATCGGGCATGTGATCGGCATCGCGCGGCAGGTCGAGGCGATCGCCGACGATGATATCGGGCTGCAGCTGGCGCACCAGCTTGATGAGATCGTCGCTTTCCCAATCGGCGCGGCCCTTGCCGGGAAGACCCTTGTAGACACGGCGGGGATAGCTGAAATCGAACCAGATCACGTCGATCTTGCCGAAATTCGTGAGAAGCTCCGTCACCTGGTCGCGCATATACTTGGCATAGCGCCTGACGTCACGGCCCTCGTTAAGCTTGGCGGCGTCGGGGTGGTTGCGCTGCGGATGATGCGCATCGATCGGGAAATCCGGATGATGCCAGTCGAGCAGCGAATAGTAGAAGCCGACCTTCAGCCCCTCGGCGCGAAGCGCTTCGACATAAGGTCCGATCAGGTCCTTACCGTAGGGCGTATTGGTGACCTTGTAGTCGGTGACCTTGCTGTCCCACAGGCAGAAGCCTTCATGGTGCTTGGCGGTGAGGACGACATATTTCATGCCGGCTTGGCGCGCGCGGCGCGCCCATTCGCGCGCGTCGTAGAGGTCGGGATCGAAGTTGTCGAAATACTTCTGATAGGCCTCGGTGGTGAACTCCTCGCGGTTCTTCAGCCATTCGTGGCGCGCGCCGAGTGCGTAAAGTCCGAAGTGGATGAACATGCCGAAGCGGTCGTGTCCAAACCATGCCTTGCCATCGGCCGCATCCAGGCCGCTACTGATTGCTGCGTCGTTCACACTATCCTCCCAAGTGTTACGGCTAAATCGAACCGGTTCGATTTAATCATTGATTCTATCGTTCGGTATGTCAAGCTCGCTGTTGAAATCTCTTTCGGCGTATTGCTTCATGGCCAACAAATGCTAGATTTATGACGGAGATTCATCAGAGAAAGCACCTTCGATCGGAAGGCTAGGGGCGATAGAAACGGTTCGATAAACTTATGGCCACAATTCGCGACGTCGCCAAACTCGCTGACGTATCCGTCTCGACGGTATCGCTGGCTTTGAGCAATCCGGCGCGTGTCAGCCAGAAAACGCTGGAGAAAATCCGTCAGGCGATTGCCGCTGTCGGCTTCGTTGCCGACCCGCTTGCCCAGAGTCTGGCGCGTGGGCGCAGCCGCATGATCGGCTTCGTCGTCGGCAATGTCGGCAACCCGTTTTTCGGGGATATCCGGCGCGAACTGGAGAATTATGCGCTCGACCATGAGCATTTCGTCGTTGTGACCGACTCCTCGGGCAAGACGGATCGTGAGAGGGCGATGGTCGAGCACCTGATCGGCCTCAAGACCGCGGGTCTGGCGCTTTCACCCTCAGGGCACGATCAGGACTATCTCGACTTCATCGCCAGCCTGAACGTACCGATCGTCTGTTTCGACCAGAAGGTCGCGGGCATCGAGCGCGATTTCGTCGGCTCCGACAACTATCTTGCCGGCGCGATGCTGACCGAGCATCTTCTGCAGCTCGGCCATAGACGCATCGCCTTCATCACCGGCCCGAGCCATATGCATACGGCAACGGAGAGATATCGCGGCTTTGCCGATACGATGGCCAATGCCGGCGTCGAGGTGAACCCGAACTTCGTCGTCGATGGGCAGTTCACGCGCACGGCGGGCTACGAGGCGGCGATGCGCCTGCTCATCCAGCCGGAGCGCCCGACAGCGATCCTCGGCGCCAACAATACGGTTGCGCTTTCGGCGCTGCAGGCTATGCAGGAATTGGGTTTTCGCTGTCCCGAAGACATCTCGCTTGCCATGATCGACAATGTGCAATGGAGTTCAGTCATCACGCCGCGCATCACCATGGTGGTGCAGGATACGCTGGCGCTCGGCGGCATCATCGCAAGGCGGCTCATGCACCGCATCACCAATCCGCAAGGCACGGTTGAGCCGCCGCAGGATTTCGTGCTGACGCCGAAATTCGTCCCCGGCAATTCTTGCCGGAGGATCTAGAGCAATTCCAGGAAAAGTGCGCAGCGGTTCTCAGATTCCGTGAAAAACTGAACCGCTCTAGTTCCATCGTGCACGGCGTCAGGGAGATGCGGCGCCGGAAACTCCTAGGCTTTGGCAGCCGGGCGCTGCCGGCTTCTGCTCTCCAGCAGAATGGCGATCACGATATAGACGGCCGCCAATATCCACAGCGTCAGGAATGGTTGGCGGACGTAGGGTAGGGGCGCACCGAGCTGCGAGACGGCAACGATGCCATTGATAGCGGAGGTGCTCGGCAACGCCGTCGCGATGGCGTGCAGAAAGGGCGGCATCGCCTCGGTCGGCCATGAAAAGCCGGCCAGGAAGAGAAAGGGGATGCCGAGCGCGGCGGATACGAGCTGCACCGTCAGGGGACTGCGGAAGAGGCTGGCGATAACCAATCCGAGAGCACCAACGGCAAGCACGAAGGGGAGCGCGAAGACGAATATCGAGAGCGGCGTGCCGAGGCGGGGAATATTATAGAGATAGGGAATGACGATCAGGTAGAAAGGCACGACAATGGCTTCGAGGATCAGATAAGCAAGCAGCTTTCCAGCAACGACCGAGATCGGTCCGATCGAAGCCGCCGGCCCGGTTCTGAGCGCATCGTTTCGATAGGTGCCGAGCAGGCCGACGCCGATCAGGAGCGTTTGCTGCATGATGAGCACGAAGGCGGCCGGCAGAATGTAGGTCGCATATCCTCCCTGCGGATTGAACAGCGGCACGGCAGTCAAGGGCATGGGGTCCGAGGCGGCGGCGGCAATTCTGGGATCGACTTTGGCGGCAATCAGCCTTGCCGTTTCGACCTCCGCTCCCATGGTCTTTGCAACGGCGGTAACGCCGCCGGATATGCGCTGATAGATCAGGAAATAGCTGGCATCGGCGTAGAGCGCGACGGGCGACTGCCGATTATGCAGCAGATCGCGCTCGAAATATTGCGGAATGACGAGAATGCCAAAGAGGTTGCGGGCATGGACCTCGCGCTCGGCACTTGCCTGATCCGGAAGAACGGCGGCAACCGCGACATCCGCCGAGGCATCGACGCGCCGGGCAAGCTCGCGGCTGCTGTTGGTGCCGTCGAGATCGACGACGGCAATCGGCACATGGCGCAAGGCTTCCGTGCGATAGGGCTGCGGATAGAAGGCGGCATAGATGATCGTGGCGATGATGAGCACCGAAAAGGCCGGCTTCAGCGAGAGAACGCGACCGAGCTCGATACGGCAGATGGTGAGAATTGCCTTCATGACGCGACCCTTCCAGTTGTGGCCGCTTGTTGCATACGGCGTTGCCGCCGTGCCCGGATCACTTCCAGTCGCAATGCCGCCAGGCTCGCGAGCAGAAGCACCATGAAGAGCAGGACAGCAATCGGTTTCCAGGAAAGATCAAGCGGCGTGCCGCGGATGGTCTGGTCGATCCGCGCCATCAGATACCAGGTGCCGGGAATGATCTGCCCCCAGTAATAGGCGAAGGCGTTCATGCCGATGCGCGGAAAGCCGATGCCCATGAAGCCGAAGGCCGGTGCCATCAAGAGCGTTCCGATGCTTATGGCACTCGCCATGGGCCGAAGCAGCAAAGCCAGGAGCACGCCGATGAATTGGTCGGCAAGGATAAACAGGATACCGGCCAGCACAAGCAGATAGCGATTGCCGCGCAACGGCATGCCCAAGGCCCCGAAAAGAACCCAGTCCGCAATGCCGAGCACCACTAGGAACAACAGCGTATAAGGGAGTATCTTTCCGGCCATCGCCGGCCACAATCCTCCACCAAGGCGCCGCAACAGGCGCAGGCGATGCACCGTTTCGACATCAAGCCCGATCGTATAGGCCATCGTCGTGACGATAATGACCTGCAGTACGCTCGGTAGCAGAGCGGCGAGCAGAAAATGCGCATAGTTGAGCGTCGGGTTGAAGAGCGGATTGACCTGGACGGGTATGGGCGCGAGCGCCTTTTCGGCGGCATCGACAGGTTGACCTTCGGCGGTTCTGAGCGACAGACGGATGCCGGCTGCAACGGAGGGAACCGCGGCGCTGACGCCGCGCAGCGTCAGATTGCCCGTCGTCATCGTCTGCGTGTTGTAGAAGAAGACGACTTCGGGGCGGCGTCCGGAAAGGACATCGCGCTCAAGGTTGAGCGGCAGCATCAACAGGCCGTGAACCTGGCCGGACAGGATCAGCCGTCTGCCCTCGGCGAGGTCGCTGACATTGCGGATGACGGCCGTATCCGGCGTGGCGTCGACGGTGCGGATGATCGTTCGCGAAAGATCGGTATTGTCGAGATCGAGCACGGCGATCGGCAGCCGCGTGGCGAGGCCGGCGCTGAAGACGGCTGCCAGCACCCCCATTAGCAGAAGAGGCAGGATGGTCGTGAGGAACAGCAGGAAGGGACGGCGCCAGAGACGATCGAATTCCCTTCTGAAGACCGTCAGGAAGCCGGGGCGCAACCGTCCTTTCGCCATCATGTCAACGCTCCGCCGGCGGCCAGGATGCAATGACGCTCATCCCGGGGCGCAGGCCCTTTACGGGCTGGACCGGGGTTGCCCGTACCTCGAAGGTGCGAAGGTCGAAATCTCCCGTCGCCCGCGTGGCACGCCAGGTCGCATATTGCCCCTGAGCATTGATCATGGTCGTCTTTACGGTGATCCTGTTGTCGCCGAGGGCTGGAACGGTGACGTCAAAGCTGTCACCAACTTTCAGGCCCTTCAGCAGATCCTCGCGAAGATTGAAGGTGAACCACGGGTTCTGCAGATCGATGAGCGAAAAGATCGGCGCCCCCGCCGAAAAATTCTCGCCGAGTTCGGCGACGCGCGTGGTCACCTGTCCTGAAATCGGCGCGACGATGGTCAATTCGTGAGCATCGGTCTGCTGCTGGTTGAGTGATGCCCTTGCCTGCTCGACCTGCGTCGCCGCCAGGGCCTTTTCTTCCTTGCTTGCACCGGCGACGGCTAGCTGGAGATTGGCCTGGGCCGACTCGCGCTTGCGGATCGCCGCTTCAAGGTTCCGGGTCGTTTCGTCGACGCGCGATTGTGTCGATGCCCCGGTCGTAATCAGCTTTGCCTGACGGTCTGAATCTTCCTGATACAGCCTGACGTCCGCATCCGAGGCAGCGAGTTCCGCCTGACGCGCCGCGATCGTTTCCGGTCGGGTGCTGTTGACCCTGACGAGATCGGCCTGGGCGACGGAGAGTGCCGCTTCGGACATGTGCAGAGCGGCGGTAAGCTGCGGGCTTTCGAGTTCGGCGATCACCGTGCCGCGCTCGACATTGTCGCCGACATCGGCGTTCAGCTTCGCAACCCGGCCCGAAACACGCGGGCTGATGTCGACGCGATTGGCTGAAACTTCACCCTGAACGATAAGCGGCGGTGGTTTTGTGGCAAACCATAAAAGGACACCGAGCGCCGCCAGGATCACGATGCCAATCACAACACGAATCGTTCGCCACATACAGTCGTCTCCCCAGTTTCGCTCTCGTGACGGCCAACGGCAGGAACTGTTCGGGAACTGGCCGGGGTCGCAGGGATGGCGGGGCGAGATGCGTATCGGCACCCGCTTCTGTCATCGTTGCGACATCGGCCGGCTGTCCCTCTGCCGGCGATTGTCACGAGGACTGTAGCAGAGGAAAATGACAAAAGCACTTGTCGTTGAACCGCTTGTCGCGGCTCTGCCCCTTAGGCATTCACCTGCCAAATTCTGCAAAATGCGGATTGCGGCCCGATGACGAAAACCGCCTCTCCTTCAGAAAGAGGCGGCTGAAATAGCCAAGCTGTGCTTGACCATCCCGCCAGAAGCTCCAGATAGGTTCGATAGGCTGGGTTGCCTTTCCATCACGGCAATCCGTCCAGTTCCGCCACCCCCTCGATTATCTTCCTGACGATTTTGTTCCTTTTTATCCTTCATGCTCTCGGGAAAATCTGTGATGTCGGGCATTGCGGCCCGCACGCATCGAATGTTGCCATAATGATGCGCGTCAATTTGAAAGTTCGGTCATTGCGATGATCACCATTGCCTGCTCCAATTTGAGCAGTAAAACAGCGCTGTTCGGAGGCGAGAGGCCTGATAAACCATCTCGCAGAATTTGTTTGGTATTGCTTTTTGATACTGACTATGGCCGGTGCCGGCAATTGGCTGCGGGTCCATGCGAGGTTTGGGGACAGTGATGGAGATTCAGACGCATTTGCCATCCCTGGTGCGCGTCCTCGGGCAGGTGGCGATCATCGTCTACGCCTATTCCTGGGTCACCAGGACCATCGAGCGCGGCGTTTTGAAGTCCGTTGCTGTCGGGCTGCTCTTCGGCCTGGGGGGCATTCTGTCGATGGGCGATCCCATTCGATTTATGCCCGGCGTGTTCCAGGACGCCCGCTCGATCCTGCTCGTTCTGACGCCGATCTACGGCGGTGCGGTTGGTACCCTGGTTGCTGCCGTCATGATGGGCGTGTTTCGCTACATGGTTGGCGGGATAGGGGCGGTGGCCGGAGTCGCCGGCATTCTGATCGTTGCGACCGCAGGATATATTCTGACGCTGTTGCCGCGCCAGTTGATCGGCACCGGATGGAAACGCTCGGCCCTGTTCGGCCTGGCGACGACAACCTCGCTCGTCGTTCTTGTCTTCCTGCCATGGCCGGTCGCGCGCGAACTCCTCCTTTCGGCGACGCTTCCGGTGACGACCGTCAACATCCTCGGCGTCATGCTGCTCTCGGATCTGCTTGAAAAAGAAAGCTACCGCATCGGCATTCAGCGCGCGCTCGAGAACGAAGCCACGCTAGATCCGCTAACAAGGCTCCCAAATCGCCGGGTCCTGCAGCGCGAAGGGGATCGTTGCAGCAAGGAAGCCGGGACGAGACGGATTCCCTTTTCGATCATCATGCTCGATATCGATCACTTCAAGAAGATCAACGACAATTGGGGGCATTCCTTCGGCGATACCGTGTTGGCGCGGGTGGCGGATGTGATCCGGCTGACGGCACGCAAGACCGATATAGCCGCCCGCTACGGCGGCGAGGAAATAGTAGTCCTGTTGCCGAACACCGACATGAGAGCTGCCGGCATCGTTGCAGAGAAAATCCGCGCCGATATCGAGACGACGGTCTTGATGTTCGAGCAGGAGGCCATCCATGTCACCGCCAGCTTCGGCATCGCCTGTTCCCACGAGCCGTCGGTCGATTTCAAACAAGTTCTCGAAGCGGCCGACAAAGCGCTCTATCGCGCGAAGGCGGCCGGAAGAAATCGCGTGGAGCTCGCGGAAACGGCATAGGGTGCCGTTGCAAGTTCCCTGCCGGTTTCGGCGGTCGGCGCGATGCCGTCTCATGACTTTGTTTCGGCCGTGTCTTCTTGACGGGGATGGGCAGTCCGGCGTAACTGGATGCGACGGTTCCCCAAGGAAGACTCCGCGGGGATTAATAGGGAACACGGTGAGGACGACCCAAAAGGGACCTAGACCGTGGCTGCCCCCGCAACTGTAAGCGGATTGCCGATCATCCCGGAATGACCAGCTTGCTGTTCACCTCCGAGGGCCTCAGGGCCATGCCACTGCGAATATGCATCGCGGGAAGGCAGGTGATTGTCAGATATCCGTGAGCCAGGAGACCTGCCGTCGATCACGATCCAATCAACCGGGCGGGGATGCTCGGAAAGGACAGAGAATGATTGACCTGAGCCTTCGACATTATCGGGCGTTTTTCGGCCTTGATTGGAATCTCCGCAACCGGCGGCAGCCTGTCTGAGCGCTGTCGCGCCGACGCTGCCAGATTCCCATTCCGATCGAGACCTTTCATGCGCCATTTTTTGACGACCATTGCTTTTGCACTTGGGCTCACCGGGTTTGCCGCCTCCGGCTTTGCGGCGACCCAATATCCGCTCACCATCAACAATTGCGGCCAGCAGGTTACTTTTCAGAAGACTCCGAGCAAGATCGTATCCATCGGCCAGGGTATGACCGAGATCCTGTTCTCGCTCGGCCTTGCCGACAAGATTGCAGGAACGGCCGTATGGGTCGGTCCGGTGCTGCCGAAGTATGCTAAGGCCGATAGCAAGATCGCCCGGCTTGCCGACAATGATCCGAGCTTTGAATCGGTCGCGGGCAAAGAGCCAGATTTTGTCGCAGCCGAATTCGAATGGCATATCGGCCGGCAAGGTGCCGTCGGCAAGCGCGAGCAGTTTTCCGAGCTCGGCATCAATACCTATATCGCGCCGACCGATTGCGTCGCCAAGATCAACGCCGGGGGCGGCGATGGCGTGCGCAAGGAGCTGTTCACGATGGATCTCGTCTATCAGGAGATCGACGAACTCGCTGAGATTTTCGACGTTAGGGATCGCGGCGATGCGCTCGTCGCCGATCTGAAGAAACGCGAGGCGGATGCCGTCGCATCGATTGCCGGGGCCAAGGCCAAGGGCCTTCCAATCGTGTTCTGGTTCTCCAGCAAGGAAGTCAGCGGCGATGCCTATATCGCCGGCAAGAACAGCGCGCCGGCCTATATCCTGAAGACGCTCGGCGCCAAGAATGTCGTGACGACGGAAGAGGAGTGGCCGCTTGTGGGATGGGAAACGATCGCGCAGGCCAATCCGGCTGTGATCGTCATAGCGACGATGGATCGCCGCCGCTATGCGGCTGACGACCCGAAGGTCAAGCTCGACTTCCTTCAGAAGGATCCGGTCACCAGCCAGCTCGACGCCGTCAAGAACGGGCATTTCGTCATGATGGATGCGCAGTCGATGAACCCGACTATCCGCACCATCGATGGCATCGAAATATTGGCCAAGGGCATCAGATCCTTCGGTCTGGCAGAGTAGAATGCGCCTGATTGGAGAACGACGGCAGAGGTGGGCGCTATTGGCGCTCACCATGGCTGCGTTTGTGCTTCTGGCGTTCATGATCAGCCTTGCGGTCTCGATCGGCGAGATTTCGATCCCGTTGTCGACGACGGCAAAGGCCGTATCGAACCGGTTGTTCGGAACGGATTTCGAGCTTAGCCGGATCCATCAGGGCATCGTCTGGGATTATCGCTTGAGCCGTGCGCTCGTTGCGGCAAGCGCCGGAGCGTCGCTTGCGCTGAGCGGTGTGATCCTACAGGCCCTGCTGCGCAATCCGCTTGCGGAACCCTATGTGCTCGGCATTTCCGCAGGTGCCTCCACCGGGGCGGTCTGCATCATGATCCTCGGGCTCGGTTATGGGGTTCTGGGGCTTTCCAGCGGCGCCTTCATCGGTGCGGTCGTCGCCTTCCTGTTTGTTGGCCTGCTCGCGGCCGGTGTCGGCGGCACAAGCGAGCGCATCATCCTGTGCGGCGTCGCCGGCTCGCAGCTCTTCAATGCGCTGACCTCCTATATCGTCACCACATCGGCCAATGCTGAGCAGGCGAGGGGCGTCATGTTCTGGCTGCTCGGTTCGATGAGCGGTGTGCGCTGGCCGGATGTCTATCTTTCCGGGCCGATCGCCATCACTGGCTTCGTGATCTGCATGGCGCATGTCCGCGTACTCGATGCTTTCGTCTTCGGAACCGATGCTGCGGCTTCGCTCGGCATCGCCGTGCGCCGCGCGCAGATCGTGCTTCTCGGAACGACGGCCTTCATGACCGCGGCGGTCGTCAGCATTGTCGGCTCGATCGGTTTCGTCGGGCTCGTCATTCCGCATGCAGCCCGTTTCATGGTCGGTCCCAGTCACGACCGCCTGTTGCCGGCATCGGCGCTCGGTGGCGCGATTTTTATGGTTGCAGCCGATATCGTCTCGAGAATCATCATTCCCCAGCAGATCCTGCCGATCGGCGTCGTGACCGCACTGTTCGGCGCTCCGGCCTTCGCCATCATTCTCTATCGCGCCCGGAGGACGGCATGAGCATCGCGGTCGACAACGTAACCTTCGCTGCCGGCAACACGCTGATCGTCAACGGCATCAGCCTCTCGGTGGAAAGGGGTAAGGTGCTCGGTCTGCTGGGGCCGAACGGTTCCGGCAAATCCAGTCTGCTGCGGCTGATCTGCCGGCTGCGAAAGGTCAAGAGCGGTGTCATCCGGCTCGGCGGCAGCGACATCGCCTCGATTTCACGCGGCGACATCGCTCGCCGTATCGCGCTGGTGGAACAGCAGGCAACGACGGATACGCAGGTGACCGTCATCGATGTCGTCCGCCTCGGGCGCACCCCCCATCGTGGCCCGCTTTCGTCCTGGAGCGCCCGCGACGATGCAGCGGTTTTGGATGCACTCGCCCGTGTCGGCATGCGGGATCGGGCGGGGCAGCTATGGCAAACCTTGTCCGGCGGCGAGCGGCAGCGCGTCCACATCGCCAGAGCGCTGGCGCAGACCCCCAGCGAGTTGCTGCTCGACGAGCCGACGAACCATCTCGATATCCAGCATCAACTCGACATTCTCGGCCTGATTTCGAAGCTTGATGTTACCTCCGTCGTCGCGCTGCACGACCTCAATCTGGCGGCGATGTTCTGCGACAGTCTGGCGGTGCTGCAGAGGGGTGAAGTGGTTGCGGCCGGTTTACCGGAAGAGGTGCTGACGCAGGAGCTGATCGAACGGGTTTTCGGCGTGCGCGCCCATGTCCAGAAATCATCGGTCCATGGCCGCTGCAACATTCAATACATGGCAGGCTGATCCTCGTCCGGACCACAAAGATCGAGCCGTTCAATGCGGGTTTTCGGGAATAGCAAGACGCAGAAATCGACGGCCGCCTTCGCCACGCCGGGCTTTTCGTCCGAAAACATGATGAAGCTGGGGGGCCCTTCAAAGTCGATCCCATCGTGACGGAATTTGACTTGGACCTCTTCGCCGGGTCTGCAGGCGGCTTCACGTCGTCTCGACGAGCGGCTTGAGGCGGCCGAGCGCGATCCCAACCGGCAGAGATTGCGTCGAGGAATGCCCGTGCCTCCTCGAAGCGGCTCGCATCGAGCACCTCTCTGCCATGGCGCTCATGCCTTACCAGGGATGCTGCCTCCAGGAGCTGCAAGCGCTTCACGATCGTCTGACCGCTGCTCAACTGGTGAGCTTCAGCACCATTTCGATCTCGTCCTCAAACATCTCGCCTGTCGGCACAAAGCCGAGGCGCTTGTAGAAACCTTCGGGGCTATCGTCACCGACGACATAGCAGGTGAACAACTCGGAAAATCCGCGTGCCTTCATCTCGCGGACGACGAGCGCGATCGCCTTCTCGCCGAAGCGCATGCGCTGATAAGGGCCGGCGATCATCAAGCGCCAGAGGAAGACGCCGGGGCAATCGATTACGTCGTAGTCGGAGCCGATATGCAGCATCACGAAGCCCACCGGCGTGTCGTCGGCATAGATGGCGCGAAACCACGCATTCTCGGAAAAATGCGCTTCGGCGATCGAGGTGCCGTTGTCGGCGACCTTATCGCGCTGGGCTTCGGTCAGCGTCTCGCTGAGTTCGCAGATATCGCTGACGGTTTGCGAGGTGATGCGGCGCAAAGAGATTTCGGAGGCCGAAGTCGGCTGTTCGGTCATGATCGTTTCCATGTTGAGATTTTGATCCGGCAACGCCGGCATGGTTTGCATCGTCCGCCGACGATCCGAGATTTGCCCCGAGGTTAGCTAGGTTTACTGACGAGTATTGTCAATAAACAAAACCATAGGATGAAAACGGAGGGTGCGATTCAAGGTAAGTTAGACAGATCGCCACCATATTCATGTCAATGTGCGCTCCGAAACCAGCCCGTAAGTTTGTTGCAGACACCGGCTTTCTCAGCCCATCCCCTGCTTCTCCGATCTTTCTCGGAATCTGCGGATTTTGCGATCATGCCATCTCTGCGCTGCAGGTCGATGACATCGCATGAAACCATGACTTCGCGCTATCCGATCGGCACCTTCGCTCGCTCGAAGCTCGTGACTGGTGCCGTGGCACATAGTGTCACCAGTTGGGAGAAACCTGTTCCGGCCAGGAAAGTGGGGCCACCGCATCTGCTGACGCCTCAGCGAGAACGACCACGCGCGGAAAGAGACAGAACCAAAGCTGCGCCCTGCGACCGGTCGCGGTAACGGCCTTGCGACCCTGGAGGTCGACGGCGATATGCTCGTAGCCGAGGACCTTGCCATCGAGTGGAAAGCTGGCCTTGTAGACGGCCTCCTTGGCGCTGAACAGCAGGCGCAACGCAAGATACTGGTCGATGCCGTCGAGGATGTCGCCGAAGATTGGCACGATGTCGGCGATGTCGGCGGGTAGCGGTTCGGCCGGCTCGACGTCGATCCCGAGCGAGACGGCGCCGGCCTTGCGCGCCACGGCGGCAACTGCCATGACGTCGTCATGGGCAAGGGAACCCGTAATGCCCGCCGGCCAGAGCGGGGCGCCGGAGGCCGAACGCTTAATGACGGGATTCTCGATTCCTTCCAGGACAAGCAATTGCCGGGCGATCGCGCGCGCCGCGCCGCTTGCGCGCCGGGTATGAAGCTGGCGGGAGGAGATGGTTTGGGCTTCCTCCGGTAGCAGCAGCTTTTCGTCGCCATCGCGGATGGCGCGGCAGCCGACTTTGACGCCGGGCGGCGCCAGCTTCGCTATTTCTGCAAGCAGCGCCGTCTCCGCCGCGCGGGCAGGCGCTTCGCCGCCGCTCATGCGTCGGCGACCGGCCTGACGAAGGAATGGAGCTTGGCAGGATTGCCGCGCCAGATCGAGTTCGGTTCCAGGATCTCACCTTTCATGACGAAGCAGTCGGCATCGGCAATCGAGCCGTCGCCCATGGTCACGCCGTAGTGGATGAAGGCGGCGGGGCTGAGCGTGCATCCATTGCCGATGCGGATGTGATCCGACTTGAAGGCGCCTTCTTCCAGCGAATGCGCCTGGATGACGCAGCCTTCGTTCAGCGTCGCATCGTCGCCGATCTCGACCAGCGAGCGTTCCGTCAGGTTCGAGCCGCCGTCATAAACGCGCCGGCCGACCTTCACGCCAAGCGCGCGCATGATCATGGGCCGGAAGGGTGTGCCCGCGAAAAGGCGCACGATCGGGGAATCGGCCAGCTTCCAGTGGCGTTCGTGCCGCCAGAAGGTGATGTCGTAGATTGTCGTCATCTGCGGCCGGAGGCGACGGAAGCCGAGGCTCGCCCACTCCACGAAAATATAGAACGGTATCGTGAGGCCTGCCGTCAGGACGACTGCGACGAACAGCGCCGTCTGTGCCCATTCCGTATAGTAGTTCAGTGCGCGGTCCCAGATTGTGAGCGTGACGAACAGTGCCACCCATTGCACGGCGACGAACATCAGCGCGGTCGCGAAATTGTGGCGGTTCTTGTGCGGCAGGCGGGCGCGGCGATCGTCTTCGCTCACCCCCTGGATCAGCTCCTTGTCGCGCTTGACCATGCGCGGGATTTCGAAGGGCGGCGAGCCGAGCAGGCCGACATTCTCACGCAGCACACCATCGACCGGCACCATGACCTTCGTGCCGAGCAGGCAGTTCTCGCCGGTGCGCCCGTCCGGCGGATAGAAGATGTTGTTGCCGAAGTAGTTTCGCTCGCCGACCTTCGTGTGCTCCAGCCGGAAAGTGGATGCCGACTTGTGGATGTTGATCATATAGAGCCCATCCGACACCATCGTCCCGCTGCCAATCTCGCACATAAGCGGATTGTCCTGCTGCTGGTTGCTGCCGAAATTCGAGCCGGTCTGCACCACTTCGTTGAGGTTCCAGCCGAGCGCCCGGATATAATGGACGACGGCGGAACTGTCTCCGAAGAGCAGGTTGATGAGGCGTATGTTGGTGCATACCTCGACGACTGACTGCAGCCAGAAATGGAAGCCATAGAGCCTGTAGGTGCGCCCGGGCTTGAGAACAAGGCTGAACAGGCGGGGCACGGCCAGCGCGGCGAATAGCGCGACGGCGATGGCGCCGAAGAGCGTTATAGTCGTTCCGATCGCGACGATGCCGATCGTTTCCTGGTAGTCGTCGCTGACATTCTGCCAATAGGTTTGGAACAGCAGCGGAAACGGCGTGACGAGGGCGAACATGGTGATGAGCTGTACGGTGTCGTAGAGAATACGACGCGTTCTCGAAAGCGTCACGCCATGTACTTTGCAATAGTCTGCCGTCGTCGAGACGGCGGGCGAGCCGTGCCAATGCCCGTCATCGGGAATATGCTGGCCGCGCTGCAGCGACGATGCGTGACCGAGCTGGGCGCGGTCGCCGATCGAGGTGTCGATGTCGATGACGCAGCCAAGGCCGACGAACGCATCACGGCCGATGGTGATCGGACCGGTGTGGATATAGCCGGCCTGGGCATGGTAGCCGAGAAGCATCGATTCCTTGCGCAGGATCGAGTTCTCGCCGATTGAGATGAGGTCGGTGCAGACAGGAATGGTGCGGCACTCGATAGTGGTGTTGCGGCCGAGCCGCGCCCCCAGCATGCGAAGATAGAGGCTGTAGAGCGGACTGCCGCGGAACAGCACGACCGGCGCCGTGCGGATCAGCGTCTGTACCACCCAGAAACGATAGTAGCGCAGGCCCCAGATCGGGAAGCTCTCGGGCTTCCAGCGCCCGATCAGCAGCCATTTCATGATCACAGCGAAGCCGGACATGCCGAAGAAGACGGCCGCCGACAGGAGCGCGCAACGCAGATAGAGCTGCACCGGGTCGTCGAGCATGTCGTAGACCCAGTTGAGACCGTAGTTCAGAAGCCAGAGGCTGAGATAGCTGTAGACGCCATAGAACAGGAGCTGCGCTGCCCCGCAGGTCCAGTACGCGAAGTTCGAGGCGCGATGCGTCAGGCACGGTTCTTCGACGGCTGCTACGTCTTCTTCCGGCCCATGCAGGTGCTGCGCAAGGCTGGAGACGGTCGGATACATATAGATGTCGCGCATCGACGTGGTCGCCCATTCCTTGCGCGTGCGCAGCTTTGCGCAGAAGCGGGCCATCAACAGCGAATTGGCGCCGAGGTCATCGAAGAAGTGATCCTCGACATAGATGTCGTCGATTTTTAGCACATCCCGCAGCGCCTCCGTCAGGAAGCGCTGGTCTTTTGTAGACGGCAGGATTTCCTTGCGCTCGGTGCCGAGCCTCAGGCTGGCCGGCTTCGGAAGCTTGCGCGTGTCCACCTTGTCGGAAACGGTCATCGGCAGCGCCGGCAGCTCTTCGAGGAAAGAGGGCACCATATAGTCGGGCAAGCGGCGGCGCAGTTCCTTGGCAAGGTCGGCGCGGGCGATCGAGTCGACACCGATTTTCAGCGCATAGTAACCGACGAGTTCGACACGGCCGGGCTCGATCTCCCAGGTGGTGACCGCCGCCTGCGCAATGCCGGGCTGGTCGAGCAGCACGGCTTCGATCTCGCCGAGTTCGATGCGGTAGCCGCGGATCTTCACCTGCGTATCGATACGGCCGTGATACTCGATCTCGCCGTCGCTATTGATGCGGCCGAGATCGCCGGTACGGTAGATCCGCTGCGAGGGGTTGTTGGGAAGGCCGACGAAATCGGGGATGAATTTCTGCTCGGTCAGATCCGGGCGGTTAAGGTAGCCGACCGCAAGGCCGATGCCGGCGATGCCGATCTCGCCGAGTTCGCCCGGCTCGGAGAGCTTCGGCGACTGGGCGTCAAGGATGACGATGGAATAGGTCGGCAGCGGCGCGCCGATGGTCACCGGCCGCTCGGGCGTCAGGTATCCCATGGTCGCGGTAACCGTCGCTTCGGTCGGGCCATAGGTATTGAGGATTTGCCGCCCGTCCTTCGACCAGCGCGTGACGAGATTGTGCGGGCAGGCCTCGCCGCCGACCAGGATGGCGCGGAGCGTCGGCACGTCGCTTTCGATCGAGGAGAGCAGCGTTGGCGAGCAGGCCATGCAGGTGATGGCATTGGCACGCAGGAAATCCGCCAATTCTTCGCCGACGAGCGTCATGCGCCCCGGTGCGGGCACCACCGTCGCGCCGGCGGCGAAAGGCACCCATATTTCCTCCGTCGAGAAGTCGAAGGCGATGGTCATACCCTGATAGACGCGGTCGCCCGGCCGATAGCCGTAGGCCTCGGCGGCAATGCGCACGAAATTGCAGATGCTCTGATGGCGTACCGCCACGCCCTTCGGCCGGCCGGTCGTGCCTGATGTGTAGAGGATGTAGCAGGTGTCGTCCTCGGTGACGGCGATATCCAGCGGCGTATCGGCATATGAGGCGGTATCAGAATAATTGCCGTCAATGACGACGTGGGGCACGGAAAGCCCGGCGGCACGCGTTGCATAATGGGGAACGGTGATGACGAGGCTGACGCCGGCATCCTCGACGATCAATGCCATACGCTCCTCGGGGAAAGCCGGAGCGAGCGGCACGAAGGCCGCGCCGGCCTTCATCACGGCGAGGATGGCGATATAGGTATCGGCGGAACGATCGAGGAGCAGAGCCACCCGGTCGCCTGGCTTGACGCCGCGTTCGATGATCAGGCGGGCGAAGCGGTTCGCCTGGGCGTCCATCTCCCGATAGGTCCAGACGCGGCCGCTGTCGATGACGGCGGGCGAGGGGCCGTGAACATCGGCCAGCCTTTCGAAGAAGCGGGAAAGCCGCTCATCGGGCCGGCCTTTGTGGATTGAGTCGGGACCTCGCAGAATTTGCGGCGCGCGGCCTTTCCCGATCACTTCTGTAACGTCCTGAGCCTGGCCGTGCATATCGGTCCCTAGTCGTTCATCTTTAAAATTGTGCTTGGTTGCCGTGTCCGGCGGTGCCAATGCGGCAACATTCTTCGCGCAGGCGCCTTACGAGCAACCCAAGCAAAAGGGAAGTGGATTTTTCGCCGCAGCGGAAAAAAGCCCCCTTTTGTTTGGTGTAAGTGCAGCAACCCCCTGGTACCCGGCGCGAAAAGCACTTGCCACTCTGTGACTTAGCAGAAAGTAGCGCGCCGTTACACTGGAATGTTGGGATATCTTTGATATCCGTCCCGGCATGGTTGACGATCCGAACTATGGACGAGTGAATTTCGGCTCGATCACCTTGGGTTGTCCTCCCGACATGGATGCCGCCCTACGCGATCGGTGGAGCGGGCCTTGTCAACGACGACACATCATGCCTGCAATCCCAGCTGCGCGGAACGGCGGATTGCCTGTGGCGGCTGGCCGAAGGCACGCAGGAAGGCGCGGCGCATGCGTTCGCGATCGGCAAAGCCGGTTTCGCGAGCGACGACATCGATCGGGTGGCGGCCCTGTTCCATCATCAGGCGGGCCGCTTCCAGCCGCAGGTTTTCAACGGCTTTGGCCGGCGACTGGCCTGTTTCGGCGCGGAACGTCCGGCTGAACTGGCGTGGGCTGAGATGGGCGGCCTCCGCCAATTCTTCCACCGACAGCGTGGACGTCAGATTGCTGCGCGCATGCGCCAGCGCCTTCTGGATGCGGTCGGATTTCGGCTCCAGCTCCAGAAGCGTGGAAAACTGCGACTGACCACCGGCGCGGCGATGATAGACGACGAGCTTGCGGGCAACGGCTCGGGCGATCTCCAGCCCGTGATCCTTCTCGACCATTGCCAGCGCCAGATCGACGCCGGCCGTCATGCCGGCCGAAGTCCAGACCGAACCGTCGATGATGTAAATGCGATCCTCTTCCGTCCTGATCCGCGGATAACGGTTCCTGAGTTCGCGGGCGAGATACCAGTGCGTCGTGGCGCGGCGGCCGTCGAGAATGCCGGCTTCGGCGAGAAAAAAGGCGCCCGTGCAGATGGAGGCGAGACGGCGCGTTGCGGGAAGGGCCGCGCGGATGAAATCCGCCTCGGCCTTGGTGGGCAGCTTGATGTGGGGCGCCCCGGCAACGATCAGCGTGTCGAAACAGGGATCGCTTAAGGCTTCCGTATCGATGATCATACCGAGCGAATTGGCGATCGGGCCACCGGTCTCCGAGAGGAAATGAATGTCGTAGGCTTTCTCGTCGAGTTCGAGATTGGCGAATTCAAAGGCCGAAACGGCAGCGAGGCTCATGATCTGGAAGCCGGGAAAGAGCAGGAAAGCAATTTGCTGCATGGCGTCATGTCCTAAAAGAAGATGTCCTAAAAGGTGGTATATTCGACATTCATGACATCGGCAAGCGGGTGTAAAACTCTCCTCAAGCGCAAGGCATAGGGCCGGCGCGCAAAACGGAGAAATGATCATGGCACAGGAACATAAGGGTGCGGCGATGGTGACGGGGGCATCCTCGGGCATCGGTGCGATCTATGCGCATCGGCTGGCAAAGCAGGGCTATAACCTCATTCTCGTCGCCCGCAATGGCGAGCGATTGAAGGCGCTGGCAAGCCGGCTGACCGATGAGACCGGCCGCACCGTCGAGACCCTGTCCGCCGATCTTGGCCGGAAAGACGATCTTGCCAAGGTCGAGAAGGTGCTGAAGGAAGATCAGAGCATCACCATGCTTGTCAATAATGCCGGCTTCGGCGGCACGGCGCCGCTGCTCCAATCCGACGCCGACAAGATGCAGGAGATGGTCGATCTCAATGTGGCGGCGGTGATGCGGCTGACCTATGCCGCTGTGCCTGGTCTCGTTGCCCGTGGCGGCGGCACCGTCATCAATATTGCCTCGGTCGTCGCGATCGCGCCCGAAATTCTGAACGGCGTCTATGGCGGAACGAAAGCCTTCGTACTCGCCTTCAGCCAGTCGCTGAAGCATGAGCTTGCCGATAAGAACGTTCGCGTCCAGGTCGTGCTGCCGGGCGCGACGGCCACCGAATTCTGGGGCATTGCCGGCACGCCTGTCGAGCACCTCCCAGGCGAGATCGTCATGTCGGCGGAAAACATGGTCGACGCTTCGCTTGCAGGCCTTGCCGAAGGCGAATTCGCGACGATCCCGGCCCTTGAAGATGCGCGATTGCTTGCAAATTACGAGCAGGCACGCCAGGCTTTGATGCCGAACCTGTCGCGTTCGACGCCAGCGCTGCGCTACAAGGTCTCGTGAGGGCAGCCAATAAAGACGGCATCGTCCGCTGGTTAGCCTGATATCACCGCTGCCACGGCTCGATGACATTCGGCCGTGGCACGGAGTTTGCTGGGCTCAGGGTTTTGGAGGATGGCATCGCGCACGAGCTGGTTCTGCGGTCCCAGCGCGCTCTTACAGAAGGGTGTGCTGGAAAACGTCAGCGAAGAGTGTTCGTTGCGCCTTTGCACGAAGAAGCCTGCCCCCACTGTCCAAGACAGGCATGATGTACTTGGGTTCGCTTCTCCAACCCTATTTGCAGCGCTGTTTTGTCGCGATCAAAGTAAAATCGATTAGGGTCGCGGCGATTGTATTGACGCCGCGGAGCCGGCCTGATTTGAGGTTTGCGCACGCATATTGTCTGTTGGTCACAGACATTGCAGGGATTTGGACCTCGCAGGGTGGATTCATGACGGCGGATTTCAATGCCGAGCTCCATGCTCGGCCGTCCATTTACTTCACCGGTCCGGCCTATGTAGAGCACATAGCACTCATGCCCTCTGCGCTTCCCGCCTTGCATGGCAGCCGATATTTAACTGACGGCGGCGATAGCGAGGATCCACGAACCCAGGTGGAACACCACACGGAATTCGTTACCATCACGCGCGTGACTCAATTCAATGCAGAAGCCGACGAATGGCCGGTATCGAGCTTTTCGCTGCCTGAGATAGCGGCTCTCGTGGATATGGACGCGCCGCGGCTCATATCCCGGGTTGGTATTCTCGTGCTCGGAAACGCACCGGAGGAGCTTGGTCCAACGCTTTCAAAGTTCGGATTTCGCGATACCGCAGCGTCTTCGATCGGCGGGGGAGCGGCGCAGGTATGCTCGGACTTCCGCGTCCAGGACGACCACACGAGCCGCATCCTTCTCTTCAACAGGGACCTGAACGCCTACCGTCTGGGTCGAATGGTTCGACGGGTCTATGAAATTGAAACCTATCGATCCATGGCCCTGCTCGGTCTTCCGGAAGCCCGTCGCCTGGCCCCTTTGCTCGGCAACTACGACAAAAACCTTCTCGAGCTGACAAACCGAAATCAGACGACCCCAACCACCGAACATAAGAAACTGCTCGAAGAAATTTCGGGCCTATCCGCCCGGATCATTTCGGCGGCGGCCGAAACGCGAAATCGTTTCGGGGCTACCGCCGCCTACGCGAAAATCGTGGAGGAGCGCATCGGTGAGCTTCGCGAATCCCATGTGCCCGGCTTTCAGCGGTTTGGCGTTTTCGTTGCGAGACGGTTCAGGCCTGCCGTTCGGACCTGCGAGGCGACCGCGTTGCGCCTCGACCAACTTTCTCATGCCGCCATGCACTTGCTCGATCTCCTGCAGACGCGCATCCAGGTCGAGATCGAACATCAGAATGCTATCGAGATTCAGGCGATGGCCGATCGGGCCGCAACACAGGTCAAGATCCAAAGGGCAGTGGAAGGCTTCTCCATCATCGCCATCAGCTACTATCTGTTGAGCCTGCTCAAAGTCGCCTTCGAGGCCGCCGATCACGCGGGCTACCACATCAGCCCGTTGGTCATGCTGGTGTCGATCCCGCTCGTCATCGGGGCTGTCGCAATCTCCATCCTGCGTGTGAAACATGCGCTTTCGGCGCACGCCTAACCTGGTTTCATTTGAAGCTTAAGCTCATTCTGATGGTGTACGACTAAGATTGGCATCACCTCGCCGGCGTCGTGAATGGCGCCCTGGAGCCCTGATCGCGCGCAGCTTTCCGCTCGATCAGATCGTCGGGGCGCACCGCTATCTGGAAGCGAACGAACAGTTCACGAAGATCGTGGTGACGGTCTGAACCCGTCAAAAGGTTCCGGGCAAGTGCATTCAGCTGATGCAGTTTGCGCGATGTGACCGTGATCCTCCGATCAGGATCGGCCATCCTCGGCAAGGGTGGCCGGCTTCTCGGCAATCGGCGAAACGGCTGGCAGCTCCTCCTCGATCCGCAGATCGACCTTCCCCCATATTGACGTCTTGCCGTCAACGGGTTTCAGCTTCCGGGACGGCTTGATTTCGACGATGAACGGCCTTGTCTGCTTAGCCATATATCCTCCAGGCGGCGATTCGCGAGGGTAATGATACAGCGCATATCACACACGTCTACGTCAGCAGCACTCGCATCGGCGGCGGCGCCAGGATGCTCGGCTCGAAACCGTGCCATGTTATTCCGATCATGCCATTGCTGCGATCGCTACGCGTGAGTTGCCGCTGCTGGAGATGAGGTACTATTCGGTGGACAGCCACGCGGGCCGCCCGCCAGTGTGTATTGCCCTACCGCAAGTCTCGCTTGCCGGTTTCCAATCTCGAACGCAGCGGATTGGCCGGCTCTCAGGCCGATATTTCTCTACAAGGCGGTGGATAGGATCTCGACTATCACTAGCACATTCCGTCGTTTGGAGGATCGGAAAAGCCCATCACGCAGTCTCGTGCAGGAACAAAGATCCTGTTGATCCTGTTTCAACGCCAGAGGTCTATCATGTTAACATGTGGAATATGGCACGGGCCTGTCAGTTTTCAGCTACATCCGTTCGGCGCGTTTCGGACGGTCAAGAGCAGTTTGGAAGCACTGGATTATTTGTTGACATATTGGCCCGTTGAACACGTTGAGGCTTATGAGGATGCGTTGGTGATTTGTCGCGCCGCCATCGAGGGCAAGTCCAATCCTGAGCTTGCGAAAGATGCTTTCATTGTGGCTGCATACGAAGCCGGCATCCTGATGAAGCTCGGTTATTTCAGCTGAGATTTGCCGCCCTGGAATAACCGAAAGCGGCATTTTGAGATTGCAATCGGATCCCGGCTCGAAGCTCACTTCATTTGGTTATTTTGTGTGAACAATCGATTTCCGGGAATCCGGGTGTTTGTGAACATCCCTCAGCAGACACAGGCTCCGCGAAACTCACCCTCCTTCTGGCTTCGCCTTGAGGCGGCAATCGCACGACCTGGTCCATCGAATGCCCGTCGTTGTCGTCGAACCCTGCCGTCGTATGCGGCGGGATTTTACGACGATAGGAAAAAAGCGTTGGGGCCAACTGGTGACAGTCACAAAGCCGCCGCTCTGCGGCCAGCAGATCGCCGTGCTATTGCCCCACAGAAAACGTTTGACGGCCGCATTGTCGCCGGATCGTTCTTCAACCCTAGCCTACGGCAAAATCAATAGGATATGCCGCCCTTCGCTCTGCGCCATCAAAGAGGTGTTCCCCCCGCACTACCAAAGAGGAATCAAGATGATCACTCGTTATGTCTCTGCCGCATCGTTGACCGCTGCTGCTTTGAGCCTGATGCTTCTCAGCAATCCTGCGTCCGCGCAGCAGGCGACGCAAGACAAGCAATCCACCCAAGGACAACCAGATAGTAGCGGTACGGCTGCTACCGTCAGCGATCAAAAGATCGAGGCTTTCGCCGTCGCATATCTTCAGGTGGACAAGATCAGGCAGGAATACTCGGCCAAGATTGAAGCAGCGTCGGATGCGACCGCGAAGCAACAGCTGCAAACCGAGGCGAGCAAACAGATGGTACAGGCTGTTCAAACCTCTCCGGGCATGTCGGTAGGCGAATACAATGCAATTCTAACGGCCGCCAAGAAGGATCCGGCGCTTGTTAAGAAGGTTCAGGACAAGCTTCAGAAATCCGCACCTGCGCAGCAGTAAGCAACGCTGCGATCACCAGGCACAGTGATACCTACAGCCGCGCCGAGTGCCTTAATCTTGGCGTGGCCTCGATTAGGGTTGCTTCACCACGATGGCCGCGGTCGGTCATGTCGGTCGAACGGCGGGATAGCCTCAAGCGCACCGAGTTCTTCGGCATGACGGTCTCGGGCGCTGTGATTGGATTTGCCCCGGCTCTATCGGGTCGTCTTTCCCGGGTGGCCAGAGCTAATGTCATCGTCCTTCCGCATCATTGGCTCTTCCTAGCTGACGAGACTCGCCCCCATTGCATGGAATCCAAATCTGACTTGGCGGCTAATGGCGATGAAACCATGGTGAGAAACACCTGGAGAATGCCAATTTCCCACCGGCGTCAGTAAAGCAATCGAGTTCGTATCGTCCCCGGAATCTGGCGAAGCGCGTCAAGTATGTCATCCGCTGTCTGGCCAACGCCCTCGGCTTCAATGACCACATAACCCATTTCACCGTAGGTCTGCAGAAACTCACCGACGATATTTAGTCCGCGGGAGGAGAAAATCGCATTCAGATTGTTTAGAATGCCGGGGCGATTTTCATGAACATGGATGAAACGGGTGCCGTTTGGACGTGGCGGCAGTTGAACCTGGGGGAAGTTGACCGCGCCCAGCGTCGAGCCGACGTCGGAATACTCGACAAGCTTCCTGGAGACTTCCCTTCCAATGCGTTCCTGGGCTTCTTCGGTCGACCCGCCAATATGCGGGGTGAGGATGACATTATCCAAGCCTTGCAGCGGCGTTTCGAAACGCTCCTTGTTGGACGCCGGCTCCTTCGGGAACACGTCCACAGCCGCGCCCGCGAGATGTCCTTCTTTCAAAACCTTCGCAAGCGCTTCAAGATCGACCACAGTCCCGCGGGAATTATTGATGAAAATGGCTCCCTTTTTCATCCTGCGCAGTTCGGCCTCAGTTATCATGTTTTGCGTCGAACTGGTTTCCGGAACATGCATCGTCACATAATCTGAGATTTCGAGAAGCTCGCCGAGCGTTGCCATCGATTCCGAATTGCCGTGGCGAAGCTTGTCTGAAGGGTCAAAATAGCGAACGTTCATGCCCATGCTTTCCGCAAGAACGCTCAGCTGCGAACCGATGTTGCCGTAGCCCACGATGCCCAGCGTTTTCCCGCGCATCTCGCGGCTACCTTCGGCGGATTTGTCCCATCCGCCTTCATGAGCCGAAGCCGAGCGCGGGAAAATCCGCCTGGTCAGCATTATGATCTCACCGATCACGAGCTCTGCGACCGAGCGCGTATTCGAATAAGGAGCGTTGAATACGGGGATCCCGCGTCGGCGGGCCGCATCCAGATCGACCTGATTTGTCCCCACAGAAAAACAACCGACGGCAATGAGCTTTTTGGCGGAACTGAAAATTTCCTCCGTCAGATTCGTGCGTGAACGAATTCCGATAATATGTGCGTCGGCTATATGACTCTTGAGATCCTTGTCATCCAGAGCCTTCGGTAAATGAGTGAGATTGACGTAGCCGGATGACGAAAAGTAGTCCACGGCGCTCTGACTGATGCCTTCCAACAGAAGTACGGAAATCCGATCGCGCGGAAGAGAAAGTTGTCGGGTCATTGAATTGCCTTCGATTCTGAAATTCGATTGGGCCAAGGTCGCTTGTCGGCCGCAAAGCTCACAGCTGAGTCAACATGACTTAGCGACCATCCAATCGACAGCGCAAGAAAAAACTCAGCCATACTCAGCGGCAAAGGACGACGGCCATGCTCGTATCGGATCTCGGCCGAACCTTGGCCGAACTTCGAGCGAGAGAACTGATCTTTCATCGCCGCGAGTTCGGCACCAAGTGATGACCTGCTCCATACGAGGGCAGGCGATTTTTGGGAAGTCGGCGCAAGCGGCAGAGTTTACGATCGGGAATTTGCTATCTCCAGTCTCCTGAAGCGTGACAGCGCGTCGGAGCCGGACGATTGGTCCTGTGAGGATCTTTATCCGCCAGATCGCCGCTGATCGGTATCAGCTCAATGACGTTTTGCAGGAAGCCGAGCATCGAACAACTCTTTGCCGGAAAGCCGATCCAGGTCGGAACGTAGTCTTGCGCCAGAGGACCATCATCGCCCAAACGGAGAGAGGGATGGCGAATACGCTTGTCGCTCTTCCTCAGTTGCTGGATGGGCAACGATCTGGCGCGAGCGTGGAAGCACGTCAGCGGACTTTGATGGCGGGAACGCCGCAAGGGCGGGTGTTCCCCAAGGGATCCGTGCGTGCGGTCTGACTGAGGCCAGGATTGGAACAGCTCGTGTCCTCACCCATTCAAAGAGAAAAGCGGCATGTAATCAGATCTTGGCAGGTCCCTGCAGTACTGGAGTGCAATCAGAGCACGACGACTTTTGTTCCCACGCCGACCCTGCCATAGAGATCCATCACATCCGGATTCGCCATGCGGATGCAGCCAGAAGATACGGCCTTGCCGATCGAGTTGGGCTCATTGGTGCCATGGATGCGGTAGAGGGTGGAGCCGAGATAGAGCGCTCTGGCGCCGAGGGGATTATTGAGGCCGCCGTCCATATGGTCGGGTAATTCCGGTCGGCGAGCGATCATTTCCCTGGGCGGCGTCCAATCCGGCCACTCCGCCTTGCGGCTGATCGTCTGCGTGCCCTTCCAGGCGAAGCCCTGCTTGCCGACACCGATGCCATATTTGAGGGCAGTTCCGTCGTTGAGCACGAGATAGAGGCGCTTCTCCTTGGTGGAGATCACGATCGTGCCAGGTTCGTAGCCCGAGAGGGGCACAACCGTACGCGGGATCGGCGACCGCGCCAGGCTGGCACGTCTATCATCTTTGACGCCGGGATTGAATTGCGGAGAGATCGCGCCCGAATCGATCGAAGCCTGCCGCTGTGGACGCCGGCGGGACGGGAAATCGCCGTCTTCGTCGTCATAATAGCCATAGGGGTCACCCTGATGATAATAGCCATCGTCGAAACGCCGATCATCGCGATAGCGCGGCGGCGCCTCCCGCCAATAACGCTGAGTAGCATAGCCACTGTCCGGGTCGTCGCCATAATCCGGCAAATACCTCCACTCCTGAGCATGCACGGCGACGCTTGTCATCAGCACAGCCAGAGCAGGCAAAAGGACCAATCTTATAGTCTTCATGTCACAAACCATATTTCCCGAAGAACGCACCGGATTGCGCCCCCGCGTCGACGGGGGATGCGTGCCACCGACAATCCGCGAAACGCAGGCGTAATTGTGGCAGCGGCGGTCGAAAGTCTTGATTTTCCAACCTGTTTTTGAGAGGCCCTTGTACAGATGCGAGATGCGTAAGCAAACCTTCCTTTTCTCACGCATTCATGGTTCGTACAAACCTCGCTAAATCGAGCCGAAATCTGATGCCGAAAGTTGCAACCGTCAGCCCCCCGGCAGCAAAGACTGATCGGATACGCCCGGGTTTCGACCGACGATCAGCTGAACGGCATCCAGGTCGATGAGTTGCGCGCCGCAGGCTGCCATCGCATTCATCGGGAGCACGGATCCGGTGCGTCCCGCGCACGACCAGTGCTGACGAAATTGCTAATGGATCTTAGCGCTGGCGATGTGCTCGTCATTGTTCGCCTGGATCACCCGGCCCAATCGGTTAGCCATTTGCTCGATGTCATCGAAGACCTCGAGAAGCAAGGTGTACCTCTCCGCTCACCGCGCGATCCGGTCGAAACCTCGACAGCGCAGACTTGCCGACGGTACGGCAACTCCGCCCCAGCATAGTTGAGACAATGCCGCGCGCATCCTCAATCGTCGCGGTCATGAGTGATCGGTCGAGCGACTGCGACGAGCGGTTCACCGCGTGGCCCGTGAGAAGCTCGCAGAACCCGAACTGCTGGCTCGTTCTCCTCGGCGCGCTCCGGAGGATCATTTGATGAAGCTTTTCACTGCGATCACCATCGCCGATCCGGCTCTGTCGCTACGCGGCATTGCCATGATGCCGGTTAGTAAGGATACGCCGTTGCGGGTGGTCCGGCGACGTGCCGTCCAGCAGAATAACGTGCTGTCTGCCATCGGCCAGCGACCAGATGTGTTCCGAACGCGTCCCCGTTCGTTGGATAGCTGGTTGCCTTGGCTCGATAGCCGCTGGGCCTTGCACGTCGAGACCTTCAATAGCTCATCTACGAAGCCGTATTCCTTTCGCACGACGATAGCCTGCTCTTTGAAGAGCCCAGCCTTCGGCCTCGACAAGAGGACAGCACGGGCGTGCAATCCTCGTCAATTGGCAACGGTACGAGACAGGGAGCAATCTTCGGCGCCTATGGTGGGGTCAAACCGTGCTCCGAAACCCAACTAAAACGTCGCGACAGCTCTCCGGTTCTGGCCAGACCGCCTAACTCGGCGAGGCGTCATGCGCGCCGGCGGCTCTTTGAACCAAGCGGGCAACCACTTCAGTGCGGTTCTGCGCCTGCAACTTACGCATTATGTGTTGCAAATGCATCTTCACAGTATGCCCCGACAAATTGAGTTTTCCTGCAATTACCTTATTTGAGCAGCCGCATTGCAACTCTGCGAGGACATCCGTCTCGCGGGGAGTGAAATCGGCAATCGCCAGGTACTGCGTCTTATCATCCAAGCTTTTTTCGGCCTCATTTCTGGCCGGAATATGCTCGTTTGAGCCGTTTGTAACAGCTCCCAATAGCTGCGGGCAGAATGTTCCTCCTGCCAGAACGAGACGAAGACCGGCAAGGGCAATGTCAATGGGAAGTGAAGTCGAGAAAAAGCCGCGGATGCCTATCTTGAGCGCCTGACGGGCTATGTTGACGTCATCCGTACCTGAGAGCAACGTGATAGGAGCATCAGGAAAACGTGCAGTAATTGCTGCGAGATCATCACGCAGGCTGGTACTCTCAACATCTCTGCCGGCCAGATCTAGTGCAATCAAACGCACCTCAACCCCAAGAGCTTTGTCGAGACTCTCAGTTGAGATCATATCGATAAAATTCCAACCGGCGAGTTCACCCTCAAGAAGCTTCACCACGGTCGTTCGCGCCAGCGTAGAATGTTGAATAACAATAACAGTTGGTGCATTGCGCCCCATATGGCGCTTAGATTTAGCACTGTTGGACACCTGCGTGTTCCCCCGAATATTTGCAACCCAACAGTAACTCATATTATTCTCGTTCTCGCTTCATGTCATGACAAAAAAGTCCGGGTGTATTCTCACAATCAATAGTCAGATCTCTCATGATAATTCTTGCGGACTATAAGATACAAACGAGAGATAATCTAAGCCGGCAGGGCACGTTAATAGCACGTTAGAAGGCTTATTTATGAGGACCTGCGGAATAGACTTGTCGCGGCAGGCTTTCGATCTTTCGCCTGATTCATCTGCAAGAATCGGGTCAACAAAGCTTTCAAAGACGCTGAAAAGGTAACCGATCTGTTACAGATCCATTCAGGAAAGAGCCGTTGGATATAACGAGCTGCCGATCAACGCGGCTTTAATTCCATATCTCAATTCAAGGCATTTGCAGATCCGGATAGCAAAACAACCAGTACAAAAAAGCAAAAAAACACAATATCGCTGATTTCCCGTTATAGTTACTGAAAAATCGTATATAACGACGCATTGGCATCGACTGTCATCAGCTTTACTCAGGCAATACTGTGCAGGCACCAACAGATGCCAAGCAGACGTAACGGCCTATGGCGCTCGAAATCTATCACAACGTGGAGAAGGTCATGGTGGAATCTTCGGTATCTCTGGTAGCGAGTCGTCCGCGCCACATCGGCCCAGGAGACGAAAGCCGGGCGAAGGAAACGATCCAACATATGGTTTGGAAAATGGCACGAAGAACGGTTTCGTGCAGTTGAGCCTCCGCAATGCAAGTGGGGAGGCTGTCGGCTAGGTGTGCATGAAGCTCAGAATGTCGTCTACGAGAGCCGAATGGGCGTCCGTGAGGTTGCCGCCTCCGCCGTGGCCCCCGATGCCGGCCAACTGAAGCGCATGCTGATCATAAAGAACATGATCGATCTGCTGGGCGTCCGCCGTCCCACCGGCGGGAACGGCAATGTTGATGGGATGGAAATAGGCGAGATTGACGTCTACTATGCTGCCGGTTGACGCTCCAATCCCGCCGCCGCCACCCTCATGATTGCCGGTAAAAATCGTCTCTGATGACATGTTGAAGCCACCGCCGTTGCCGCCGATGCCTGCGATCTGCATGCTGCCCTGATCGAAAATTGCATTGTTTGTCTGATGAGCCTCCGCCGAGCCGCCTGCGGCGCCCACGGCGATGTTGATCGGTGAGAAGATGGCCACATTCACGTCGACCATACTGCCGACGAAAACTCCATCTCCGCCATGGCCTGCATAATTGTCGCCAGTAAATGTAAGTGCAGTTCCTGGGCTCATCGACGGGTCATGGCTCACGACGTTATGGTCTCCGCCCGACCCGCCGATGCCGCCAATCTGGGTTGCGCCCTGCAGAAACACTGCATTGTTCGATTGGTCAGAATGAGCCACCGCGCCAGGGCCTACCGCCACAGCACTATTCACGGGGGCAAACACCGCGACATCGGAGCTTACGAGCCCACCGTAGAAGAGGCCATTGCCCCCTGTGCCGGCGTGATTGCCCTCACCGCCGCCACCGATGGCAACATTGCCGCTTCCGCCATTCCCGCCGATCCCAGCCATTTCGGTGGGATGCTGATTGATGAGCGCGTCGTTGCCCTGGAAGGCGTCGGCACCCGAATGAGGTCCCGCAATAGCGGCGTTCGACGGCACGAAGACGGCCAATGCGTTGCTGTCGATCACGCCTTCGCTTATCCCGTCACCACCGCTGCCGGCTGAATTATAGCCCGGACCAGAAGCGACATCCAATGGAAGCCAAGTCGGCACCAATGCCAGATGCCCCGCGGCCAAATTGGAGGCGAGGTTTTGATCGGTGCCCGTTTTGGGCAAGTCTTCCGATAAGGGCCGAATTTCCGTCATTACCGTCTCCATTCCGCGGTCAACCGCACGTCTCACCGAGCGTGCAGCGTATGCAGCCTGAATTTTTCGGACATTGTGCATCTGAACGTAAGAAAAGCAGAGCCTGCAATTCGTCTACATCCCGTCGGCTAGTAATGTAGCCATTTGGCTGTCATGGCCGCAGCGCGCGTTTGACGGCACTAAATCCGCCGTTGGATTGGAGGTCCGACATCGTGCCCCTCCTTTTCTCGCGACGGAACATAATGATTTTCCAGCCGCGAACAGGATCTCCTTCGCCAGGCCCAGCCTGATCAGAACCCCGGAAAATAGCCGGTTCACTCGGGCGGCCGTTGCTTCAAAAAGCGGCGTCTCTTCGACCAGATCGCAGACATGATCCTGGCCATGCCACCCAGCGCCAAATCACTCGGCACCAAGCCAAAATAACGTTTTGTCGACTCCAAGTATACGCCCGAAGGATCGTCGCCGAATATCTAGATAGCTCGCAGATTTAACCGCGAGTAATATTCACCCGCGGTTGTATTTGCTGGCGGTGAGATGCTGGATACCCACGCCGTAGAAGGAACACCGACGAAACGAAGTAGAAGGAGGGATATCGATGCCTATTCCACAGTTGTCTGACACGATTCAACTCAACGACCCACACGCAGGCGACGCGAGTGCCGGCAACGGCGCTGGCGGCTATAACCATGGGAACATTGACTACAACCCGGTTGCATATGTCGCTAATGTGCAATCGGTCGAAGGAGCGTCTACCGATCTGCACAACGGCGATCATGTTGGGCAGGCGGCAGATTGGAGTGCCGGTGGCGGAAGCGGTGGCTTTGCTCAGGCCCAGAATGGCTTCCTTGCGGCGGTCACGAACACCGGCGCCGGCGGCGCGGGGGGAGATGCTCACTCCGACGGCAGTCAAGGAAACACGAGCGGCGGCGACACGGCTGCGGTGGGTGCGGATACGACCGCGACACAATATACGCAGCTTTTGGCTGATCAGCATGCCACCATCCTCGCAGGTGTCGGCGGCAACGGCGGCAACGGGAACATAGCTCGGGGTGGTGATATCTCGTCAGCATTGATTCACACGGATCCCGAAACGACGACGGTGAACAATGCTCTCGATCATTTCACAAATGACTTCGGCGGCCATATCGACCTCAGCCATCTTGGCTCATGAACTCAGGCGCTGAGGGTCGCCGGTTTCGGCTGGCGACCCTCCTCATAGGGTGCGGAACGAGCCAGCAGCCTCTTCTTATCAGTATCAAGTGCAGCGAGATCTGATAATGACAACGCTTTCTATAAAGCCATCGCGCCCACAGACACAGCTCGTTGTTGCGCTCCGGGCTTGTGCCGGAGCTTTCGGGTTGGTTTTCCTCTATAGCTGCGGCTACAATCTCTTTCTTCTAGCGCCTTCCGTCTATCTCCTGCAGATCTATGACAGGGTCCTGTCGAGCCGAAGCGCTGACACGCTCCTGATGCTGACGATAATCATCGCCATCGCCGTGGTGGTCGGGTCCACGCTGGATATCGTGCGCAGGGCGGCTCTTTCGCGCATCGGCAGCTGGCTGGATCACAGGCTACGCCCCATGGTGCTTACCGCATCATTCGAATATGCCGCTCGCGCCGATGCAGGAGCCGCCACGGAGTGCTACAGGGACCTGGCCACCTTACGCCAGTTCCTCGATTCACCGGCCAGCTCGCTTTTTTTCGACGTTCCCTGGGCGCCGGTATT
This sequence comes from Rhizobium sp. BR 315, assembly GCF_050577975.1. Classification (NCBI taxonomy): domain Bacteria; kingdom Pseudomonadati; phylum Pseudomonadota; class Alphaproteobacteria; order Hyphomicrobiales; family Rhizobiaceae; genus Rhizobium; species Rhizobium sp. BR 315. The sequence continues at coordinate 166,596 of NZ_JARWKZ010000001.1, read as the reverse complement.
CCTGCTCCTGCTCTTTCTTGTTCATCCGCTGCTTGGGACCATCGGTCTTTTGAGCGCAGTTGCACTTCTGCTGTTTGCATTCCTGACGGAACTGGCGACACAAGAGCCACTTACCCGCGCCAATCTTGCCCTTTCGAGGAGCTATCTGCGATTTGCGAGCGCCCTCAAAAACATCGAGGTGATCCGGGCAATGGGCATGCAGTATGGCGCAGCGCTGGTCGTCTATCGCGATGCGGAAATGGCAAGGAGGGCGCAGGACATCGCGATGCACCGGACGGAGATCATTCTTGGTTTCTCCAAATCGATCCGCACACTCGCGCAGATCCTCATGATGGGATCCGCTACATGGCTAGTGCTCGCGAGCAACAGCAGTCCCGGAATCATCTTCGTTGCAAGCCTGCTGCTCGGGCGCGGGCTCGCACCAGTCGAGGGCGCAATAGGTGCATGGCGCTCCTTTACGTTTGCGCGGAACGCCTTCAATCGCTTGAACAGAATGCTGATCGCCGTTGCATCGGAACACGATGCCCGAACGGTGCCGCAGCCGGAACCCGATGGTCTCGTTCTCGATAACGTCAGCTATATTCAGCCATTCGCCAACACGCAGATATTGAAGGGTATCACATTGCGCCTCGCGCCAGGCGACTGCGTAGCGCTCATCGGCCCGTCGGGATCCGGAAAATCGACACTAGGTCGCGTCATGGCAGGCGTTGTGCAAGCAACGAGCGGATGTGCTCTTCTTGGCGGGGTAGATATCTCAGCACTGCGCCTTTGCGGGGGGACCCGCCACGTCGGATACCTGCCGCAGGACATCGAACTCTTCGGCGGCGCAATCAAGGATGTGATAGGCCGGCTGGACGGCGGGGATCCCGGCAAAGCGATCGACGCCGCGAAGCTGGTCGGATTGCACGAAGCGATCATGCGGCTGCCGCAGGGCTACGAGACCGATATCGGTGAAGGTGGAAACCTACTCCTTCGAGCTCAGCGCCAACAGCTGGGGCTGGCACGGGCGGCCTATGGAAATCCGTCTCTTGTCGTTCTCGACGATCCGAACTCGAGCCTGGATTATGACGGCGAACGCATGCTGTTCAAGGCAATCGAGCGCATGAAATCCAGGCGGATGACCATCGTCATCATAACTCACCGGATGGGGATCCTGCCAGTCACCAACAAGATTGCCATTATGCGGAACGGGACGGTGGCTGCCTTCGGCGACAGCGAGCGGATTTATGAAACCTATCTTCAACCGCCATCGCGAACAGGAACGTAGGGAGGGACGCTGCCATGACCCTTGTTCAACTGGACGCAACGCTGGCGAGATCTTCAAATTCGTCAAGAACGGGCCAGCGGTTCGCTCAACCATCGACAGCGACAACCAAGCAACAGGCGGCCTATTCGCGGGTGACTGAGTCGAAACCGCGCGGACCCGCCCCTCCTTCGCCCATGCCGGGGCTCAGAGGCGTTATTTGGACGGGTAACCTGTTGATCTCTGTCTTTATAGTCGGATTGGGAATCTGGTCGGTTTTCGCGCCGCTGAAAAGCGCTGCGGTTGCATCGGGCGTCATCGAACCGGAGTCCAGCCGCAAGACCATCCAGCATCTGGAAGGCGGAATTGTGCGACGGATACTCGTCAAAAACGGCGATGCGGTCACGGCCGGACAGATCGTGATAGAACTCGACGATACGAAGTCTCGCTCGGAGCGCGACAGCATTCAAGCGCAACTTTGGGACGCCGAAGGAAGCCGCGCCCGCCTGCTTGCCGAGCAGACGGGCGCCGACCATGTCGCCTATCCGCCGGACCTCAGGACGGCAATGGACAGATATCCTTCGGTCAGCGCTATCCTGACTGGGCAACAGAAAATCTTCGAAGCCCGTCGCCGGGTCATGCAGGCGGAAGTTGGGATCACCAATGAAAAAATCGCGCAGGTGCAACAGGAAATCGCCGGACTGGGCGCGCAGAAGGCAGCACTGGCCGACAGAGCCGCAATCTCGCAGGAAGAGCTGGATCAGGTTACGGCCCTCAACGCCAAAGGATTGGAAAGAAAGAGCACACTTCTCAACCTTCAGCGGGAAAAAGCAGACCTTGCTGGTCAGCATGGTCAAGTAGAGGCGCAGATCTCTCGCGCCTACCAGGTGATCAGCGAGTCACAGGCCGACCTCGCAAAGCTTGAGAGCGACCGCTTGAGCGAAGTCGCACAAGGCATGCGCGACACGGAAAGCCAGATCATGCAACTGCGCGAGCGCTTGCGGGCGATCGACGACCAGCTTTCAAGGACCGATATCCGTGCTCCCGAAGATGGAACCATCATGAACCTGCGCATCCACACAGCCGGTGGGGTGATTGGCGCAGGCGAACCGCTCGTCGATCTTCTGCCGCGCGCCGATCGCCTTATCGTATCTGTCCACGTCAGACCGGAAGACATCAATCTCGTCCGTGCGGGGCTCGAGGCACAGGTTCACCTCCTTCCATACAATCAGCGGCGCGTTCCGCTCCTGAAAGGTCGGGTCGAGTATGTATCAGCGGACCGTCTCACCGATGCGCAGAACGGTCAGCCCTACTTTGCCGCAACAATCCGCGTAACGGACGAGCGGTTGGCGAAAATGAGTGATGTCGAACTGGTCGCGGGCATGCCCGCACAGACACTGATCGAAACGGGCGAAAGCAGCGTGGCGTTCTATGCTATCAGACCACTCCTCGACAGCTTCAACAGAGCATTTCGTGAGGACTGAAGCGGTGATGGGCAAGAGAAAATTCGACGACGACCAGATTACGGGCATTCTGAAGGAGCACCAAGCCGGGGTGAAGGTGGCAGATGTTTGCCACAAGCACGGCATCAGCGAGCCGACCTTCTATCGGTGGCAATCGCTGCAGTTCGGAAATGCCGGTCTCGATACAAAAAGGGTGAGAGCACTGGAGGAAGAAAACCAGAAGCTCAAGAAGCTTTTGGCCGAAGCCATGCTTTCGGCGGCAACGCTGAGCGAGATGCTGGCGAAGACATCGAAAGGGCGAACCTAACCTCCAAGCAGAGAGGTTTGTTGGCCGCCTTCCGGCCCTGCATATCACCAGAGCGGCATCATATTTTTGGACGAAAGGGCCTTCCCAAGTGGGGCAAACGGATACGGCTGGGAAAAGCAGCAAGCTCGATCACAACGTGGCTTATTCTTGAACCAGCCCGAACCTATGACCCAGACATTCGGTCCGGAACCATGGGCGACTGTCGATGACACGTGGGTTTGGTGGATCGAATTGCCAGAAAGTGCGGGCCTTTGCCTGACGCGGCGTTCAACCGAGATCCCAGCTGGCTTTGACGCCGCATCAAGGACGGGTCTCGCCGTTTGGGCCTAGGCCGCCGCTGCCGCGGCGGTGGGGTCGCCAGCCTCATGCGGCCGGCAGCGCGCTGATCGGGATGTCGTCGCTCTCGTCGCCGCGCTCGAAGGCCATTTGGTCGGCGAGCTGGCGGAGTTGGTTGAAGTCGGCCGGGCCGTCGAAGGAGATGCCGCCGAGGCGGATGGCGACGGAAAGCGGCGCGCCTTCGGCGCTGAAGGTGGCCTCGGAGACGCGCGTGCGGATGCGGGTGCCGATGTCGCGGACGTCCTCGACCGTGGCGCCAGGCAGGAAGATGTCGAGTTCGTTGGTCGCAAGCCGCGCCACGAGATCGTCACGACGAACCGAGGACTGGATGATCGAGGCAAGCGATTGCATCACGGTGTCGGCCCATTGCGGCCCGTAGCGGCGGCCGATGTCGTCGAGCGTATCGACGATGACGGCGATGATGATGCCGCCGGCATCGGTGGTGGCATGCTTGCGCCGATCGATAAAGTGCTCGACGGCCGCGGCAAAGGCGGTGCCGTTCAGCGTCTTCGTCACGCTGTCGTAGCGCGCCGCCTGGGTGACGTTTTCCTGCATCTTGCGGACGACGGCGTTGTTGAGCTGCAAGGCAAAAAGCAGCGGAAAGGCCACTAATGCGGAAATAAGCGCTGCACCGACAAATCCGGCCAAAAATGGTCGATCCGGCATCAATAGGTTTAATATAAGTAAAAGACCAACGGAACCGACCACGGCGCATAGCGCGCCGAGCGTAGCCCTCCGCAGGGCTTTGAAAATGGTGGCGGAGGGATGTCGCTGTTTTAGAATCATATCGGATTATACCCGTTCTTAATGCTGCGTCAGCTAAACAGGCGTCCGAAAAGACCGGCTTAAGAAATCCTGTAAAATTTGTTGCTTTGCACAGTTGTTTTCACGAGTTAACTGTCTACGAACGAATATCCGGGACCGTCGTTTGCGCTTGGTGCCCGGTTTGCGACAGGACCGCAGCGCTTCATCTCGATCCACGATCCTGGGCGTGTTTCATCTTCAGCGCGTGAATCGGCATGGGGGTCACGATGCCGATAGGCACAACAAGCAATTGTTTTCGCTGCAGTGTCTGGGGTCATTACTTGATGCTTACTTACATGCTGGATTGTCTAGCGGCATTGGTTTAGCAGAGGACTGCCGATTCAAAGGATTAGTCACTCGCAGGCGGTGACGAAGGTTCTAATCCCATCAAGAGCAGAGAATTGAAGCTGCTTGAGCCGCTCCTGCGCAGGTGTACTGCAATGGGTACCTTCGATCAGGCGAAACTGCAGTGCTGACCGGCGTATGTGGCCGCGGTATTTTTCATGTCGCCAGTCGAGGGCCGAGTAGCACCCTTAAGCCCGCTTGGGCTTCCCGCGAACAAGATGTGAGTTTACGGTCCTCTTTATAAGGCAAAGTCCGCATGCCGAGATGTAAACCAAATGTTTGCTTCAACTTTAAGAATAGTTTGTCGTTCTGCTGCCTATACCTTGCCGGTAATCACAACATGCAGCACCGTTCTGTTAAAGGTCGCCGCGCAAGCGGGATATCGGCTCTATTTTCGCGTTCTTTTGAACGCGACATGGGTGGTGCGAGATGACGACGATCGAAAAGCTCTAGACGACTGCAACGCTTCGCTCCAACACGGTAGCATTCCCGACGCCATCAAGAAGAAGCAGGAACTCTTGGTGAGGCTCTCGCACTAGCGATTGCCGGGACATTCACAGTAGGCTGACCGTAAGCGGTCAGACATGACGTGGCGACCATCGACGGCTTTAATGAGGGTCAGTTCCGTATCAGCCTTGGCACTGAGACCGCAGGTCGTTCACGGCCGAAAGCGCCACCGAGTTGACGCCGAAGCTCGGGCTGAAGGGTGGCCTCTCCAGCCTCGACGGCGTGTTCATTTGCGTCGCGATTTCACCCAGTTTTGCTTTTCGCCATGACCTTCTTTGATCTCGATGTAGCTTGTTCGTCAACGGGTTCTCGGCAACTGGATGGGTTAACGCCGGGTGGAAATACGGGCAGAGCATTGTGAAACTCAACAACCGGTTCTTAACAAGCGGCGGTTCGTGTCAAAACGGTGCCAATGCATCAAAATATTGCTTTTAAACATCAATAGGTACATCATAGACCTTAATTATCAGGGCCTGCGCAAGATAAACGATGGTTCAATCGTGATTACTGCCGCTCAGATGCGGGCCGCCCGGGCCCTTCTCGGTATCGACCAGCGTCAGCTGGCCGAACTGGCGGGAATTTCGGTTCCAACAATCCAGCGAATGGAGGCGAGTGCCGATGTCGTGCGCGGCAACGTCGACTCCCTGATGCGCCTTCTGGCTGCCTTCGATGGCGCGGGCATCGAAGTGATCAACGAGGGAGCCGCAAGCACCGACGGCGGGCGAGGGGTCAGGCTCAAGTCGAAGGCGAAACCATCCGAAAGCGGAACGGCCGAACCATCGGCGCCCTTGCCCGCAGCGAGGACAAACTCGTGACACCGGTTTCCGTCCTTTTGTCATGTGTGGCCGCGTTGCTCGGGACGGCGGCTTTGGCGGTACGGATCGCCCGTTCGAATCGATCCACGCCAGTCATTTACGGCGCTAGCCTGGTTTTCTCCGCGATCGCCTTTGTAACCGCACTTGCGTATCTTGTCATAGGTCTCCCTTCCACGAACGCACCGGTGCTTGTCCTTCCTATCGGCCTGCCGTGGCTGGGAAGCCATTTCCGGCTCGATACGCTTGCCGCCTTCTTCTTGACGGTCGTCAATCTTGGCGGCGTCATGTCGGCTCTTTATGCCATTGGTTATGGTCATCACGAACACGCGCGACATCGGGTGCTGCCGTTCTTTCCGGCTTTCCTCGCCGGCATGAACCTGGTCATTCTGGCAGACGATGCCTTCACCTTCCTCATCTCTTGGGAGTTCATGTCGCTTGTATCCTGGGCGCTGGTGATGGTCCACCATCACGACGCCGACAACCGGAGGGCCGGATACGTCTATATCGTCATGGCGAGTTTCGGCACGCTGGCCCTGTTGCTTGCGTTCGGCCTGCTTGCCGGTCTTAGTGGCAATTACGGGTTTGCCGCGATGCGGATATCCGAACATACGCCACTGACAGCCGGTCTTGTACTCGTCTTGCTTTTGCTCGGTGCTGGTTCCAAGGCTGGTTTGGTACCGCTGCATGCCTGGCTGCCGCTGGCGCACCCGGCTGCTCCAAGCCATGTCTCCGCCTTGATGAGCGGGGTCATGACGAAGGTCGCCGTCTACGGTTTCATCCGGGTGATCTTCGATCTGCTTGGCATGCCGACGTGGTGGTCAGGCATCGTCGTCCTGACTATCGGCAGCGGCACCGCGGTGCTCGGCATCCTGCAAGCGCTGATGGAGAGCGATCTCAAACGGTTGCTCGCCTACAGCACCATCGAAAATATTGGCGTGATCTTCGTCAGCCTCGGACTGGCGCTTGCCTTCAAGGCAAACGGCATGGGGCTGGCGGCGGCGCTTGCACTGACGGCCGCACTGTTCCATGTGCTCAACCATTCCTTCTTCAAGAGCCTACTCTTCTTCGGAGCCGGCGCGGTGCTGACGGCGACAGGTGAGCGAGACATGGACAAGCTCGGCGGCCTCATCCATCGCATGCCGGTCACCAGCATCGCCTTCCTCGTCGGTAGCGTCGCGATATCAGCGCTGCCGCCGTTCAACGGCTTCGTGTCCGAGTGGCTGGCGTTCCAAGCGATCCTGCAAAGCCCAGCCGTGCCGCAATGGGGATTGAAGATACTGGTGCCGGCTGTGGGCGGTTTGCTCGCACTGTCGGCAGCGCTCGTGGCCGCCTGCTTCGTCAAGGCGTACGGCGTGACCTTCCTCGGTCGTCCTCGCACAGCCGTGGCTGGGCAGGCGGTGGAGGTCGACCGCTTCTCGCTCGCAGCGATGTCTGTGCTGGCCGCGCTGTGCCTTCTCGCCGGCATCCTGCCGGGGATCGTCATCGACGGGCTTGCGCCCGTAACGCTGTCGTTAATTGGGGACCGGATGCCGGTGCAGACGGATATTCCATGGCTGTCGATCGCGCCGATTGCCGAAAGCCGCAGTTCTTACAATGGCCTTCTGATATTCCTGTTCACCCTCTTCTCAGCGTCGCTGACGGCCTATCTCATTCACCGCTATGCCTCACGAGCGCTGCGCCGGGCACCGGCGTGGGATTGCGGCTTTCCCGAGATCAGCCCGGCAACGCAATATACGGCGGGCAGCTTCGCCCAACCCATACGGCGCGTTTTTGGGACGCTGGCTTTCCGCGCCCGCGAGAATGTCGACATGCCGGCGCCCGGTGATCTCCGGCCGGCCCGTTTTACCGTCGAGACACATGATTTGATCTGGGAATGGCTCTACCTGCCGATCACCGGTGCCGTCGGCTTTGCCGCCGAGAAGCTCAACCACCTGCAATTTCTTACGATCCGGCGTTATCTGAGCCTGGTTTTCCTCACGCTCGTCTTCCTGCTGGTGGTGCTAGCGTTATGGTCGTGATCTCCGCTCTCATCATCCAAGCTTTCCAAATGGCCCTCGTCGTGCTGCTTGCACCACTGCTGACCGGTTTCATCCGCCTGATCAAGGCGCGCTTGCTGCGTCGGCGAGGGCCTTCCATGACCCAGCCTTACCGGGACATCCTTCGGCTTTTGCGCAAGGAAGTGGTGCTGGCCGAGAATGCGTCATGGTTGTTTCGGGTGACGCCCTATCTGATCTTCGCCGTAACCTGGATCGCAGCTGCCATCGTCCCGACTTTCGCCACCGGCCTCATCTTCAGCTGGACGGCGGATCTGATCGCCATTATCGCGCTGCTTGGCAGCGCCCGTTTCTTTCTGGCACTCGCCGGCATGGACGTCGGCACCAGCTTTGGCGGTATCGGATCGAGCCGTGAGGCGATGATCGCAACCCTCGCGGAACCGTCGATGCTGCTGATCATTTTCACGCTCGCCCTGATCGCGGGCTCGACCCAGCTTTCGAGCATCGCCGCTTTCATGACCTCCCCGCAGGTGGGGCTGCGCGTTTCGCTGGCAATCGCCTTGATCGCTCTCGTCATGGTCGCGATCGCCGAAAATGCCCGTATCCCCGTTGACAACCCCGCAACTCATCTGGAGTTGACCATGGTACATGAAGCCATGGTGCTCGAATATTCAGGACGGCACCTCGCGATGATCGAGCTGGCGGCATCCCTGAAGCTCCTGCTTTACATCTCGCTAATCGCCTGCATGTTCCTTCCATGGAAACTCGCCGTACTGGGGGAGGCGTCAGTGGCCTATCTGGCGGGCCTGCTCGCCTATCTCGTCAAGCTCGCGGCCGCCGGCGTCCTCCTTGCCTTGTTCGAGACCGCGACCGCTAAGATGCGGGTCTTTCGGGTGCCGGAATTCCTGGGCGCAGCACTCATGCTCGGCCTGCTCGCCACCTTGCTGCGATTCGTCTCGAGGAGCCTGTGATGAATGGACCGGTCTTCGACATCGCTCATATGCTCGCCGGCGGCCTGGTGCTGGTCAGCATGATGATGCTCTATCAGGACCGCCTCTACGCGCTGCTCAACGTGTTCGCGCTGCACTCATTGCTATTGACCCTGTCGGTGGCCTGGCAAGCTTTCGTCCAGGACGCTCCGCATCTCTATGTCACGGCCGCGATCGCGCTGGTCTTCAAGGCTATCGTCATTCCTATGGTACTCCATCGCATGATTCGCCAACTCGGCATTCACCGCGAGATCGAGACCGTCGTCGGCATCGGCCCAACAATGCTCGCCGGCATCTGCTTGGTCGCCTTGGCGACTGTGGTGATGTTGCGGGTAACGCCGGAGGCGGATCCTTTGGCGCGGGAGGATCTCGCCTTCGCATTGTCGGTGCTGTTGCTCGGGCTGCTGATCATGGTCACCCGCCGCAATGCAGTCAGCCAGGTCGTCGGCTTCATGTCGCTCGAAAACGGGCTGGTGCTTGCCGCGACCGGCGCCAAGGGCATGCCGCTGGTCGTCGAGATCAGCGTCGCTTTCTCGATCCTGATCGCCTTCATCGTTATTGGCGTCTTTCTGTTTCGCATCCGCGAGCGGTTCGACACGGTCGATGTTCGGGCGCTCGATGACTTCAAGGGGAGGAGGCGCAAATGACCGCGTTTTCCTCTGTTCTGACCTTCGATACGGTGACTGCCGTTCTCGTGATACCGATTGTGGCAGCCGTCCTCCTGGCCCTCTTGCCCGGCTATCGGATGACTGCACGGCTGAATGTGTTCGCAAGCCTGCTGACCTTGCTCGCCGCTCTTTCCCTGTTCGTCACCGAACGGCCGGCACCGGGACAATATCTGATTGTCGACGACCTCAATATTGTCTTCATCGTCCTCAACGCCTTCGTGGGGTTTACTACCAGCATATTCAGCGCCAGCTACATCGCGCATGAATTGGAAACCGGCCGGCTGACGCCTGCCAACCTTCGTTTTTACCACGCCATGTATCAGATCATGATGTTCGGCATGAATCTCGCTTTCGTATCGAACAATATCGGTCTGATGTGGGTCGCAGTCGAGCTTGCGACGCTCACCACCGTGTTGATGGTCGGGATCTACCGCACGCACGAGGCGCTCGAAGCCGCCTGGAAATATTTCATTCTGGGGAGCGTCGGCATCGCCTTTGCGCTGTTCGGCACCATTCTCGTCTATCTGGCGGCGCAGCCGGTCGTCGGTGAAGGTTATGACGCGATGGTTTGGACCATCCTAATCGATCACGCCTCCGCCTTCGATCCGGCGCTTCTTAACGTCGCTTTCGTCTTTCTGCTGCTTGGCTATGGCACCAAGATCGGTCTAGCGCCACTGCATGCCTGGTTGCCGGACGCGCATGCCGAGGGACCGACTCCAATCTCGGCGGTCCTGTCCGGCCTGCTGCTGAATGTCGCGCTCTATGCAGTTCTGCGCTTCAAGATGCTGTTGTCGGCCAATCCCGAAGCTTTTGCGCCTGGGCCGCTGATGATGACGATGGGGCTCGCATCGTTGATTTTCGCGGCTTTCATGCTCTACCGTCGCCGCGATATCAAGCGTCTGTTCGCCTACTCTTCGATCGAGCACATGGGTATCATCGTCTTTGCCTTTGGCCTCGGGGGATCGATCGCCAATTTTGCCGGGCTATTGCACATGGTCATGCATTCGCTGACCAAATCGGCGATCTTTTTTGCCGTCGGCCACATTGCCCAGGTCAAGGGCACGCAAAGACTGTCTGCCATCCGCGGTTTGACTGAAACGCATCCGGGGCTCGGCTGGGGCCTGCTCACCGGCGTCGTTGCCATCGCTGGACTGCCGCCGGCAGGGGTGTTCATGAGCGAGTTCCTGATCGTCAGCTCGGCTTTCGCAAAGCACCCGCTGCTGGCCATTCCGCTCGTCTTCGGATTGCTGGTCGCGTTCGGCGCGCTGCTGCTGCGGCTGACAGGGGCCGTCTTCGGGCAGCCGCGCGGCAGCAGGGCGCCTGCTGAGGCATCCTATGTGCCGATGTATGCCCACCTCGCGCTGGTGCTGGTCGCCGGCGTCTATCTGCCGTCAGAGCTGGTGGCCTGGTTCCAGCATATCGCCAACCTTCTTCGATGATTGGGGGGGAGATGTCGACGCTTAGTGATATCCTCGAGAAAGGGCGTTCCGTCCCGCACCATGCTCCGTGGCCACGCGCCATCGCGGATGCGGATGCATGGACATCGGCGGCACAGGCTCTGTCCGAAGGACGTCTGGTCCTGCTCGGTCTTTGGGGCGAAGGAAGCGCAGTTCATATGGCCTTGCTCGATGAACCGGCCGGCACGATCGGCGTCCTCAGCCTGGAAGGATTGGACAGCGCCGGCTATCCTTCCGTCGCGCAATTGCATCCGCCGGCGCTTAAGCCCGAGCGGGCGATCCGTGATTTAACCGGGCTCGAACAGTGGGGTTTGCCGGACAACCGGCCGTGGCTCGATCACGATCGATGGAATTTGCACTATCCTATGGGAAAGCGTGGCGTTCCATCGTCGAAGACCGCTCCCTATGCCTTTTTGCCGGCCGAGGGCGACGGCCTGCATCAGATCCCGGTCGGTCCGGTGCATGCCGGCATCATCGAGCCGGGACATTTTCGCTTCACAGCTAACGGCGAGACCGTCGTCCGACTTGAGGAACGGTTGGGCTATACCCATAAGGGCATCGAGGCGCTGATGGCCGGCGCGGACCTTGTCCGTGGAGCGCAGCTTGCCGGGCGAACATCCGGCGATAGCACCGTGGCCTACGCCTATGCCTTTGCGCGGGCCGTGGAGGCCGCGCTGGGATTCGCAGTTCCGCCCAGGGCGGTTTCGCTGCGCGCTCTGATGGCCGAACTGGAGCGGCTCGCCAACCATCTCGGTGATATCGGCACCATCTGCAACGACGCCGCCTTTCCGCTGATGCTGGCTCATTGCGGCGTGCTGCGCGAGCGCGTACTGCGTGCCGCCGATGCCGCTTTCGGCCACCGTTTGATGCGTGACCGCATCGCGCCCGGCGGCGTCGCGATCGACCTCGGCGACACCGGGCTGGTCGGCTTGCGGAACCTGTTGGCCGAAATCCGCCGCCGATTCCCGGCCCTGGTGGAACTCTACGACAACACTGCCTCGCTGCAAGACCGGACGGTCGGCACGGGCAAGCTGCGGGTTGATCTGGCCCGTGAATATGGAGCAGGTGGTTATGTCGGGCGGGCCTCGGGACGCAGTTTCGACGCCCGGTGGGCCCTGCGCTACCCACCCTACGATAATCTGATCTTTGATGTTCCAGTGCTTGACGACGGCGACGTCAACGCCCGTGTCTGGATCCGTATTCGGGAGGTCGAACAGAGCCTGTCGCTAGCTGAGCAGATTCTCGACCAGCTTCCGAAAGGCCCAGTCCTCACCGCTGTACCCTTCGTTAGCGAAAGCCGCGAAGGTCTGGCCCTCGTCGAGGGATTTCGCGGTGATGTGCTGGTCTGGCTGCGGCTCACACCTGAGGGCATCATCGAACGCTGCCACCTGCGCGATCCATCTTGGTTCCAGTGGCCGCTCCTGGAGGCAGCGATCGAAGGCAACATCGTCGCCGACTTCCCGCTCTGCAACAAGTCTTTCAACTGCTCCTATTCTGGTCATGATCTTTGAAGGCAGGACCCCATGCGAAAGCTCCTCTTCGAAAGCCTGCTCCACCTGCCGCTGACCGAACCGGCGCCGCGCCTCTCGGATGCAGCGATAGAAGAACTTTCCGCCGCCATCGAAGCGGCATCCCGCCGGCGTCTCGGCCGCAGCCTCTCGATCCGCGCCATCGATGCCGGATCATGCAACGGTTGCGAGTTGGAGATGCATGCGTTGAGCAACGCCTTCTACGATATGGAGCGCTTCGGCATCCGTTTCGTCGCCTCACCGCGGCATGCAGACGTGCTGCTCGTAACCGGCCCGGTAACCAAAAACATGCGCGAAGCTCTGGAGCGGACGTACAATGCTACGCCGGCCCCCAAGTGGGTTGTTGCGCTTGGTGATTGCGCGCGAGACGGCGGCTATTTTGCGGGCAGCTACGCCATCATCGGCGGGGTTTCAAAGGTCATACCTGTCGATCTCCACATCCCAGGCTGCCCACCGTCGCCGACGGATATCCTCAGAGGTTTACTTGCTTTGCTTGAACATGTGAACACGGGAGGCCGCGCTTCGTGACGGCGAGCTTCAATGGTTCGACTTCTCCGGGCTGGATTTATCGCAATAGACGCTCTGATCGCGGCCGTTCGACGCTGGATTTTTCCGCCACCGCCACTGCAGCTGCGCGGCAAGAAGCTGCATGACCATGAGACGGATCCCGCCGTCCGCCTTGCCATCGACGCTGTCGAGAAGGTTTTTCTTCGGGATTTCAAATGGGCTTTCCGTAGGTTGTCAAGTTCGGACACCGGCATTGATGCGCGCGCCGAAATCCTTGATGACGGCCGGCCGACAGGCCGGTTTTTGCCGTTGCAAATCAGATCCGTATCGCCCACGAGCCGGAGGCATGGCGATCATACCCATCGCGGAGAGAAGAAAAACCTCGATTACTGGACAAGGCATTCACTACCGGTCTGGGTGATCATCGTCGATTCTGAAAGCGGCCTGATGCTCTGGCAACAGGTTGAGGAGCGGTTGTGCGAGGTAACGGACGCGGAATGGTCGATCGTCATTCCGGCGACCAATGTGCTCGACGCCTCCGCCCGGCTCTGCTTCGAGGAGACCATAGCGACGGATCCCGAGTCCTTGATGCGCTCCGCCTTTGCGCTTGATCACGCACTGATGCAGGAAATACGGGATCAGACGACATTTTTTGTCTGGGACGAGTGGGGTGACACGACTGCGATCTTCTGCAATCTCCGCATCTATATCGGCGAAGGCCGGGAGGAAGAGCCGGATGTGCGGATCGACTATCATCTTCGCGCGCATAGTCTTCATGACGTGATGACTACCCTTTTCCCCTGGGCAACCTATTCCTATGCCGAGCCGATTTCGGAGTATTCCGGTGAAGTTGCAGTGCACATCTTGGAGGTAGAACTGCGACCTGGAGCCTACGCCTACCTAGAGGCTGAGAGTTTCCTGGAGGCAGGTTATCCCGAAGACGAGGAACCATCGGCTCCGGAACCTGATGGCTTCATCACGGAAGAAGAGGAGCGAGAATTCTGGCAAAGACGAAGAAGGTCCCGGCGCCCCGATAATCGGACGGATTAAGCAGCAAAAATCCGGCAACTTCATATCAGCCGATGAAATTTGCTATCCGGCGTGCGGGGACTGGCACAAATGCCGAGAAAGCTCCCTAGCCCTCTTCCGGTGGACGACGTACCCGTGCGTGCCGAACGTCTATCTTTGGATTCAAGCGATCCTGCATCTCCTTACTCGCTCTGAAGAAAGGCACCCATTTTTCTTCTACGAAGACAGCCTTGCCTGTTGACGGATTGCGCCCCGAACGTGGTGGCCGGTGGCGGACAGAAAATATGCCGAAGCCTCGCAGTTCGACCCTTCCGCCCTCCGCCAGTGTCCCGACAATCTCGTCGATAATCGTCTCAACAATCCGCATCACGTCGCTGGGGTAGAGGCGCGGATTGCGAGAAGCGATAATATGTACGAGTTCCGATTTGATCATTGTACCCTGTATTTCCGCTCCCTACTGCAAGACGCGGACTTAGCCGGCCATAAACCGCTTCTCAAAAAGTCTTGTGGCCAACTAACTGCTGTGCAGCGATCGCTTTTCCGATACTGATCTTCCCGAGGTACGTCTTTACCTTGGGGAGTGGCAAGGAAAAATATCGCGATCTATCTTTTCGCTCATGAACGGCTCAGCGCGCCAATCCAGATATCTACTGTCAAGCATTAAGTTGATGTGGTGGATGGCGCCCTCGGACGGCATCGAATGTGCCAAAATGGTTTTTTGCAAAACCCGAGAGAGGAGCCATCCACCATGGTCGATATTACGACAATCGGACTTGATATCGCAAAGAATGTTTTTCAGGTCCACGGTGTCGATACGCAGGGTCAGATCGTTCTACGCAAGGCTTTACGTCGAGCGCAGATGGTTTCCTTCTTCACAAAGCTGCCGCCCTGCCTGATCGGCATGGAAGCCTGTGCAACAGCCCATCATTGGGCGCGCACGCTGATAGAACTGGGACATGATGTAAGGTTGATCTCACCGGCCTACGTCAAACCTTTCGTCAAAAGGCATAAGAACGATGCCGCTGATGCGGCAGCGATCTGCGAAGCAGTGGTTCGTCCTTCGATGCGGTTCGTGTCGGTGAAGAGCAAAGAGCAGCAGGCAACACTGATGCTGCACAGTGCGCGAGAGCAGCTGATCTCGCAGCGAACGGCCTTGATGAACGCCTTACGCGGACATTTTGCCGAGCTGGGAATAGTTGTCGCGCAAGGTGCCCGCAATGTTGGAGAACTTCTTTTAATCCTGGAAAGGATGGACCAAGGTTCCAATGAGGAGGCTCTCCCGGACACAATGCGGCTCGCATTGCAGCCGCTGGCAAATGCGCTGATTGGGATTGAAGCTGAGATTGTCAAACTGGACAAGGAGATCCTCGCCATATACCGCAAAGATGATGTCAGTCTTCGGCTTGCCTCTATCCCCGGTATCGGGCCAATCACGGCGTCATTTCTGTCGGCGAGTATTCCGGATCCGGGCTTGTTCGCGGGTGGACGAGAGTTCGCGGCATTCCTAGGGTTGGTGCCTCGACAATATTCGAGCGGCGGCAAGCCAAAGCTCGGACGGATTTCCAAAATGGGCAACCGGCATCTGCGAAAGCTACTGGTGGTCGGAGCACATGCCGCTCTCTACAGCATCAAGAATGGCAAGACCAAATCGCCACTAGGGGACTGGGCAAGAGCCTTGCTGGCGAAGAAATCCTTCAAGCTTGTGGCCGTCGCTTTGGCCAATAAAATGGCGCGCATCGCATGGGCGATCATGACCAGAGCCGGTCATTACGAGCCGAATCTTGCTACCCAATAGACCAGGCATTACCGGAACTGCCCATAGGGCACAAAAGTTGGCGGCGTGACAATGGAGTGATGTGAAGGCGAAAGCGGAATGGATCGCACGAACTGAAGAACCCGTGGCATCGTATAGCGCCCCAAAGCGCGGTAAGTTGATAGGGATCGGTTCACGCGGAAAACATCAGGGCCAGCGGTCGTATCAAACCGCGCTTACAGGCCGGAGACATGACTGCACCCGACCCGCAAAGCTCAGCATCTTCCAAAAGCACCTTGCCAAGCGGGCGCCATCCAGACATTACGCTGCCACGGTTCCTCAGGTAGCGACGGGCAAGCGAATTACGACCTCGAGGCCGCCGTATTTGGATCGTTCGAAGGCAATCGTTCCGTTGTTGAGGGAGACAATCTCGCACGCGATCGCCAGGCCAAGGCCCGTGCCTGGGACTGTTTCGTCGAAGCGTCTGCCGCGTCGACCGATCGAGCTGAGAGCGGACGGTGGAATGCCCGGACCATCGTCGGATATCTGCAATTCGACGGCCGTCGCGTCATCCTTAGCCTGAATGCAGATAAGCGAGTTTGCCCATTGGGCGGCGTTCTCCAGTATCACGCCGACAAGCTCGATGAGATCGTTTGCGTCGATATCGACGTTTAGACCATCGATAACATCGACCGCCCAATCGAGATGCTCGCCGGCGCGTGTTTTCTTCAGCACCGCGACCGCTCGGGGGACAACGCTGCTCAAGGATGCGCTGAGGGCATGCATCCGAGTGCGTTGACGCAGCCGGACGAGACGCAACTGGTAATCGATCCGATCACGCATCTCGTTCGTCAGGTCAACGATCGAGGCCGCGCCGCGCGCGTCGCCGCCTTCTTCGAGTTGATAGGCAATGGTGCCAAGCACCGCGAGCGGAGTTTTTAGTCCGTGTGCAAGATCCGAAGCACGCGACCGTGCAAAATCCATTGATTTCTGCTGCAGGGCAAGGAGAGCGTTTACTTCGCTGACGACAGGAACTACTTCCAGCGGATAGGCAGCCTCGATCGAGGAAGCAACGCCCTTGCGGATGGCTTCGATATCCTGACGCAACCTCCTGAACGGCGATAGGCCGAACTGCACTTGCAGGATGGCGGCCAGTACCAAGACGACACCAAGGATTAGGAGCGCCACGGCCAGCTCCCGCCCAAAGCGGGCGATCGCCTCGTCGAGAATCGACCGGTCTTGAGCGACGATGACCTGATAGCGGCGCTCGCTTTTGGCTTTCGGAAAGCGGGCCGTCAAGGAAAAGGCGAGTAACGATTGTCCAACGGGCCCTCGTGCGGTTGAGAGTTGCCCGCCCTCGCCGAGGGAGCCGACCCTTAGGACATCATCCCAAAGCGAGCGAGAGCGGATTGTCTGCTCGGTGCCCAAATCTGTGATCTGCCAGTAGAGGCCACTAATCGGCGTATCGTAGCGTGGATCAGGCAAAGTGCCGGTAAGCACTGGCGCCGCGCCACGTGCGTCCGGATCGATCAGGGCGATAAGGCGCGACATCGTCGCCGACAAATCTGCAGAAGCGCCGCGTTCGACATTCTTTGTGAACAGATACCCGATAGTTACGCCCGCCAAAACCAGCGCGACGGCGATCCAGACGCCTGCTCCCAGTATCAGACGAACCCGTAAAGACTGAATTCTCAAGGGTCGTTCCCACCGAGGATGTACCCAAAGCCGCGACGTGTTGCGATAATATCGGCGCCCAGTCGCTTCCGCAGGCGGCCAATAAGCACCTCGACCGCGTTCGAACCGCCTTCGAAGTCCTGCGCATAGAGATGTTCGGCTATCTCGAGCTGCGAGACGACGCGACCGCCCTGATGTGCCATGAAGGCGAGCAGCCGGTATTCCTGTGGTGTAAGTACGATCGGAACGCCCGCCCGAGATACCTGTCTCATCCGCGTGTCGAGCATGAGCTCGCCGATTTCGATCTGCGATGACGCAAGACCACCGGCCCGGCGGATAATCGCTCGGACACGCGCCAGTACTTCCTCCATACGAAAAGGCTTTGCCACGTAATCGTCAGCGCCGGATTCGATCCCCTCGACCCGCTCGTCCCACTGTCCGCGCGCTGTCAGAATCAATACGGGCGCGTTACGTCCAGCGCGGCGCCAACGCTTAAGGATCGTCAAGCCATCCAGGGTCGGAAGACCGAGGTCAAGGATCACCGCATCGAATGTTTCAGTCTCGCCGCGGAACCAGGCGTCCTCTCCATCTGTGGCATATTCCGCGACGAAGCCGGCGGTCGACAACGCAATGCCAAGCGACTCTGCGATGCGGCGATCATCTTCAGCAACGAGTATCCGCATATTTATCTCACCTTGAGCAGTTTTCCCGTGCGGGCATTGAAAGAATAGCGGCGCACTTCATTGTCAGTTTCAAGTACTTTCAACTCGTACTGCAGAACACCTTTCACGGCATGCAGGCGCGCATCAATGATCTGCCCGTTGGTCAGTTGTCGGGCGATTGTGACGATGCCGTCTAACGGAAGGGCTCGATCGCTTTGAACAGCTTCCAAAGCGCCATTCGGTCCGTTAAATCTATCGTCGGTCCCATTGTGCCCGGATCCTTCGGGACCGGACGACTCGCCGCCGTCGGAATCATCGGAATCGGTGTCGCCATTGCTTGAGTCCGGATTCGATGCTCCAGCATCGGAATCTTGGCCAGAGGAACCTTCCGAACCACCGCCGCTGTCAGCAACTTCGATGTAGTGAACGCCTTTCGCCGCCCTGGCGGTTTCCTGTGCGTGCGCGACAGCCGGAAGATGCAGTGCAAGGGCAACCGCAGTGAAACACGTGAAGGCTCTTAGGGACCGAAAACGCACATACATCTCCCCACGCCGTCAAAGCCGCTCGAGTGGTGAGCTTAGACGAACGAAGCTGACAATTCCCTGACAACGCCCTCACGGGATTTTCAGGCACTATGGAGTATATCAGCCACCATCGAGGCAAAACAAGGCAACCGGAAGCAAGGTTCTAGCTCATCCGACCGAGCGGTCTTTTGACAATCGCGCGCGAGGGCATGTCTCTTCGACATTCGATAGCAACTGAAGGAATACAATATGCAGACGCTGTTTCGCTTTATGCCAGTCGTCATATATGCGTCCGCGCTGTTTGCCATCTTTCTGATGATGTTGGTCATTCGACCAACACATAGATGCGGGCCTTTTCACATTTTCAGACACCATCGAACAAGCCAGTCGCCGCTAAGCCCAAACAAGGAAATTGGAAACAGGTCCTTGGTCCAAGTGGCTCCGGCAGGCGCGTGGCATGCGAACGCTCAGGGTGCCAATTTGCGAATTGGCGCCGATCAAGGTCCGACGACGATCCGTCTCTTCGACGTTCGATAGTAACCGAAGGAATACAATATGCAGACGCCATTTCGCTTTGTGCCAGCCATCATTTACGTGGCCACGCTATTTGCCATCGTTTTGTCGATGTTGATTGTTCGACCAACGCATGTAAGAGGGCCATTTAGCCTACATTTGGCGTACATTGCCAAGATGCGAAATACTCCGGCTGCAGACTCGTGCACTGAGACCGAAATGCAAACGTCGGAAAGACACGGTTACTGCAGCAATTTATCCACGAGTGATCGATGATGTTTATCGTGACGAACACGGTATTCAGAAAACAGATCGGCGCGCGCCTGAGGTCGCCTTCGCAGAGCACGTGATTGCGTGCGATGACACTGCCGTCTGCGGTGGCAATCATAGGAAGCTTGGTTTCGGTTGGCCAAGATAGAGCCGCGGTTCTAGTTTACCGAGGTGGAGCTTTTCCGGAGCTTTCGGCCCCCTTCCTCATCAAAATCGACCTTGAAAGTATTGCAGCGGTGCCTCGCTCGAACGCGGGCATGAAACCTGCAAGCGCATTCGAAGGCACAAATATGGGTTTTCCAATATGTTCATAACTTCGATACTGAACAAAATTGCGTCAGGCAGTTTGATACTCGCGATTTCTGCTCAGGCGGCTAGTTCGATACCGATTGCCGCAGCGGCCTACATCACTCAAGTAAGCTTTGCATCTTCCGCTGTTGCCGCGCTTCCGACCAAACGAAATGCCCAAGGGCTACTGTTGGATTTGCGTGTGTCATTCGGGATGATCGCGGGGAGCTACAAGGAAACCCTCGGCATCCGACACCGAAGTGCTACTAACGTTCTCGAAGGTGTGACTCGTGCGGCACGCGCCAACCAGCGATTGGAGGATGCGCTTGCGACCCACAGCAGCAAGGCCATTGCCGATGCCACCGGCAGCCTATCAAGGGCTATCGGTGAGTTGCAAACGCTATATGCCTTAACGCCAGCGCAAAACAGGCAGGCTGCACAAGGCATGCGCTATCTGAACGCTGCATGGAAAACCTATTCTTCCCGATATGTACTCTCAACGTCAGGCAATCAAACCAAGACAGTAAGCAGGGCCGAAGTTCGAGCTCTACGTGAGAAGGTGACTGTTCTGCAAAAACGCGTTTCGTCGCTGGAAAGTCAGGTTTCCGCAAATGCGACGCTTCAACGACAAATGGCGCGACTGAGGCAGGACCTCGCCTACTACGATAGCCGACCTGATGACGACCGGACCTACCAACATATGCTGCTCACACTGACAATGGTGGCGGGCTCTTTCGATGCACTCGCTTACACCGCACGAGTGTACTATCCAACATATTATATGTATCTCGAACCGGTCAGCCCGGAATTCTACATCTGGCGTTCCTATTGGGACGGCTTCTACGACGGATATTACGAAGGGCGTAGTTCGGTGTGGTATGACGAGCCGGTCGTTGTCGAAGGTCCGTTGGTCGAGATCAACCAGATTGAGGTCAATCAGGAGATTACCTATCAGACGATCTACAATATGGCAGATGAGATCCGTGTCGAATACGAATCTCTGCCGCAAGAAAATTTAACTGAGATCGATATACCGGCGACACCAGAAGACACAATTTTCACTCCACGGACCTTGGCGTGGACGACAGATGACGATGTCATATCCAAAGTGGACGAGACAACCCCGGTCGCCGCCGAGCCGAATGGCATTTCGTCTCAGCCCGATGAAGAACATGGCCTATCGAATGACAAAGGGCCAGATATGACTACACCGCGTGGGAGTGAAGATCATTTTGGTAGCGTACAGCGGCGAGATAAGGGCATTGTAGAAGAAATCAACCACGACAATAATCAGGATGATTCTTTGGACGATCCTGGAGATTTTCTTCAAAAGAACAACATCTTGCCCGCAGAAAGTGAGGGAAATTCACATAAAGTTCCACCGGCAAAACTGATACCACAACAGCAGATGGAGCCGCAGGAAGAGGGTAGTGATTCTATCAAATGCCAAGAGGATAACAGCAGTTGCTGATACGGCGATCTATTGGTTTCGGGGCCTCCATGAACGCGCCTGAAGTCTCAGACGCCTTAGACTGACCGGATCCGTTCTTTATTTGCCCGTATGGAGCCGGTAACAACCATTCAAAGTGACGAGCTGATCCTTAACCGTTCCAGTTCGCTTACGCGCTAATTCGGCCGTGAACTCGCGGTTTTGCCTGCCACCGGAACTTGCAGAGCGTGCTCATCATGTTCATGCGAACTGTGCAACGGTTGCGGGTGTATTAGAGAAATATTACATTCAAATTATCTCAGGACTGGTTGGCGGAGCTGAAGTCCGGCCAGGTCATTCGCGTGCACCACGAGAAACTGTCCGATGGTGGTTGGGTCTCGACGCATGAGGATATTACCGAACACCGGAATGCCGAGCGGCAAATAGCGCATTTGGCACTGCACGACTCGTTGACTGAATTGCCGAACCGTGCCGCGCAAAATCGGAAACTCGACGGTTTGCTTAAACAACACGGCGTGGAAGGATCACAGTTTGCGGTCCTATACCTCGATCTGGATCGGTTCAAAGAGGTCAACGATTTGTTCGGTCACAATATTGGGGACGTTGTTCTGCTCACGGCAGCCAAACGCCTTTGCGTGGCTGCGGATAGTGCTTTTGTTGCCCGCTTTGGAGGCGACGAATTTATGGTTTTGGCAGAAGTTGACGCTGCCTCCGCGGCGGTTCTCGCCGACCGCATCATCGCGACCTTGAGCGCGTGATCTCGACGCTTGGGCGCCTTAAGTCGCTTGGGGTGCGGATCGCGATGGATGATTTCGGGACCGGTTATTAATCGCTCTCCCATCTGCAATCCTTTCCATTCGACAAGATCAAGGTAGATCAATCGTTCGTTCACAATATCGGACAGTCCTCGTCAGCGGCAATCATACGGGCAGTTATCGGGCTCGGACGTGGCCTGAATTTGCCTATTATCGCTGAGGGTGTTGAAACGACAGATCAGCTTGCGTTTCTGACCCGTGAGAGTTGCGAGCAGGTGCAGGGTGTGAATCGGATCCGAACGTTGACCCCTTACGCACGGAATCCAACATATTGATCTGCTTGCCCAATTCGCGCCAAAGTTGGGATTGGGAGCAGCGCGGGGATGCCACCACTCCTCTCTCAATTTTTACTGCATTTCCAAAAAGTTATCGCCGGCATTAATGGGTGAATCTTTAGAGCCGATTCGCAGCTTGGTCGCTATTACGGCAAGTGTTCCGGCAAAAGCGACGCTATTACCGGTGTTGTTTCGAACACGACGATGCCAGCGACGAGCGCGCTGGCGCTGGCCAATACAAAGCGGCCACTGTATGCGCGACCGCCCAGGACCAAAGCATATGCCGTCTTTGCCACCGTATTGGCGGCAACGGCAGCCCCGAGAGCCATTGCCGCAAATTCAGCGCTTATAGTGTCAAGGATGCCGGCAATTGTAACAGTGATGGCATCAATATCTGCAAGCCCAGAGAGCGTTGAGACGACAAGCAAGCCAGATTGCCCGAACCAGGCCGCGGCCGCCCGTGCGAAGAACCCTACGGCAACGAGAAGGAGCGCAGTTTTCAAAACGGAAAGCAATTCGAACGGGTTTCGTGTGCGGTGTTCAGTGTGCCCGGCAGTGTCCTTCCGTGCAAAGAGCAGTGAAAAACCGGCCATCACGAGAGCGGCGGCAACCAGGGAGGGGCCGAGGCGCACTGCGATCGGCGGCGCAAGAATGGCGATGTAAAAAAGCACCTTGAGGTACGAGACGGCGTTTGCGGCCGTTGCGCCGGCAACCAACAGTGCTGCCGACTGTCCGGTAAGGCTGAGACGGGCATTCGTGACGGCAATCGCGGTTGACGATACCAGGCCGTTGACTGCTCCGGCGACGAGTTCGCCGCGAACCTGGCCGAACGCCTTGACGGCAACATATCCCAGGAAGGAGGTGCCTGCGAGAAGGACTACCAATTGCCAAGTGCCGGAGGGAGAAATGCCGCCAAACGGGCCGAGCGGAGCAGTGGGCAGGATCGGCAAGACAATGACAGCCATTGCAAGGAAAACGATGGCCGATCGCAGCTCGTTCCAACTTAGAGCCCGAACGAACCGATGCAATATCTCGCGACTGGCCAGGATTGCCACGAGCGAAACGCCGCCGGCCGCTGCCAGCCGCGCATTGCCGAGCACGGCGAGGGATCCCAGCGCAAAGGTTGTCATGGCTGCGACGACGGTGGTGACACTGTAATCGCCTTCCACGATCGATTCCCGAAACTGATAGAGAGCGAAGATGGCGCTAAAGATTGCGAACATGGCGACGACGACGAGGCCGTATAGCGCAGGCTGCGGGGATTGCGTCTGTTCAATCAGGCCCGAAAGACCGCCGAGCATGCCGACGATCATGAAGGTGCGGATTCCGGCAGTTCGCTTTCCCGCACCTTCATCGCGCTCCCGCCAGTGGCGCTCTACGCCGACGACTGCGCCGATAGCCAGTGCCAAACCGAGCCGCTCGAAAGATTCAATGCTCTCCATCCCACCCCCTTATTCGAATCCGCTTCATCTGTGTCGCCCCATCATTCCGGCCGTTTCTGCGCCCGCCCTCTCTCTCGCGCGCTTTGTCAACAGCTTGTCTGCACCGAGCCGGTTGGAGTTACACCAGGAGCGCCTGCGGGCTCTTTGAAGCCTCACTCGGCGATCCGACTGGCATCCCGCCTCGAAAACCATACCCGCAATCTGGTGAGGCTGGACGATTGCAGGTCGGTTGTCACCGCAAGAAATGAAAGAGTAGCCTTTTCCTGGGGAGGATAAAACTGGGTACCGCTAAAGTATCCAAACGTGCTAAATATCACGACTATTCAATGGCTTAGGTTGACACCGCCGCCGATTGAACGCTATCATTATCCTTCAGTTTCCGATTGCCGTGGTGTCCTGGTGGTGACCCGCTAAAAGTCCTGGAGGTGGTAGATGAGCAAGCGTAGTAGTGTGCTGCTGACGAAGCGCGTCGTCGATGCGGCTCGGCCGGATCATGAACGTTATCACGTTTGGGATAGCGAGCTTGCAGGCTTTGGTCTTCGCATCGCTCCCACGGGTGTGAAGACTTTCCTCATCAAGTATCGAGCTGATGGCGGCGGTCGCTCAGCTCCCCAGCGCATTTTGACGATAGGGCGTTTTGGTCCGATCACCGTAGAGCAAGCAAGAAAGCTCGCCAAGGCTAAGCTCGGGAGTGTTGCGGCTGGGCAAGATCCGGCGGGGGATCTCCAGGCAATGCGCCGGCAGATGACGATTGGTGCGCTCATCGATCTTTATGAGAAAGAGGGCTGCTTCGTTCAGCGCGGTCGGCGGCAAGGCGAGCCGATGAAGGCAAGGACTAAGTCCGTAACGTTGGCGCGTCTTCGAAACCATGTAGTGCCTTTACTTGGGAAGCGACGGGCGCAAAGTCTAAACTCAGGCGATATTGAGCGACTCGTTGCTGATGTGACATCCGGAAAGACGTCTCGCGACGAGAAGATAGGAATTCGTCGACGGAGCATTGTGAGAGGCGGTGCGGCATCCGGACGCAAGGTAGCGCGCGATCTGTCTGCCGTTTTCAGTTTTGCCATTCGGAACGAAATCATTGCCCATAATCCATGCACAACCGCTGCTATTCGGAAAACTGATAATCGAAGGACGCGATTTCTTACCATAGATGAGCTTGCACGCCTGGGGGCCGCTTTGGATGAACTTGAAGCTGCAGGTCACAATCGAAAGGCTATAATCATTATCCGCCTATTGGCTTTGACCGGCTGCCGCCGCGAAGAAATAGCTGGCCTGGAATGGTCGGAAGTAAATTTTGATGACGGACTAATCGAACTTAAAGACAGTAAAACCGGGAGGTCGATCCGTCCCTTAGGCGCGCATGCAATGGTTTTGTTGAACTCAATTCCAAGAGGAGAGAGCAAGTTTGTGTTTCCGGCTGAGCATGGTGAGGGACATTATCAGGGAGCCGTACGGGCTTGGCGCAAGGCCGTTGCAAAAGCTCAGATCGCTGGTGCCACGCCACATACACTGAGGCACACGGTTGGCTCTACAGCCGCTTCTTCAGGAGAGGCGATGGCGCTGACGGGCGCAATTCTTGGCCATGCCGACTTAAGCTCCACCGGAATATATGCTCACGTCCAGCGTGATCCCTCTCGCGATGCTGCAGATCGGGTTGCCAAGCGGATTGCTGAGGCACTCGCGGGCAGAGTTGCCGTGGAAGGAGATATGCAGCAGTTAAGAGCCAAGCAGGATCTCGCAGAACTTGACTCTGAACTAAAAGCTCTTGTGCTCCGATTTCTTAACAATGGTGCGGACGTAAAGCGCGTTCTGACAATAGTGACCGGGGCGATTGCTAGTTCCGTTGCGTTAGAAGGCATGTCAAGATCCGCATAGTGAACCGCCCCGGCTTTGCCGGAGATGACCTGCCACTGAACTTTCATCCGGCTGCGATTAGAGCCTCGGCGGTTTTGCTGCTGACAATGATGCTGCAACAACGAGTGTTGCCACAGCATTGGTAGCTTGGTCGGCGGGTTTTTCTCAGGACGAGGGCTAGCGATTGTTCAGCCGATAGATTCTCGTAGGGTATTTTCCGAACCTCTCGATCGGCGCTACCTCAGAGTAGACTACGCGTCTGTCCGATGAGATAGAGCCTCCGATGGTTGGAGATTGACGATGGCAAACATCGAGTTGATAAAAGTCGAGGAACGAAGAAACGCTTGGCTCTTGTACAGTGTCCGAGCGTACACAAGCGCTGGCCGCATGGAATTCCCGATCGCGATCAAGGACCATGGAACATCGGCTTCGAATGAGGCAGCCGTTCTTCGATCCACACTTGGCTTCGCTGAGGAATTGGAGGCATCAGCTCGCCTTCGGCTTGGCCTGGGCTGAGCGGAAACCCCAAGTAGAGTCACTCTGCATTGGTGGGCATGTCGCGTCGACGTCCGTGGTACCGGGGATCAAGAGTTAGCCTGCTCGCGTTACAAATGCCTGCAAAGCAAGGCTTCAATGGATTGTCTCGTTGGCGCCAGCAAAACCATATTGTGGGTTCGAGCCCACGTGTTCGAACGCTATTAGGCTTTCTTTCGAGCGCTTCATTCTCGGCTGCGACAGTCCGCTTTCCTCCAACGATTTTCAACAGGTTCCGCGAAACTGTTCGAGCCGGAGGTCGCACGATTTCTTATTTCTCAAGCCGCTTCCGGATCGCCAGCAGCTCCTGCCGGCGCCCCGCGCTCGTTTCCGGATAAGCCATGTTGAGTCCTTTGAACGTATCAAGGACGATCTGGGAGACGATCAGCCGCGCATTATCCTTGTCGTCGGCCGGGACGACGTACCAAGGGGAGCCGGCTGTGCTTGTCGCGCCGAGGCATTGTTCATAGGCCTCCATATATTGCTTCCAGAACTTCCGCTCCTTTATATCCGCAAGGCTGAATTTCCAGTTCTTTTCCGGCTCATCGATGCGCGCCAGGAAGCGCCTTCGCTGCTCCTCCTTTGAAAGATGCAGGAAGAATTTGACGATACGGGTCCCGTTGCTGTTGAGATGTTTCTCCAAATTCCTGATCGAGCGATATCGGTCGTGCCAGAGGGTCTTGTCGTCATGTGTGGCGTCGGGGAGCCCTTCACTTTGGAGTATTTCAGGATGCACTCGGACGATTAGCACTTCCTCGTAGTAGGACCGGTTGAAGATGCCGATCCGTCCCCGTTCAGGCAGGTCACGTGTAGTCCGCCAAAGGAAATCGTGCTGAAGTTCGGCCGTACTGGGATGTTTGAAGCTGAAAACCTGGCAGCCTTGAGGGTTAACCCCCGACATCACATGCCGGATCGCGCCGTCCTTGCCCGCCGCATCCATCGCCTGGAAGATCAGCAAGATAGCATGACGGTTGGATGCGTAGAGAAGCTGCTGCATGTCGCTGAGTTGTGCGACGTGCTCTTCCAGGATCTTCTCGTACTGGCCCTTTGACTTGTAAGCAGGATGGACCGAGGTCGGCCATTTCTTCAGATCGACGTCATCGCCTTCGCGTACGCGGAAGTCCTTCGACCGTATTTTCATCGTCCACCTTCCTTCTAATCAGATCCCACACAATGGCGCCTCATCTCATCCAGCGGTCTGCGACGTCTGACTGCCGGGTAGCTTCGCTTCGCGCCGGGGCTGGATCTTGAGAGGATCGAGAATTCGGTATGCAAGCAATTTCACGCGATCGTTTATGAGGAACCAGACCAAGGCATATCCCCAAACGAACGCGGCCCAACCCCAGCCAAGCGGCGTCATGAATACCCCGTAGACCGCGATCAGCGTCGCCAAGATCTGCGTGCCGAGCACGGCGATCCATAGGATGCGAGCGGGGCGTATGGTGTCCAAAATCCTGCCTGTCGGGCGCATAAACTCAACGCTCAGGCAGTTTCTTGATGGCGAGGCATCTGGCGGGCTTGTCTTGATGTTCGTGGCGGCATTGGCAATCTTGACGGCGAACTCACCGCTCGCCTCCAGCTACTTCTCCACGCTCCATGCCTACATTGGACCGCTCAGTATCCAGCATTGGATCAATGATGCCCTGATGGCGATCTTTTTTCTGCTGGTCGGCCTTGAGATCAAGCGCGAAATGCTCGACGGGCAGCTCTCCTCGTGGAGCAGGCGTATTCTGCCTGGCGTCGCTGCGGCCGGCGGAATGCTGATCCCGGCCGGGATATATGTCGCGGTCAACAGCGGCAACCCTGATACTCTTCGAGGCTGGGCAATACCGACGGCGACCGATATCGCATTTGCCCTCGGCGTCTTGTCACTCCTGGGTTCCCGCGTCCCTGCGTCGCTAAAGATCTTCCTGGCCGCACTGGCCATCATCGACGATCTTGGGGCGGTCATTGTTATCGCTCTGTTCTACAATACCGGCATCTCGATACCCGATTTAATCGGCGCCATGCTTGTCCTTGTCATCCTGTTCGTGCTCAACCGCCGGCAGACCAATTCGCTCGTGGCCTATCTGCTGTTGGGGGCTGTGCTTTGGGTCTTTGTCCTGCGGTCAGGGATCCACGCGACATTGGCGGGCGTGTTGCTCGCGCTTTTCATCCCGATCACCGTCACGCGTGGGAAGCCAGAAGCGTCTGATAGCGTATCACCTTTGCACCGCCTCGAGCACCTTCTAGCGAAGCCCGTGGCGTTCGTGATCGTGCCGATATTCGGTTTTGCAAATGCTGGCGTATCGTTTCAGGGAATTTCGCCCACAGTGATGGTTGAGCCGGTCACGCTTGGCGTTGCCCTCGGCTTGGTGCTCGGCAAGGTGATGGGCGTGTTTGGCGCTGTGTTTTTGATGGTCAGGTTCAAGCTTGCCGATCTTCCGGCTCGTGCCAGTTGGCGACAGGTACTCGGTGTCTCCTTGCTTTGCGGGATCGGCTTCACGATGAGCCTATTCATCGGGCTGCTTGCCTTTAATGACCCTTTGTTCCAGGACCGGGTCAAGATCGGCATTCTTGCAGGTTCACTTACCGCCGGCGTGTTCGGTTACGTCGGACTTCGTTGGGCGGCGCGCCGCGAATAACAAACTTGGGGGCCGATGACCGAGGAGGAGAGGTGCAGCCAGGCCGAGCAATGAGAACCTTTCGGCTTGATGGCCAAGCTCGAGAGCGGCGGCTGAAGGACCCGCGCGCATGCAAATCAACAGCTCGCCTTTGCGAAGCGTTGTACGCGAACCGAACCGGCGGCTCCGCAAAGTGCATGTGGGGACCGGGCGCCGCCCGGTCGCCACGGATACTTGCTACATCTTGCCCATGCTCTTCATGGCATTGTCCATGTGCATCTTGCAGTCGTCCATCTTGTTGGCCTTCATGGAGTCCTTGGCCATCATCATTTCCTTGGACGCCATTTCCTTCTTATCCTTCATCATAGGGTCGGTCATCTTGTCCATGCTCGCTTGCATCTTCATCATCGATGCGTCGTCGCACTTCGTGGCCATCATTGCGTCGTCGGCAAAAGCCGGAAGCGTGAACGCCGATGCAAGAACGATAGCTACCGCAGTGATCTTCAACATGGTCTTCTCCTTGTGTTGGGCATCATTGCCCGCAGTCAAGCGTTTCCCGAACGGTTATATTCCCGCGTACCATTCGTAGCCGCGGTCCTCCCAGAAACCGCCTTTGCCACCCCAAAGGCTGGCGAAGCTGTCCTTGATTTCGATGCGCATCACGTACTTTGCGTGCTTGTAGCCAAGATGCCGCTCGACGCGCAGGCGAAGCGGCGCGCCGTGAGCCACTTCGAGGTCCTTACCGTTGAGCTGATAGGCAAGGATCGTCTGCGGATGAAAGGCGTCGATCAGATCGATGCTTTCGTAGTAGGTCCTGCTGCCGTCGACCGTCTGTTCGAGCTGGTCGGCACAGTAGAAGACGGCATAACGGGCTCCGGGCTTCAGGCCCGCGCTCTGCAGGATCGGCCCGAGCGGCACGCCCGTCCATTTCCCGATGGCGCTCCAACCCTCCACGCAGTCATGTCGGGTAATTTGCGTTCGCGATGGCAATTTTTTGAGATCCGCCAATGAGAGTTCGACCGGATGCTCGACCAAACCGTCGATCTTCAGTCGCCAGTCCGCAAAGCCCGTTTGCATCATCCGGGCATAATCTTCGCTGTCCGGCTGACTCGTGCCGTTCGGCCTGAACGTTGGCGAGATGTCGGCTTCGGAAAATTCACGAGCCAGCTTGTCCTTCGGGACGAGAAGCCGCTGGCTTTTCATCGTCAGTTTTTCCGCCATCGCCAGTACGTTTTGAACGTTGGCGTTCTGGGCGACGTCGTCGCAGCCGGCCAGGCCGATTGCACCTAGCCCAGCCGCTGATCCGATCAACAGGCGACGGCGTGTGATGAAGAACGTCATTTCCGGCCCCCTTCGCTTTCGATCCCATATCGGCCGGTGATCATCGAACGCATGTTGTTCCAAAGCCCGGAGAGGATGACCATGGCGACATGCACCAGAACGAAGAGCACGATCGACCAGGCGCAAATGAAGTGGATGGAGCGTGCAGACTGTCGTCCGCCAAAGAAATCGAGCAGGAAGGGAAAACCGGCATCCATCGCCGGCGACATGGTTAGCCCTGTCGCGAGCATCAGCGGCAGCAGAACGAAGATGACGATCAGATAGGTGAGCTTCTGGAGGGCATTATAGTGGCGGGCCTTTTCCCCCTTCGGGAAACGCAGCCGCGCGTGGTCGGCGATCTCCTGCTTCAGATGGCCGGGCGAGAGCTCTTCAGCACTTGGCGCGAGATCGCGCCTGAAATGACCGCCGAAAAAGCCGTACAACGCATAGATCGATCCATTGATCACAAAGAGCCATGCAAAGAATAGATGCCATTGGCGGCCTGTCGTCAAGTCCTGATAGCTCGGGATGGTCGCCCAGGTTGGGAACCCGCGCTCCGTCAGCTCGCCACCTTCCCGCGAAACGCCGAGAATGCCTGTTGTCACGATGGACAGGCGACCGATGCGAAGGACGCCACGCGTGCTGTCTCCATCCTGGACAGCCGCGATCGAAAGCCAGGATGGATCGGCATCGGCACCGTACTGCCCCCAATAGAGCGACGGATGCGCATTGAATATCTGCAATCCGCTCATCAGAAGCAGGCTGAGACAGAGGACGTTGAGCCAATGGGTGATCCGAGTGACGAGGGAATGCCGTCGAATGAATACTCTCGTCGGTCCAGTCGGCGGTGATGTGTCCAGGTGGTCCATGGTGGCCATGGTCGCTCCTCTCGCGCCAGCTAAGCGGCTGTGCTGTTAGGGGATACGAGCGGCGAAGTGTGGTTGTTACAGGCTTGGCGAAATAATTTTCGGCAGGTGAACCCGGCCACTCCGCTTGAACGCTCAGGAACTATCCCACCAAAGACGCCTGATCCAGATGGTCACAAAACCGTGTGCGTGTAACAAATGGCGATTTCGCTGCGAAGCCGATGATGAAGCCATTGGGAGAGAAGCGATGAAGCAACTGACGAGACTATTGATCACCGGAGCAGCTGTTTGTGTCATGGCGAGTGTTTCGTATGGCGCATCAAGCGATAGCCGCTCCCCCACGGTTGTCGAACTCTTCACGAGCCAGGGATGCTCGTCTTGTCCTCCTGCGAACGCCAACCTCATAAAGCTCAGCAAGCGTGATGACGTCCTCACCCTGAGCTTCGCAGTGACCTACTGGGACTATCTCGGCTGGAAGGACATTTTCGATAAACAGGAATTTACAGACAGGCAGGTTGCATACGAAGCCCCACTTCATCAGTCAGGGCCCTATACCCCGCAGATGATTGTCAACGGAACGAAGACCGTGGTTGGCAACAACCTGACCGAGGTGACCCAGCTTCTGGCAACTGTTTCCCGCTTGAAGGGACCGTCCATCGCCCTTAACCAAGGTGGCGCTCAAATCGGGAGCGGCGAAGCCCCAAGATCGGCGGCGGACGTCTGGTTGATCCGATATGACCCAAAGCTCATCAACGTGCCGATCGATCGTGGTGAAAACGCCGGCAGTACTTTGCCCCATACTCACGTCGTGCATGCGTTGAAGCATCTCGGGCAGTGGGATGGGAAGCCTGCCACGTTCGATTTCCCGAAGGCACCGGATGAGCTTCGCACGGCAATTCTGGTTCAGGAGCAACAAGGTGGCCCCATACTCGCAGCGGCGACCGACTGACAACATGGTGCTAAATAAACGCGCCGTCCCTCATGGCAATAAAGACTGGAAATCTCGAGCAACACGGCGCCAGGCAATAGTCCCAAAGTCATACCGAGACATTTGATGAGAGCGCCATCAATCTGTGAGTTGCCGCCTTGTAAAAATAATTGCAGCAGCTCCGTAGCAATCGCACCGAAAATACAAAAAATCCCGACAATCCTGCGCTCGCCGGGACGTGACATAAAATCTAAGCGATGAAAAGGATACCGAGATCGATCAAGCTGAATCGGTACACGCCAGTCCCGCGATCATGCTAGGGGAATGAGCGATCCTTGTTGGATGATCATTGACAATGTGCCTAAGACTGCATCGTTCAGCTAAGTCGAAATAGCCTTTCTCAGGATCGCTATTCTACAGCCCACCATCGACCTTTGATCTCTGAAAACCTTCGCCTTCCGGTGAAGGCGCGAGAGCCAATGTGAAAAGAATAGCTGCACCAATAGCCAGAGCGTTCGGTAGCCGTCGTACACTGCGAATCTGTTGCTTTCACGTGGATTGACGCTGAGATTTCATCGACCGACGGGCCTGCCGAAAATGGCCGCCAAGCATGCCAAATAAGTATAACCACGATAGCAGCCACAATACCGATTGTAATGCGGAGCTTCATCATCCTTCCAATCACGTTGACGGATAAGTCCCGCATCGCCAAGCGCCGACGGGACAATTTTGCGTCGGTTTAACAGAGTGCGGTTGCGGCAAGGAGGACCGCGCATTTGCGCCAAAAATTACTCGTCGCCGTCCACAATCTTATCGTGACTTTATATCACGGCATGATATATGTCGATCTAATTTGTTGTCCAGTTTGGGCGACATTATTGAACTGCAATTTTGACGCGGCTGCCGACGAGAGATCGGTAATTCCTCTGGGGTCAAGCGGCGCGCGGGAGAGGCGTTTCGGGCTCGAGAGTGGCGATGCGTTGGGTTCTGATTATCGCAACGGTGCCTGCAATGGAGAGGAGATGGTGTTTGATGGAGCGCCATAGAGGATGTGATGGGCGATGTTGTGAAATTCAAATCTGACAGGATTGGCCGCCAACGCCTAATGCGAACAGCGAAGCTTGAAAAGGAACTGAGGCTACGCTTTCCTTCGGCAGCAGCGTCAGGTCACAACGATCGCAACCCGCTTATCGCAAAGCATCATGAGATATCGGCGGAACCACAGGTCGGGGTCCCATTGCTTGGTATCGCAATCATGATTCTGGCGATCGCGGTCTATGCGCTGGTTGCATTTCATCTCACGGACCAGCCGCGCTACTCCGCCCGCGCCAATCTTCTTCCGCCACTAATGGCGCAGCAATAGCGGGCGCATGGCCTGCGCCGGCACGAATTTCTATTCCTCAGGCGTCTTGGCATAGGTGGTGGGGGAGTTTCACAAGGCCAGCTGGTGTGGGGCGCATCAATTGCCGCCAATTCAAATGCGATAGAGAAACACGTCCGTCTGTGGGGGATACTCTTATTCCCTCTCAGGCATTACCGCCGCATTGAAACGGATCGGTGCTTGCAATTGAGGTGGAGTGACTTCTCTCAGTCGACAACTGTCGAGCTGAGTCTGGCATCTGCCTATGCTCTTATTTCCTGCCTTTGGAACACGACGTAGGCGATCGTGTAAACAAGCAGCATGGCAGCAATCAGCCCAGAAAATTGTGGCCAGATCAGAAGAATGCTCTGATCGAAAGGCAGCGGCGCTCCGAGCAGGGCTCCCTGGAGCTGAGTGACGAAAATCAGGCCCAGCGCCCTGGTTGCGGGATTGAGAAGCGCAAGCGTAGCCTCGCCGAAGAGCGTGTTCGGAGACAGTCGTGCGATGGCATGCGCGATTTCCGCCTGATGCACGGCCGTCATCGGATCGAGGGGATCGATAGGCGCTATCGCTCCTGCCAGAAGCGGCCCGATCATGCTCCAGAAGATCGTGAAGACCAGCCAGAGCGTCAACCCGGCCAACGCCGAAGTTGCTGGAGCCCGAAAGAGCGTCGAGAACAGCATCGAAATCGCCAGCCAAACGCCGGCATAGGCGAGCGAAGCGATCAGGAAGGCCACGCCACGCATGATTTCCTCACCCGACGGCGGCAGGCCGAGCATCAGAATCCCCATGCCGGTGACAAGTAGCCAGAGCGTGACCAGGCAGATCCCTATGACCAGAAGCCCACCGATGAATTTTCCGGCGAGCAGCGCATCGCGATAGATCGGCTGGGACAGGATACGGCTCATCGTGCGGCGGTTATACTCGCCGTTGATCGCGTCGAAGCCGAGCGCTATTGCCACCAGCGGCAACAGGAAGCCCAGGAAGGCGACGAAGGACGGCAGCGGCTCGCGGGCCGTTGTGAAGATGCGAAGAAAAAGAAACTGATCTTCGCTGAGGGTATTCTTGATCTCGCCGATTGCCGCATAGATCGAGCCGAAGGCGGTGAGGAGCACGAGCAGCATCACAAGATGCATACGCGGGCTCGTCATGTGATCGGCTGCCTCCTTCATGGCAACCGTGGAGAGACCGGCAAAGGGGGAGCCTTCACGCTGCATGATCCACCTGTTCGAAATAACGTACATAGACTTCATCGAGGCTCGAGCGATCCATCGACAAGCGCCTGAGGCGGCCGCCGGCTGAAACGATCCTGCTGGCGATTTCGGGGCGAACATCCGTCTCCGCGTCGATGCGGGTTACGTCGGATGCTATGGCCGTCACCCGCCTCGTCTGCGGGATGCCGGAGGCTATCTTGGCGGTGTCGCATCCTTCCGCCTCAACCTCGATGATGTACGACCCGCCCAGAACCTGGCTGGCGAGATCCGAAACGCGGCCGACCAAACCGACCCTGCCGCGATGGAAAAGTGCCACCCGGGAACAGATCGCCTGGACCATCGACAAGAGATGCGAAGACAGGACGATCGTCATGCCTTCACCGGCGAGTTGCACGATGAGATCGAGCAATTCCTGCGTCGACTGCGGATCGAGACCCGACGTCGGCTCATCCAGAATGGCGACTTCGCTTCCCTTTGCCAGCAGATCGGCAATACCGAGCCGCTGTCGCATACCGCGCGAAAATGTTGATACGCGGCGATCGGCAACCTCAGTGAGGCGCACGCGCGCCAAGGCGCTTGCAATGTGCTGCTCCGCATCGGCAATGCCGGCAAGGCGCATGGTGTAACGCAGATTCTCCCAGGCGCTCATGCTGTCGTAGAATCCGACGGCATCCGGCAAATAGCCAACCCTGCGCTTGACCTCCAGCGGCTCACGCAAGGGGTCATGACCCAGCACGCGCACGCTGCCGCCATCGGGTTCGGTCAGTCCGAGCAAAAGCAGGATCGTTGTCGTCTTGCCGGAGCCGTTCGGCCCGAGCAGCCCAAAAATCTCTCCCTTATTGACCACCAGATCGAGACTTTCGACGGCAACAGAGCGACCGTAGTGTTTGGTGAGGCCTTTTGCCTCGATGACAGGCGTGTTCATCGGCGTCCATACCTTGTGACCGCCATGGCAAGCACGATGACGGCCGCGCCGATCACGCCGAGACCGGCGGCGCCCCAGATAGTCGATGTCGTCACGGTGACACGGAAGTCCGCATTGTCGGATGCGCCACTACCGTCCGCCCTTATATTGACCATGTAGTCGCCGGCAATTGCATTGTTCGATGGCGTCATGTGCACAGCAACCGTTTGCTGAGCGCCGGGTGCGATGGCATCGAGCGCCTTCGGGTCAAGCTGAACATTCCAGCCACTGGGAGCACTTGCCGAAAGCTTGACATCCGTCGCAGGTGCCGTTCCGGAATTGTTGATGGTGAAGTTGAACACCTGTTCTCTGCCGGCCACGGCCCTGCCGGAAAGCCGGCCATCCGGGCCTGACAGGGATATCGACGGTTGACCGGTAACATCGAGCACCAGCTGCGTCTTGCCCTGAACCTTCGGGCTGGACGCTTCCACCATGACTGTATACTTGCCGGCGGCAACATTCTGTGGCGGCTTTACGGATACCTTTACGGTCTTGGTTTCACCGGGCTTGAAGGGAAGGCTGGTCAGTTCCTGACTGCCGTATTGTTCTTTGAAAGTCGCGGCAAAGCCGGACGGAGTATCCGATACAAGATTGAAGGTCTCGTTCTCCTGGCTGTCATTCTTGATGGCGACATCGAAATCGAAGTTCGATCGAGGCGTTCCTCTCAACGCTGGCAAGCTTGGCGTCAGCGTCACCTTGTCTGGCTCTGCGGCAGCCAGTGTCATAGAAATTGGCAGTTGCAGTATCTCGTTCGTGTCGGAGGTGCCGCGAACGGTAAAGTTATAGGTTCCGGGCTTGATGGTCCCAGGTGTCGTAATCTTCAAGGTCAGCCTCTGGCTGTCATCGGAACCGACGATCGCGGCGCTGACGGGCTTACCCGCTCCATCCAGCTCCCATTTCCAGCTGTCCGGCAGACCGTTGACGGAAAAGGCAATACGCGCCGGCGGCAGGTTTGAATTCGAAAGGGTCAAGGACAGGCTGGTATCTTCACCGATACGTTCGGTCAGAACTGGAAAATCCGTCGTCAACCACAAGCCCGTGGGTTTGGCTGGCGCTATTTGCGCGCAACCGACAGAGGCATACGAAACCATCCCGCCGGCAAGCACTATGGCCGGCAGGAAATGACGAAAGCGACTCATCGCATCACTCCCAAATCAATAATGGCACGCTGGCTCGGCTACTGTTGATGCGCCAAGACGTTGGAACGATCCGGCGCAATTGCGACAAGAATCGGGCAAAGACATTAAATCTTCTTAATGTGCTTTCTCGATCCAAAGTGCTCGCGACAGGGCACTGCATCGACGTCGACCGAAACCCCGGGAAAGGCAATCTTCCTGGAAAGATCAAATGTCAGGTATATTACGATGAAAATCATATACTTAAGACGATATCGGATTAATGAGGGATTTTGGAAGAGCCCCATTTCAGTGCTGCTCGGCATCGCGCTCCCACTCGCGAGGGGCAGTCGCTTCCTACTCGCATTTTGTATCATACCATGATATTTTGATCCAAGGTGAATTAAGGTGATTCTGAATGGGGGATGAATGCATGGATGATTTGGAAGTTTTTATGAGGCCATATTAGCATTTTTATTTGCGTTGGAGCATTGGCGCCGTACCCAGAGGCTGCGGACGCAAGGATTTTGGCAAGGCTGTAATTGATAGTTGGGGGATTGATTGATGAAACGCGTTCTGATTGTTGAGGATGATGCGCTAATCGCGATAGATCTTCAACATATCATCCATGATCTCGGGTATGAGATCTCGGGAATTGCCAACAGCTTTGAAAGTGCAAAGCGGCTCGCGCCTCATTCGGACTTCGCCCTTGTCGACGTCCACCTCACCGATGGCGCCACCGGACCGCGCATCGGTCAATTTCTGGCCGATGAATTCGGTATATCAGTCGTCATGGTAACCGCCAATCCGGAGGTTGTTGCAGATGGTATTTCCGGGGTTATCGGCGTCATTTCCAAGCCCGCGCAACCGGCCACAATCAAGCAGGTGCTGGAGTTCATGTTGAATCACAAGAACCATCAGTTGCCCCATCCTCCGGCACTACGTCTGCTTTCGTTCGAAAGACGTGACCGCATCTAGAGAGGCGAAGCAGCATCATGGAAACGCACGAGCCCCTCTGCCTTCTGTCATTGCGCCTGGAAAAGCTGCTGCAACGTCATGGTGTCCTCGACGACCAAGGCCAGATGGAAACCCCAAAAGCCGGTGAAATGCCGGCTGAGCTTCAACAGAGACTGTCCGGGCTCATTGAAAACATGGCTGAGCTTAGGGGGCTGATCGACGTCGGCCAGGATGCCCGCCGTGGCAAATCGCTCTCCATGGCGGTGATGCACGCCGCTCACGTCATGATGGAGGAAGTCTGCGGCGCGCTGGAATGCAGCGAAGAAAAGCAATAGGAGTGCTTCTCGTTGCACGCCCGAAGGCGTGGATGTTGCGCTCCGCCGGAGCTAAACTATCGAGCACAGACCTCGATTTTCGCTGCGATCAGTCGGATCGCGACAGGCGCCGAAGCCGCCTCAAGGATTCGACCAGCAGTTTCTCATTCTCGAACATCCCTTTGAGATGGATCCTCGCCAACTGTTCGAGCAGTTCGTCGCCCACTTCGGTCAGGCCGATCAGGACGCTGCGCTTGTCTTCCGGCGAAGGCATGCGGACCGCCAGACCAGCAGCTTCCAGCCGGTTTACCAGTTGGACCGCACCATTGTGCTGCAATAGCATCTGTTCGGCGAGTTCTCGCATCATGATCTGCCGCGCCGGCGAGACCTTGATCACCAGCAGCGCCTGATACTGCTGCGATGTCACGCCCACTTCGGAAAGGGCAGCCTCACTGAATGAAAGAAACCGTCGCATGGCAAGCCGCACGCCCGCAAGACCGTGATAGACATCAGGATCCAGAGGCTCGTTCACGTCAAAATCACGCTTGTGCGATCGTCTGGGCCGCTTGTCAGGGCGCATGCACATCATCCTTTGTGTATCTCGTGATGATATATTTTACGCACGCCCCGACTGGCAAGCGTTTACGCAGACGTGACCTTTGACCTGGCTGCCGATACCGCTCGTAAGTTGCTTTCAAGACAGCCCCGACCTGCCTCTCGACAATTTAACGCCATAGGGTCTTGCGTCCGTGGCGGGTGAGCGATGCGGATCACCTCTCCTGGCGGCATTCATCATTCCCCCAAAGGGCGATTCTTCAGTCGACATATTTCTACTCATGCTCTGGTTCGCCTTCCCGATCCTCCGGTCAGATGAATTTGCGAGATTACGTCGATGTGCGTTTGGCAGTTCAACTATGTCTCGTGTTTTATATCATGGCATGACATATAGCGTCAGTAGATCTCCACCTTCGTTCAGGCAAATGATGTCATCGCGCTTCCGTAGACCGAAACTCCTCCGTCGTTCCCGCGTTATCTTGGGCTCGTTCAATCTCTGGCGGCCGCGATTGGTGTTCTGGACGGGGGCGTTGGCGATCGGCGTGATCAGCGTCGGCTTTGCCAAGCTTGCCGATCTGGCGCAGCGGGCTTTTGCCGGAGTGACAAGTTCCGGGGAGTGGGGCTGGCTGCTGCCGCTTGCACTGACACCGCTCGGTTTCATGCTTTCCGCCTATCTGGCGGCGACGCTGTTTCCGAATTCTCAAGGAAGCGGCATTCCCCAGGCGATCGCCGCGCGACACCTGCATCACGACGAGGACAGAACGAAACTGCTGTCGCTCAGGGTTGCCTTCGGCAAGATCGTGCTGACCATTCTCGGGTTATTTTGCGGCGCCTCCATCGGCCGCGAGGGACCGACAGTGCAGGTGGGAGCCTCCTTCATGCTGGCGGTGGCGCGCTTTGGCGGCATGGCGCAGGCCAAGGGGCTGATCCTTGCCGGCTCGGCCGCCGGTATTGCCGCTGCCTTCAATACCCCACTCGCCGGCATTGTCTTTGCCATCGAGGAGATGAGCCGCACCTATGAATCGCGTGCCAATGGCCTGGTGCTGATGGCCGTCATCCTCTCCGGCCTCGCAGCGCTCGGGCTGTCTGGCAGCTACAACTACTTTGGCACCGCCGATGTCGCGCCGATAATGCTCAGGGACTGGATTGTCATGCTGATCTGTGGCGTTGGCGGCGGGGCACTCGGCGCTACCTTCAGTGGTCTTGTCCTTTATATCGGTATTCGCATCCGCCGCTGGGCTCTGCCACAGCCTTTGGTGCGGATCGTCCTGCTTGCGGGCTGCTGCGGCCTCGCCATTGCCATCATCGGCGTCGTCTCGGGTGGGAACACTTTCGGCACCGGCTACGATCAGGCACGCGGCGCAGTCGAGGGCCATGCCCTTCCCTTGCCGTTCTTCGCCGAAAAACTGCTGGCAAGTTTCCTGTCGATGATCTCGGGTATTCCGGGTGGCATTTTTGCGCCGTCGCTTGCCGTCGGCGCTGGCCTCGGCAGCACGGTTGGCTCGTTGCTCGGCACGAGCATTGCTCTCGCGGCAATCCTTGGCATGGCGGGTTACTTCGCCGGCGTCGTGCAGGCGCCGATGACCGCCTTCGTCATCATCCTGGAAATGACCGGCGACCACCAGGCCGTCATACCGATCATGGCGGTCTCGATGATCGGTTATGTAACCTCGCGGCTGCTGTCGCGCGAGCCGCTCTATCATGGCCTGTCGCGCGTCTTCATCGCGGCGGCGATCCGCGCACGGCGGAGCACAGAAAGAAATATGTCCCACACCTAGTTGGCTTAGAAGGGCTATCGAGCGGCGTCATGCAAAGGACAAGCGTCAACGCACCTCGGGAATGGAGTTCAACGATATGACCTCATTCTGGAATGCAACCGTGATCTTCCCGGTGGTGGCAATGTCGTCGCACATCGAAGCACCTCAGCCGATTTTCGTTTCGGATCAGTTGCCCGATTGCGCAGATGTCGTAGAAAAGGTTCTGATCAAGACAAAGGGCCGGCTCCTGTCGTTTCGCTCAACCAAGGATAAATGCACGGTTGTCATTCTCTTGGACAAGGAAGGAGCGCGCCCCGAAAAAATTGTCTTAGAGGTCGACAGAAACGCAACTTTCGACAGGACGGAATAGCTTTTTACACTGTGAAGATGCAATCAGAGATTGCTATCTTCACACAGCTGAGCATTTCTCGTTCTGAAGATGAAACTGAAAATACAATATTAGAGCCCTCAGCGGCGTTCAATAGATGGTTTGGTTCGATGGAAGTGGATGATCATTCATGACAGGCAAGATCACGCGCAGAATAATATTTCTAGTATGCGCGTTTCTCATCGTGCTGACGGCACTTGGTCTTCTGATGCGATTCTATGGCCCAATGGCAGAAAGTCATCAAAAATACGGCGAGATTACCAAGGTTTAGAGTGATCTCGTTAATCGCCTGGTCGGCGGCAAATTCACTTGGTGCCGTTTCTCGCGTGTTTGGATTCTCGGTGCGCCAGCTCAATGCGAGCCCCTCGGCTCGGAGCCCAGATCCGCGTGACATGATAGCGATCGAGATCTGGGCTCCATTACATGAACGGGCGTGGTGGATCACGTTTGTGCCGGTCTAAGTGAAGCGGAAGCCACAATCAGCCCGGTCGCTCTCAGGTGAGAGAAATTACCAGACCTCAATTGCAGGCACTGATCCGTTTCAACGCGGCGGTGATGCCCGAGAGGGAATATGAATAGCTGGTGGCGGTTCCCCGCTTCGAGGTGGCGTGCAGTTCCAATTTGTCGCCCGACTTCAGCGCCTGGATCATGGACGGCTGGTCAGCTTCGTTCTGAACCCAGCCGTGCCTGTCCTGGGTGAACATCGCAAAGGTTTTGCCACTAATCACGGCCGTCATTGGCGCACCTTGCTTGAGATCGTAACCCGCCATTGCCTCCGGGACGTAGTCCTTTCCCGGTGAATGCGCGACCATAAAGAAATTGTCGCCATGATCGACATTAGCGGGCATCTGGGCCGTCGGCGTCGACAGGATATAGCAACTCATACCGCCGTCGGACTTATAGGAAAATGCGCCCCATGCACCGAATTGATCGAGGCGGACGGGCGGTGCGGCGTGAGCTGCGGTGATTGCGGACATGGTGAGCACGAGAGAGGCTGCGAGAATTTTGACAGTCATCGTTTCCTATCATTTCTTCTGTCAAGGAAGCCCGACGCGAACATGCACGTAGAAATCTCGTCATGCTTTCAAGCTTGCCGCTACTGATCGACCTGCCGCAGGCAATTTCCTTCGAGATTGATCTGGACCCGGTCCGCCGATTGCGAATCGGTTGCTTTTCATAACTCGGATTTTATATCATGTCATGATATATATGCGCGACGATGATCTGCCTGACAGCGCGTAGGCTTGCATCGGCCTCGAAATGGCGAGCACGCGCAATCCAGCAAAGGCACGTCCTCATGGTAGACACAGAGAAGTCGAACCTCGATCATGCAAAGGCTCACGAGCCGAATGAATATGCCCTTGCCCAGCGTGGCTCAAATAACGCTGCGCCGGAGCATGATGAAGACTTGCGGTTGAGCTTGCTTTTGCTGTCGGCTCTGGCACTCGGCCTCGGTGTCGTAACAGGCCTGGGGGCGGTTCTATTTCGCGATTTGATTGCGCTTCTGCACAACCTGTTCTTCAACGGCACGGTCTCAATCGTTTATGATGCAAACGTGTTCACGTCACCCAGTCGATGGGGTGTGTTCATTATAGCCGCGCCGGTTATTGGCGGGATCATCGTCACTTTTCTCGTCAGCAATTTTGCGCCGGAGGCCAAGGGACACGGCGTCCCGGAGGTCATGAACGCCATCTATCATCATGAGGGTCGGATCCGGCCAATTGTCGCGGTCGTGAAATCCCTGGCGTCCGCCGTGGCGATCGGCAGCGGCTCGTCGGTCGGCCGTGAGGGCCCAATCATTCAGAT
The DNA here is from genome assembly GCF_050577975.1 of Rhizobium sp. BR 315. Taxonomy (NCBI): domain Bacteria; kingdom Pseudomonadati; phylum Pseudomonadota; class Alphaproteobacteria; order Hyphomicrobiales; family Rhizobiaceae; genus Rhizobium; species Rhizobium sp. BR 315. The sequence continues at coordinate 124,399 of NZ_JARWKZ010000001.1, read as the reverse complement.
CGGTTCAGCATTGGGCTCGACCCTTGGACAGATCATTCGCATGCCGATAGGGCAGCGTATTGTTTTGGTTGCGGCTGGCGCAGGCGCGGGCATCGCCGCGACTTTCAACACGCCGATCGGTGGCGTGATGTTTGCCATTGAACTGATGATGCCTGAAGTCAGTGTCAGTACGTTTCTGCCGGTCGCGATTGCCACCGGAGCAGCGACCTTTGTGGGCCGCTGGTTTATCGGCCAGCAACCCGCGTTTCTTGTGCCGCCCCTGCAGGCGCTAACGACCGACGGCAGCGCTGTTGTTCTGCTGCTTCTCTACACCGCTCTCGGCGCCATGACCGGTGTAGCCGCCGCAGCCTTCATTCATGGTCTGCATTTGGCCGAGGATTGGTTCGAGAAGATTCCCGGCCGTTATACGCGCCATATCATCGGCATGCTGTTTCTAGGCCTGCTCATGTATGTTCTCTTTGTCTCGTTCGGCCAGTACTATGTCGATGGCGTAGGGTATGCGACGATCGAGAGCATCCTGGTCGGACACACGACATCCTTGTGGCTCCTGGCGCTGTTGTTTGCATGCAAGCTGATCGCAACGTCGACAAGTCTCGGTGCGGGGTCCTCCGGCGGCATCTTCTCGCCATCACTCTTCATGGGCGCGACCCTCGGTGGCGGCTTTGCGGCCTTACTGCACATGCTCGGTCTTCCAATCCAGATCAGCATCCCCGCCTTTGCGATGGTGGGGATGGGCGCAATGGTAGGCGGCGGCACTGGCGCGGTGATGACCGCCATTACGATGACCTTCGAAATGACACGCGAGTACGACATCGTCATGCCGATGATTCTTGCAGTAGCCACCAGCGTCGGCGTCCGCCGGCTACTCTCGCGTGAGAACATCTATACCCTCAAGCTGGTTCGTCGTGGCAGGCCCATACCCAAGGCGCTGCATGCCAACATGTTTCTGGTTCGCCATGCCCGCGAAGTCATGGACAGCGACATCCTTGTCTTGCAGGCGGAACAAAGCTTCGACGAATTCCTGCGCCAGCACGAAGGGGAGGGGCGGCTTCGCCACGTTGTGGTGATCAAGGGCAGCCATGTATTTGGTGTCATACGCATCAATACAGGGCTACGACGCGGCTTGGCAGATACTCACACCGGCGTATGTCTGGGGGATATCGCAAATCGTGATTTCACCATTGTTGGCACGGAGATGACCGCATCCGACGTCATCGAGCGGATATGGCGAAAGAATGCGTTCATGGCGGTGGTGGTGAGTGGTCATGGTATTCCACGCGAAACCGATGTCGTTGGCGTTATCACCAAGGAACATGTTGCCAATTCCGTTGCAGACGGTCTTAAGATTTATCCACGGTGAGACGGTGATAAAGGATTGGCTGGTGCGACTCCGATCGGTCATTCGATCGATGTGGGGGAGGATACATTGCCCCTGGCTGAATAGCCCGGCTGTCCGCTCATATGCCCTACGACGATAGAGAAAGCAGCGATCGCGCAAAGCAGAATAATAAGGGGCACAACCGCCTGCTTCACGAATCCCATGATGGAAGGCTCGCCCTCTGGGTCCTTCATTGCAATATCGGCATTGGTTTGCGGCGCCGTTGGGCTACGCAATTCCGGAAGCATGCCAACCGTTTTTCTGCCGTTGGCTTCGACACGGCTGCGCCTTGATCTCGGTTTGATTGCTTTGAATTGCTGCACCTCAGCCACGTTCTTGCACCTAGAAAATTGAAGGGGACCCTTGGCGAATTTGGATCGACAGAAGCCGGCTGGTCGATCACTTAGACATGCTGGTTCAGCATCTTCGGACAGGCTGCCTTCGGAGTTATGCGCGAAAAGACCGCCGTTTGAAGGTGTGGGTTGTAAGGCCGCGGGCTTGTCAGCGGGCGACCCAAGACAACGTCTTCTCAATTCGGACGCAGGACAGCCATCACGCGGTTCGCGTCGCAGCGGCTTGGCAAGACAGGTCCGTTGGTCTTGTCTCGTCAAAATCCATCACTGATCCAACGACACCGAAGACGCGGACATTGCCGCCCTTGTTTTTGAGAAGCCCGGCGACCGAGCCGTATACTACGACGATCGCGCCGGTCTCCACGATCAGGTCATGAAGGACCGTGCCGTGAAGTTCAAAGGTTCGACCTCTCGGAACCGTCAGACTTCCAGTGATCACACCGTAAAACTGCACATCGCGATCAAGTCGTATCGAGCCATCAATTCTGACATCTAGTCGTTCCAACCGAAGTTCCTCCAATGGATTAAGCGTCGTCGTCTCGTTCGGCCCCTTACCTCAATATATATCATGTCATGATATAAATCAAAGAGGCTCGAATGGCGACTTGAAAAATCACGAAATTTTGTTCAACCTCGCGCATTCAGGTGCAAGCGGAGGAGAGAGCCCGCGCAGAGCACCCAATGGCAGCGACATTCTCACCATTCGAGCATTGTGCATGGTTCGCTTAAAGTATATCATGTTATGATGTAAATTGGCTCTGGCTTCGCAGCGCGGACAGGTTTGCTTCCGATGGCGTCGAATCAAAAGACAAATGCAATAGCGGCGCTTTTCGATGACCTTGTCAGTGCGAACGAGGCGATTGAGCGTCTGGCTTCCGTTGGCATCTCTCCGACTAAGATCGAGGTGCTGACGGGAGCCGATGCCATCGCGTTTGCCGCCAGCGAAGAGAGTGGATTTTGGCACAAGCTCGCGACACTACTTTTCGAGGACGACGATCGGAGCGCGCTCTTGCGAGACTTACGGCATGGCAGTCATCTGCTTGTTCTAAGCGATCTCGAATTTGGTGAAGAAGACCTCGCTCTCGACATTCTCGACAATGACGATCTTTGGGATGCTCGTGACAGCCGTTTCGAGAAATGAAACTACGTTGCCTGCAAAAGGATAGGCGATCCTCGTTTGTCGCCGGTTGTTCAACTGCGCTGCAAGGCAGCGTCGGCATGCGCCACTGTCTCCAGGCAACGTCAAAGCCGATCGCTGATCTCCAACGAAGGAGCCACCTTGTCTTGTGAACCCCGAGGCATCTACCCGCCAATTGGTGTTCTGAAGCCGGTTGCGGAGAATGTCTGGATTGTCGACGGTCCGCTCATTCGGTTTGGCATGCCATGGCCGAGGATGTCGTTCCCGACGCGGATGACCGTGATCAGGCTTGCCGGCGGCCTTTTCATTCATTCGCCGACTGCACTCTCGCCCATCTTAAAAAAGCATCTGCAAGAATTGGGCTCCCCGCGCTGGATCGTGGGGCCGAACCGTATCCATTATTGGTGGATCCCCGATTGGAAAGACGCTTATCCTGGCGCGGACATCTATCTTGCCCCCCGCATTCGCGAACAATCCAGGGGGCGCATCAATTTTACTGCGAATGCGCTGTCAGGGACGGCCGGTTATCCGTGGGATGACGAACTCATGACCTTGCCCGTGGAAGGCAGCTTCATGACAGAGATCGAGTTTTTTCATCCTAAGAGCCATACATTGGTGCTCACCGACCTCATCGAGAATTTTGAACCCTCCAGACTCGATGGCTTCTTCATGCGCTGCCTCACATGGCTCGGCGGAGTGCAGGACCCGCATGGAAGCATGCCCCGGGATATGAGAATGACCTTCTCGCGAAATCTCTTAAACCTCAAAGCTGCCGTCGAAATGATGATCGAATGGGATCCCGAGCGGATTATCCTGGCACACGGTCGCTGGTACGAAACAGACGGTACCCAGGAGTTGCGTCGCGCTTTTGGTTGGTTGCTTGGCTAGTCTTGCGCTTTGCCCAATATCAGGTGCTCTTCTGCTGGACGTTTTTCATCTCAAATGGAACCTCGACCGTTCGAAATAGTTGGCAAGCGATCTCCCGCAATCGTCCAGCCGTTCGATGACCTTGCCAGCGCGAACGAGGCGGTCGAACGTCTGGTTTCCGTTGACATCTCTCTGACAAAGATCGAGTTGTTGACGAAGCCTGATGCCATCGCATTCGCGGCCAACGAAGAGAATGGATTTTGGCAAAAGCTTGCGACATTGCTTTTCGAGGACGACGACAGGACCGCGCTCCTGCGAGACTTGCGTCACGGAAGTCATCTGCTTGTTCTCAGCGATTTGGAATTCGGTGAAGATATGAATTCCGTGTGAGTTGAGTGGCGGCCCTGGCTTGGCAGACCGAGGGTGCGCACCATCCAGTATAATTCAATCGAGTCCAGGCTGACTTACGGTCAAACTCCCGGGTAGACCTCGCAGTTCGATACCAGCGAACGATCATCTCGTCTGCCGCGCAGCATAATTATTGGATTCTGGTTAGGGAAGATGATTTGGTACCGATCTGAACATTGGTGCTCCCTTGAAATTTGGGATACAGCGCAATTAACGTAGCCGCCCACTGCTAGGCGTCAGATTTGGCTCTAAACCTCTGTCACCCTAGTTTAGTGCTGCCGGGAAGGCGGCTGGAGCCACATGGCGCCCCAAAAGGCTCCGGACTGGGCATGACACTCCAATGGCATGCCCACTTGTTGCTGGCGTTCGACGTCTGCGGACCAGCTATAAGAGGGCAAGGAATACCGCGATTTCAGCAGGTTTTGTGGCTCGAAACAGCACCTCACCCTCTTTGCTGACCAGCACGGTGCAAAAGTCCACAACGGAATTGGCACCAAGTTGCGAACGAAATACTTTTGACCGCAATCCGCTCGCGGCGCCAAATAAAGGCGTCACCTTGCCATCGTGCACGCGCACAACCGCCAGATCAGCCTCTTTGAGTCGCTGACGATCTTCAAGGATTAAACGCTCCTGCTCCCGACCGGCTACTCGGGTCAAGTCGTTGAAGATCACCACCACCGGCTTCTTGCCGCGAAAAACCTCCAACCCCTCGGCAGCTTTCTGGGGCTGCAGCTTCAGTTCACGATATTCATCGACGATCGTCATGGATTCATCCTCGACTGAAATTCTCGGAGATTACACATCAAGGAGGAATTCTTTCTGGCCGGCTTTGTTCCAATCCCATTCTGTCAACAAATCAAACGGCAGGTCGCAATCCGTGAGCGGCTCTATCGCTTGGCGGATATGCCTAATTCAGGCGGTCGGTCAGACCAATGCTGGCCGACATAGCGCAGGGCGCCTAAGTCGACACTTCCTCCTGCGCAGAACCGGGCCGTCGCCAGTTGGTTACGATAATTTAATTTTCAAGAATCCCGCGAGCCCAGAATCCCAGCTCGTAAACTCAAAGAACATTTCGAGCGTGCATACGATGTTGAAACGTCTAACGTTTCCGTTGCGGACGTTGGTGGCGCATGTGTTTCGAATCTTGGATTGATCGACACTGCCAGTCGCCAAGAAGCGATGGACGACAACCCGTTCTCATTTCTGCCACGGAAATGTCGATATTTCTTCACCATCTACAATGGGCGAGACCTGTTTTCGATAAGGAGACGGTCACGCCATCTTAAGTCAAGGGCGCCGGGAAACACCCTGCAACAAAGCCTTCCGACATTGAGTTGTCGGACGACTAAAGAGGAGGATAACTCCAATGATCGGAAATAACGATAATGATGGCGAACTAGTCGGCTTGCGCAGTAATTCGCGGCGCGATTTGCTTCTAGGGATGTTGGGCGGAAGCGTTGCCGCGATTGCTGGCCTGCCGACGCTTGCCAAGGCCGCAACCAGTATGGAGGGGACGTTTCCAAGCCATCCGAACTGGAAGTTCGTTTTCATCAATCACGTCACGACGAACCCTTTCTTCGTTCCGACTCAGTATGGCATCGCTGACGCATGCGCGTTGCTCGGATGCTCGTATCAATGGACGGGATCCCAGACATCCGTTGCGTCCGAGATGGTCAACGCGATGGATACGGCGATCACAGCCAAAGCGGACGCGATTGCCGTCTGTCTCGTCGATCAACATGCATTCAATGCGCCGGTCGAACGGGCTCTCGCTGCCGGCATTCCCGTCTTTGCCTATAACGCTGATACGACCGGTAACAAGCGCCTTGCCTATATTGGTCAGGACCTTTATCAGGCCGGTAAGTCGCTTGGTGAACGCATCGTCAGTCTTGTCGATGAAGGTGATGTTGCCGGCTTCATCGCCACGCCAGGGCAGCTCAATATCCAGCCACGCATGGACGGGGCGAGGGATGCAATCAAGGCATCCGGCAAGAAGATCACGTTGGCGGAGATAGCCACCGGTCCGACCATCAATGAGGAAGTCACGCGGGTCGATGCCTATTACACCGGTCATCCCAATCTGAAAGGTATGTTTGCGGTCGACGCCGGCAGCACCTTGTCGGTCGGCAAGGCCATGCAGAAATACGATCTTCACGCCAAAGGCATCCGTGCCGGCGGCTTCGATCTTCTGCCGCAGACACTCGACGCGATCTCTGAAGGGCATCTGGATTTCACCATCGATCAACAGCCCTATCTACAGGGATTCTACACGGTGATGGAAATGTTCCTCTTCACCGCGTCCGGCGGCCTTACCGGGCCTTCCGAGATGAATACTGGTCTGAAATTCGTCACCAAGGACGGCGTGGAAGCCTATCGCAAGACGAAGAGCCGCTTCGAAGGCAATTCGAGCGATGAAGCTTTCCTCGAAAGACCCAAATCGATCGCTGGCTGAGTTGCCGAATGTCGAGTGTTGGTCAAAAGGTTGGTTCGCTATGACCGAACAAGATGCCGCCCGCCGGTCGGCCGATGTTGATGTAAAGCCCCATATGACGACGTCTTGGTTGAGATCATGGCAGTCCATGGGAATGGTCGTCTTGCGCTGGCGTGAGACGAGCATTCTCGCAGCAGGCATCGCGCTTGCTGCCTATTTTCAATATGCCAATGGCGCGTTCCTATCTCAAGCCAATCTGCAGAACCTCATCCAATACTCCGGCACCACAGCAATTATCGCCGGCGGCGAAGTGCTGGTGCTGGTCTGCGGTGAGGTCGACCTGTCGGTCGGCATGGTCTACGCACTGACGCCGTTTGTCATGTATTTCGCGGCAGCAGCAGGTGCGCCATACTATCTGGCGGTTTTTGTCGGTCTCGGTGCGGCGGCCGTGGTCGGTCTTATCAACGGGCTGATCACAACACTGCTACGGGTGCCGTCCTTTGTCACGACGCTCGGGATGCTGTTCGCCATCAATGGATTCACGCTAACGATCTCGGGCGGCTTTCCGGTGGAACCACAAGCTGGGGAGGGGTTTACCAGTCTGTTCGGCGGGAGCGCCTGGTCGGAACTCGGCTGGGCTGTCGTCATCACGCTCATCTTGCAATTCTTTCTCAAGAAGACCCGCTGGGGTCTTCATACCGTGGCAACTGGCGGAAATCTCGTCGGCGCAGCCGAGGTCGGCATATCTGTGCGCCTAATAAAGATCGGTAATTTTATCCTTTGCGGTGTCTTGGGTGGCTTCGGGGGGATAATTGACGCGTTTCGGATCGGATCCGTCGACCCCCTGGCCGGCGGTTCCCAGATCATGTTCCAGGCGATGGCTGGTGCGGTTATCGGCGGCACGTTGCTGACCGGTGGTGTGGGAACAGTCATTGGCGCTCTGATCGGATCGCTGGTCCTGGGTATCCTGACGGACGGCTTCACGCTGCTCGGCGTCAGTGCCTACACATTCGATATGATCCTCGGAGCGGCGATCCTCGTGACCATGGCTGTCAACGTTCGCCTGACACAAATGCGCGGTGGAGATGTGTGATGCCAGACGAGATTCAAACCGAAGTCCTGAGAGCGGAGCACATCGCAAAGTCCTTCGGCCAGGTGACAGCTCTGCGGGATATCAACTTGCGGCTTCACCGAGGCGAAGTCTTGGGACTTCTCGGCGACAATGGAGCAGGCAAGTCCACCCTTATCAAGATACTGACCGGCTTTCATCGTCCGACAAGCGGCCAGCTCTATTTCGAGGGCCAACCCACTACGCTTCACTCGGTAAGCCACGCACGCTCCCTTGGGATCGAAGCCGTCTTCCAAGATCTGGCGCTGATCAACGAAGTCAATGTCTACCGCAACATGTTCTTGCGGCGTGAGCCGGTCCATGGCCGCTTTCTCGGCATTCTCGATGATCGCACAATGCGGGCGCGGGCGATTGAATTGCTGGACCGTATGGGGGTGAGGATTCCGTCCGTCGATGTGCCAGTCGCCAGACTATCCGGCGGTCAGCGACAGGCGATTGCAGTTGCTCGTTCTGTCTACCAAAAGGCGAAAGTTCTCTTGCTCGATGAGCCAACGGCGGCGATGGGCGTCAAGGAATCCGCCCAGATTCTTGATGTTATCCAACGTCTGAAGCGTGAGGGGGAAGTTGCCATCATCATCATTGCCCACAATTACGCGCAAATCTTCGATGTCTGCGACCGCATCAACCTTGTCGAGAACGGCGCCATCGCCTTCGACAAGCCGACCGCAGACACCTCGATTCAGGAACTGATGGATCTCGTGGTCAGCAAATATCGTAATGCTCGCGTCACGGCCTGACGGGATGGTACGAGCGTGAGCTTGCGGCGTCTTGTATCGAAGAGACTTCGGGTGACTTATTATGAACCTTGCATCGAGACTTATCAGGAGCTTAGAAAAGCTGGAGCGCCGCCGTCGGTCCGATTCCTTCACATCAGGTTTTTGTCAATGGTTCATTTGGATGGCATCACAAAGCCTCCTTCGTTCGCGGATCCACGGTCTGAGCCCATGGCGATTACCGGCTCGCCTCTCGAGCCTGCACAACCTCAGATGCGGTCGCCGCTCTTTGGCGGCAGGCACCAATTTCCCGCTTTCGCGAGCGCGGCTCAGGAGAACGGGACCAATCTCAAGATCGGCGGTTGAAGCCAAAGCGCCTACACGTGAATTGGCTACTTGTAGCGTCGTACGCTTCGGTCATCGCCGCCGCTGCCACTCTGCTTCCATTGCCTTCAGATCCAGTTCCAAAATCTCTCGCATCAAACGATGCGTATCAGCGAGCTGTCGGTGTTCAGGCGCATCCTGAAAACCCGCCGCACCGGCGATCAGCTTTGCCACAATCAATTTCTGTCCTTCGATCGCTGCCTGTGTGCGGTCGATCGCCAGCGACAAATTATCGTCAGAAAGCCTCTTGTATTTGGGCATCGCGCACCTGCTCCTCCCTAAGCATGACAATGCAGATTATCATACAATTCAGATGCTCTGCGATCTGGCTCGGTGAGATTGCGGGTTCTTATCCCCTCAAAAGCGGCGTTTGTGCCTTCATCCGGCTCTTGCCATTTGCATTAGGGTAACGCGTTGCTGAAGACGCCGCTGCGCCTGGTCGACAACTACGGCGATGATGATGACCAGCCCTTTGATGACCATCTGCCAGAAGGATGATACGCCCATCATAACCAGCCCGTCTGACAGGATACCGATGACGAAGGCGCCGATGATGGTACCGCCGATCGTACCGCGTCCACCCGACATCGAGGTGCCGCCAAGGACGGCCGCGGCGATGGCGTTGAGCTCGAAGCTCTCGCCGGTCGCCGGGTGCGCGGCCATCAGTTCCGATGAAATGATGATGCCGACGATCGCGGCGCACAGCCCTGAGAACATATAGACGAAGATCTTCACAACATCGACGCGGATGCCGGACATGCGCGCCGCGCGCTCATTGCCGCCGACAGCGAAGATATGCCGGCCGATCGGTGTCGAGCGGGAGACATAGGCGGCGATCAGCGCGAGAAAGATGAGGATCCAGATGGAAACGGGAAGGCCGAGCAGCCTGCCGGCGCCGAAGACATCGAAGCCGGTCGTGTCGAATTCCGGCCTGCCGACCAGGTTCGGAAAGGTCTGACCGTCCGAGGATAGCAGCGCGAGGCCGCGGGCGACGTAGAGTGTGCCGAGCGTCGCGATGAAGGGCGCGACGTTCAGCTTGGTGATGAGCAGCCCGTTGATGAGGCCGATCAGCAGCCCGACCGCAAGGGTGATCAGGATGATCTCGTATATGCTGAAATAGACGGTGTATCCGATCGGCAATGCGACGCCGTTGAGGATGAGGGCGCCCGCCACCATGCCGCACAGGCCGACGATCGAGCCGACTGAGAGGTCGATACCGCCGGTGATGATGACGAAGGTCATGCCCATCGCCAGGAAGGCGTTGAGCGCGACGTGCTTCGACATCAGGATCATGTTGGCAGTCGATGTGAAGTTCGGGGCGAAGATGGCGAAGAAGATGATGACGGCAAAGAGCGCGATGAAGGTTCTGAGTTTCATCAGCGTCAGGAGTGCAGAGCCGTTCGAGCGCTTGGCCGCAAAAGAAGTAGAGGTATCTGCCGTCATGACGCGAGTTCCCTTGTGTGTCCGTGTCCCTTGGCCGAAGCGGCGATGATGGCTTCTTCCGTGGCGTCTTTCCTGTCGAAGATCGCGACCAACTTGCCGTTGCTGAGCACTGCGATACGGTCGGAAAGCGCCATGACTTCTTCAAGGTCCGATGTCGAAAACAGGATTGCCAGGCCTTTGCCGGCAAGCTTGCGCATGGTGCGGAAGACATCGGCCTTGGCGCCGACGTCGATGCCCCGGCTCGGTTCGTCCATCAAAAGAACCTTGGGGTCGGTCATCAGCGCCTTGCCGATGACGACCTTCTGCTGATTGCCGCCGGACATTGATGTCACCTCGAAATCCGGGTTGGGCGCTTTGATCGACAGGTCGCGGATCATGTCGCGCGTGGCCTGTTTTTCGGCGCCGGCATCGATGTGAAAGAAGCGGGCGAAGCGTCCGAGGCTTGCGAGCGTCAGGTTGCTGGCGATGGATAGCACCTGCACCAGCCCCTGGCGCTGCCTGTCCTCCGGTATCAGCGCCAGGCCGCGCCGGATGCGGCGTGTGGTGTCGCGTTCGCGAACCTCGATGCCGTCGATGAAGATCTTGCCGGTTGAATGCTTGTGTCGGCCCATGACGCTTTCGAAGAACTCGCTGCGGCCGGCCCCCATCAATCCATAGATGCCGAGAATCTCGCCGGCGCGAACGGAGAGCGAGACATGGTCGACGGCAAGGCCGCCCGTGGAGCGCGGTAGGCTTATCTCCTCGGCGCGGAAGGCTTCCTTGCCGATCGTGTGGCTGTCGCCCTTGGCAAAATCCTTGGCGTCCGATCCGATCATCGACCGGACGATCCATTTCGTATCGATATCGCGGACCATCGCCTGGCCGGTGATCTGTCCGTCGCGCAGGACGGTGATGTAATCGCCGATCCGCATCAGCTCTTCCAGCCGGTGCGAAATATAGACGATTGCAACCCCTTGCGTCTTCAGTTCGGCGATCACCTTGAACAGGATGTCGACTTCCGCCGCAGACAGCGCCGATGTCGGCTCGTCCATGATCAGGATACGGGAATTGAGCGAGATCGCCTTGGCGATTTCGACAAGCTGCTGCTGCCCGATCGGCAGATCCTCGATCATGGTCTCGGCATTGATGCCCGCATCCAACCTCTTCAGGAACTCATTGGCCTTGGTGATCTGTGCCTTGTGATCGATGCCGAAGATGCCGCGCGTGATTTCCCGTGTCGCAAAAATGTTCTCGGCGACAGACATGTTGGCGAAGAGGTTGAGCTCCTGGAAAATCATGCCGATGCCGCGTGCCTGTGCGTCAGCAGGGCTGTCGAAATGAACAGCTTCGCCTTCGAGGACGATGCGGCCGACAGTCGGCCGTTCCACGCCGGCGATGATCTTCATCAGCGTTGATTTGCCGGCGCCGTTTTCACCGACAAGCACATTGACCGCGCCGCGCCGCAGCTCGAGATTGGCGCGCTTGACCGCAACGATGCCTGAATAGACCTTTGATACGTCTTCCAGGCGAAGAATGATGTTGCCCTCTGTCGTATCGCTCATGCTCATTGCCTCAACGCCAATGCCGAAGGGGTGATCAGGGGAAGCTGGCCGGAGGTGGGAAGCGGGAACGCGCCAGTCACTGTGACCACCTTGCCCACAAGGCCATCGCGCGGCAGGGCCGCGAGAAAGGATGTGTTTGCCTTCTCATTGAACGCTTTGCCGAACTGCGCCCATTCGATCTGGTTTCTGAATTCGTTGAAGTCGAGGAAACCCAGCGCGTCGCGCAAGGCTGTGCCACGGATCGCAGGACCGATCTGTACCTTCGCGTCCGCCTTGCCGTCGCCATCCACGTCGATGTCGAGGGTCGCTGCACGAGAGGCCGTATCCGCGGCGACGATCTTGCCGGTGAGCTTGACCGCATAGGTCCAGGGCGATGAGGTCTGCTTGCGCGGATTGCCATAGTTCGCGCCGGCCTCATCCGGGTTGGATGCGACTGCCTGCAGCACCGTCTTGAAGTCGCCGGCGCGCTTCTCAAGGTCGGGGAGCACTTGCGACTGCCAGATCGCGTCGACCTTGGCGGCGGGGTCGAAAGTGGTCTTTGCCGCCTCCGCCGCCTTTTCCTCAGGCGTCGGTGTTTTAATGATCTTGCAGCCAGGCAGCGCTGCGACCAGCATGACGGCCACGACCGCGCCTCTGATCCTCAACATGCAATGCACCTCTATCTCACAGGAAACGTATCTGGAGAGCGTGGGTTTTCCACGCTCTCCTTGGTGCTCGGTCCGCCATCAGTTCTTCAGTGCGAAGGTCTCAAGCTTGTCGGCATTGTCAGCATTGATAAGGACGCAATCCATCAACTGCTTCTCGTCTTTCGGGACCGTCTTGTTCTTGATGTAGGCGTCGGCCTGTTGAACCGCGGTCTGGGCCTGGGCATAGGCCGGCTGCATCACCGTCGCCTTGATGCCGCCCGCCTTGATCGAGTCGCGCACATCGTTGGAGCCGTCGAAGCCGACGACGATCACGTCCTTGCGGCCGGCTGCCTGAAGCGCTGCGATTGCGCCCATCGCCATGGTGTCGTTGCCCGAGATCACGCCCTTGATATCTGGGTTCGCCTGCAGGATGGTTTCCATCTTGGCGTAGGCTTCGGTCTGACTCCAATTGGCTGATTGCTTGGCGACCAGCTTCAAATCCGGATAGTCGTTAAGGACGTCGTGATAGCCCTGCGAGCGGATGCCGGCATTGGTGTCAGCTTCACGGCCGACGAGTTCGGCATAATTGCCCTTCTCACCCATCAGCTTGACGAACTCCTGCGCGCCGAGCTGTGCGCCCTGGTAGTTGTTGGAAACGATCTGGGCGACGGCGATACCGGTGACGTTGATTTCGCGGTCGATGAGGAAGGAGGGGATGCCGGCATCCTTGGCCTTCTTAACGGCGGCAACCGTCGCATCGGCGCCGGCATTATCGAGAATGATGGCCTTGGCGCCACGGCCGATCGCTGTGTCGATCACTTCGGACTGCTTATTCGCGTCATCGTCATGCGACATGACGAGCGTGTCGTACCCCAGCTCCTTCGCCTTGGCTTCGGCGCCGACGGACTCAGCCTTGAAGAAGGGATTGTCGAAGGCCGGCGTGATGATGGCAATCAGATCGGCCGAGAAGGCAGGTGCGGTCGTGCCCAGGGCAAGAGCGCCGGCAAAGGCCGCGAGCGTCAGTCTGCGTGTCAGTTTCATGGTTTCCTCCCAGTTATGAAACAGGCCCTGTTCCCAGCAGGGCAGAAAGGGAGGGCAAGCCCTCCCAGGATGTCCTCAGGTGATGCGCTGAATGCTTGCGGCAATCTCCTGCGGTTCGAAAACCTTCCTCCAGTCGTCGCGCATCAGGGCGGGGATACCGAACTCGATTGCCTTGTTACAGGCATCGGAGAACACGCCGTCGACTTCCTTGAAGATCACGGCGCCGAGCACGTTCATATGGCCGAGCAGGAAGTCGCGGGCAGCTTCCGCCGGCACGCCGCGGGCAACGCATTCATCCATGGCCTGACGCATGACGACGAGCAGGGATGCGCAGACCGTCTCGGAAAGGCCCGGCTCGAGCATCGCCATCTGCTCGACGGTGACGCGGTGTGAGCGCATGACGGGTGCCCAGATGACCTTGGCGATTTCTTCGCCGAGCGCGTAGGCGCTTTCCGGCCCCTGCATCAGCGCCGAAACGATGTGCTGCTTGGCAAACAGGCCGCCGAAATGGTCCTTCTTCGCCTGCATGTCCGTTTCGTCATTGAAGATCGGCGGATGGCAGGGATGGGTGACGAAATAGGTAAGATTGTCTCGCTGCGGCAGATGGCCCGCGAAGGGAGCGGCGGCATCGAGCGCCACAACCATTGTTCCCGGCTTCAACTTGTCGACGATACCGGCGGCGACCTTGCCGATCGCCGTATCCGGTACAGCAAGGATGACCACATCGGCACCGTCAAGGGCGGCGTCCGCCGGTACGCAATCGATGGCGAGGTCATTCTTCAACCTGGCCTTGCCGGCATCGCCGACCTCGACATGGCGCACGTCGAAACGCGAGCCTTTCAGATTCTTGGCGAGCCGGTAGCCCATTTTGCCGCCGGCGCCGAAAAGAGCAATTGCAGTCATGTCTTCCTCGCTCTGTTCATTTCTACGGATTGGAGCACATACTGGTGTAATGAGTCAATCACCATGCCATGTGATATCTTACCGGGGCGTCGATAGACCTTCGCAATGCTCCCCGCGCACAGATTTGTTAGGAAGCAGACGAGACTTAGATTTGGTCTGTACATAGATAGGCAGCCGCGTTGGCGCTTCGTGAGAACCAACGGGTTGAATGCCTAAGCGCCAAACAATCGCCTACTTTATTAAGTTACAAATTATAAAAATGAACGTATTAAAGTATATTTTGAAGTTATATCTGGCGGGTCGCGCTTAAACCGCTGGTATTATCGCGCTGTAGTTTTGGATATTTCTAGTAAATTCTTAATTTAATCATCGAAAGATTGATCGGCCGTGTTATAATCCGCTCTTCCGATGGCAAGGGCACGGAAAGGTAATTCTCGGATTACTCGCCAAAATGATCGGAAGAAACTTAATCGTGAGTCGAAGGGTCAACTCGATAGGCGGGGGATGGGAATGGTCATCGACGAACCTGAACCCATTGGGCATCGGCCCCCAGCGACATCAGGTGAAACCTTACGAGCATTGTGCGCGGAGATTTGCGCTGCAAGGCAAAGTCAGAAGTTGAATATCGTCGTAGATGCCGGGCAACGGTTCAAGCCTGAGTCAGTCTTGCTTCCACAAGGTATGTCGAAAACCCTCGAATTACTTGGTTCTATCGACACGCGATCTTCGGTCGAGCGCGCCGCGCTTGCTCGGAAAACGTTCAAAGACCCGCGACCACAAATCCGCGCGCTATTTCGGCGCGCTCGGCTGCATCATACGCTGCAGATCGAGATAGCATACGGCGTCGTTGAGACGCTCATGTCAGCAGCTTTGGCCAACTCCATCTCCTTGATGCCACAAGCAAAGCTCGAGGACAAAGACGGGGGAATTGCTTATCATTCGTTGGCTGTCAGCGCCTTGATGATTGCATTCGCCCGAAACCTAGGGTTCAACTCAGAAACCGTAAGGCTGCTTGGCTTGGGCGGGCTGCTGCACGATATCGGAAAAATGGCTATACCGGTCGCCTTGCTGCAAAAATCAGGCCCGCTTGCAGTCGCAGAGCTCACGGTTATCCGGAAGCACCCGGAGCGGGGTCGCGAGATGATTGCGCAGATCGCTGGCGTGCAGACAGAAGTTTTGGATGTCTGCCTCTATCACCATGAAAGGTTTGATGGCACTGGCTACCCACACGGACTTGTCGGGCGCGATATTCCTTACGTAGCCCGCATCGCGTCGATTTGCGATGTGTATGACGCCCTTATAGCGGTGCGACCATATAAGCGGGCTTGGTCTCATCCGGAAGTGATCAGCTGTATGCTCCGATCAGAGGGACAATTTGACCCTGATCTTCTGGATGCATTCGTATCCTTCGTTGGTGTTGAACGGGATTTGTAACCGCTCGAGCGCGCAGGTCCAGCCTTGTGGCGATAGAGCCATCCAGCATGGCGTCGAGGGCAATATCGTGGGCGCGCATGGTAGAAATCCTGTCGAACCGTCGCTGGGATCGTTGGACTAGCTATGGCGAGAGCCATCGCTTCCAGGCCTTCAACGCCAGATCGCCTCATGCTGGCCCGGAGGTAGGAATTGTGTTTTGCGGTATCTCAATTGAAAGCTGACTGAAAGGTTGCTCGTGCAAGCCTGCCTGGCTTCGTGGAGGAAGCTTATGCCAAGGCGGTGACCAAGTGTTGCCGCGGCATTCAAACAGGAGGAGAATTTCATGCGTGCATCCAGCGTTCTCACATATTCGGCGGCTTTTTCCCTTGCCGTGACTGCTGCCTCTTTTGCAGCAACGGCCGCGCATGCGGCCGACAAGATTTCGATCATGGTGGGTGGCTATGAGAAGCAGATCTATCTGCCGGCCAAGCTTGCCGAGGCGCTTGGCTATTTCAAGGAGGAGGGGCTTAGCGTCGAACTTCTCAACGAGCCCGCCGGCGTCGATGCGGAAAACGAGATGCTCGCGGGCGCCGTCCAGGGCGTCGTCGGCTTCTACGATCACTGCATAGATCTTCAGGGCAAAGGCAAATTCGTCGAATCCGTCGTGCAGTTCAGCCAGGCGCCAGGCGAGGTGGAGCTGGTGTCCAGCAAGCATCCCGAGATCAAGTCACCCGCCGATTTCAAGGGCAAGAGCCTCGGCGTCACCGGCCTCGGTTCCTCCACCAATTTCCTCACGCAGTATCTTGCGGTTAAAAGCGGCTTGAAGCTCAGCGACTTCACCTCGGTTCCGGTCGGCGCCGGCCAAACCTTCATCGCCGCCTTGCAACAGGACGCCATCCAGGCCGGAATGACGACCGAGCCGACGATTTCGCACCTCTTGAAGACTGGCGAAGCCAAGGTTCTCATCGACATGCGCACCATGGCCGGAACGAAGGCGGTTCTCGGGGGCACCTATCCCGCCGCGTCACTTTACATGCAGGCATCCTGGATCAAGGATCACAAGGAGGAAACGCAGAAGCTGGCAAACGCCTTCGTCAAGACGCTGCATTTCATCAACACCCATTCCGCTGCCGAGATTGCCGACAAGATGCCGAAGGATTTCTACGTCGGCGACAAGGAGGGCTATGTGAAGGCGCTCGAAAACGGCAAGGCGATGTTTACCCCGGACGGCGTGATGCCGGAAGACGGCCCGAAGACCGTTCTTGCCGTTCTTTCGGAATTTTCCAAGAATGTGCAGGGCAAGACGATCGACCTGTCGAAGACCTATACGACGGAATTCGTCAAGAATGCCAAGTAAATAGTGCTGCTCCGCTCCCGGTGTTGTCCGGGGGCGGTTTACGCCTCGAAATTCAAACTCTCCCTTCATCGTTGGATGAAATCGGCAGTAAAACTCAACAGCCCCGACGCGCTCGATCGTCATGCGTACCTGCGACTTGGCCGACAGATCGACATCGAAACTGGCGTCGCGCGCGGTCGCAGTGTGGTGGAGTATTTCACCGTTGCGCCAGAGATCACGTCGCCGACGTGAAGTTGGTCGGTGGCGGGTCGAACTTCATCTTCGCAACGACATTGATATTCGTCCGCCGCCGTGCCGATCGCCGTCGGCCGCAATCCGGCGACGATGACGGGCGCACTATTGACCGCTTTGTGACAGGCCGCTTCGTTATCAATATAAGCCTTGGCGAAAGCAGATCCGTTCCGCGGCCCCCATTTGGCCAGTTCTTTGGTCGCCTGAGCGTTCACGACCTGCTGACCTCATTGTCTTCCGGCGAAACTCCTCCCTCAACAGAATTGATATCGGTGCCTTTGTGATTGGAATGCTATTTTTGAGCATATCACCCATTGCGGCATTCTGGTTTGCATATCTTTCACTTCGTCAGCATCTCAGAATCATTCAGGCCGCCACCGTCGCTTTCGCTCTTGTTGTCTTCGCAAGCTTCGTTTTTATCGCCTTAATTGGCTGGGCGAACAATTGAACTGCGATGGAGCGGTCGCTGGTGCAGACCCGTTCGAGAGTACGATTTGAGCATTGGTTGCCGCCAACCTCTGCCGGCGATCCATGAGTTCAGCAACCACGATCGCCGCCTTTCGCGAGTATGAAGCCTGCGTTGACAGGATTGTCTGCCGGTTTTGCAATCTTGAACCGCTCGATCCGGCCGACGATTACCCAATAACTGATGACCGCGCCGATGACATGCAGTCCGACATAGAGGAGTGCTCCATGGAAAGAGCCGGTGCCCTCGATAATATAGCCGATCGCGACAGGAGTGATGACCCCGCCGATACTGCCTGCAGCGTTGAACAGGCCGCCGGTCAAGCCGATCGCTTCTTTCGGCGCCGTGTCGGCAACGACGGTCCATCCCAACGCCCCGAAGCCTTTGCCAAAGAAGGCGGCACACATGATTGCAACAACCACGGCATTTGCATCCGTATAGTTGCACAGGATGATCGCGGAACTCAGGCCAAGCCCGATGGTAATCGGTACTTTCCTGGCAAGGCTGAGGGAGCCCGATCTACGCAGCAGCCAGTCAGAGAAAAATCCGGTCGAGACGCCGCCGATGCATCCGAAAATCGCCGGCAAGGATGCCACGAACCCGGCCTGAAGCATGGAAAAATGTCTCTCCTGAACCAGATAGCTCGGAAACCATGAAATAAAGAATGTCGAGAGCGTTGAAATACAATATTGGGCAAGGAAAATCCCGAGCAACATGCGGTTTGTCAAAATTTGCCGAGCGACTTGTCGAGCCGGAACTTGTGCTTCGTCGCCTTTGATTTTCTCTCCACCCACATCGGTCAAGGCGCCGCCAGCCTTGATGTAGGCGATCTCCTCCTTCGTCACCCGCGGATGACGGCTGGGAGCGAAATAGGCCACCCACCAGATGATCGCCAAGACCAATCCGGTCACCCCCATGACCGAGAAGATGTGTTGCCAACCGAAGTAATGGAACAGCGCGCCCATCAAGGGGGTAAAGATAGCCAGCGAAAGATACTGGGCCGAATTGAAGATTGCGCCTGCGACGCCTCGTTCGTCAGAAGGGAACCACGCTGCGATGACGCGGGCAGAGGCCGGAGTTACCGGTCCTTCCAGTAACCCAAGTACAAACCTCAAGACGTAAAGTGCAACCACCGGATAGGCAAAATAACCAACACCGCTGACAAGGGCGATCGCGATCGACCATCCGGTCAACGAAATCAACATGGCAGCCTTAGCACCCGTCCGATCGACGATATATCCCGATGGGACCTGCGCAATGAAGTAGCTCCACGAGAATGCAGAAAAGAGCCAACCCATATTCACGGCGCTGATGCCGAGATCTTTTGCAATGCCTGGGCCCGCGACGGAAAGCGTTGCCCGGTCTCCGGTGCTGACAGCCAGGATAACGGTGATGAGCGCGAGTACAATGAACCGTTGATAGCCGGCACGCGGCACGCCGAATGCTGCGGAAGCATGGGTTGTCATTCAAAGAGCCTTTCGGAGGTCCGGATCCTGCAACATCCTTTGATAGCTGCGCGTCCAGCTCGACCGAGGAAGTGCGATCGTTGTTTGAGGGCAAGCTGCGGCTGGATCAGGCCCTATGGCGTGATGATCGATGGCCCACCGAACGCTGGCCCCAAGTCGCGGATATTCGCCGCCAAAATGCTGGCAAAAGCGTTAGGTTTTCTTGCATGGCGCATCCTCCTCAAGACTCCTCAACCTTGTGGCGACTCCATCTGCCGAATTCCGATGTCGACAGAAATCTGAAATCTGATATACCAGATGTCATACCCATGAAGGCCAGTCAATGAGATTCAAAAGATGATTGAAGTGAAGCAGGACGCGGGAAGAAGCGTGGCCTTTGAAAGAATTGATCCGGCTTTTCAGGTCACCGTCCGCGATCATGTCTATCGTGCGATCAGAAGCGCCATCTTGTCGGGTGCTTTCGCCACCGGCGAAAGGCTCAAAGAGCGTCAGCTAGCGGAGCAATTCGGTGTCAGCACGACGCCCATCAAAGAGGCGTTGCGTCAGATCGAAACGGAAGGCCTTGTCGAGACCTTACCGCGCCGCGGCGTTGCCATCCGTTTCGGTACGCAATGGGCGGAGGAGATGATCCTTGCCCGTGCAGCACTTGAATCAATGATCGCTCGTCTTGCCGCGAAACGCATAGACAAGCGGTCGGGAACGGAGCTTCTTGCGACCGTTGATGTCATGGAAAAGGTAACGGCATCCGGCGATGCCGATAGGCTAATTGCACTCAATGAGAGCTTCCACGATGACATCCATCGCATCTCTTGCTGCGGCTATCTGGCGAAACTCATCGAGCGTCAGCAATTTTACGACGCAAGCATTCGACGCGTCATTCACCTCGATCCCACGGAGCGGCAAAAGGCGCTCGATGAACACGCAAGCATCGCAAAAGCGATTATTTCGGGTGATGCCGATTTAGCGGAGCGAGTGATGCGGGATCATGTGGTTCGTTCAGGCGAGACCTATGTAGGCATCGTCTTTGGAAAGCAAAGAGATATATACGCAGTGGCGAGAACATGATCTTCAACGGAGCTTAAAACGCGACCACGTAGCCGGCTCTGCCGGAAGACTGTTCACTGAGGATTCGGTGAAAAATGGGATAAACGCAGGACGATCTAGGTCAATCGCATAGCAAGGCGCGAAAAGGTTGGCGACGGTACGGAATGCCAATTGGTTACTCTAGGCTCGGTTGGGAGCGGGCGCCGCCTGGCTCCGGTCGTCGCTGAATGAGTGTTCGGTGACAGCCTAGGTTGCGACAACCATTTTTTCCTTTACGATCCAATGTTTTAGCCTATCTAAACACAGGCGTTGCTCTGACTTTATTGCGACGCTCAAAAGCGGAGTTGGGCGAGATGGCATCAATCAACGATTGACGCCCCTTCTGTCTATCATTGCGTGCAAGATTTCGTTCGGGCGGGGCGACATGGAATGAAAGATGCGCAAGAGGCTCGGGGACGAGCCGATTTCAGAGACATTGCCTCTGAGCTCACGGAGCGATACGTTTTCGACATGATCCCGGAAAGTGGAAGTGCGAGAAAGGCAACCATGCGTGGGAGCGCGATATACTCCGTCCGCTCTGCAGGATCGCAGAAGTTCCCAGCCAGCGAACATTCCGTCGGAATTGTGCTGGCGACCGCACGGAAGTTGAGAGCTTCGCGCGGCAGCGACAGGATCAAGGAGTACGATGCACCGGTTGGCTGCATCGCCATTAGTCCTGCGGGCGTCGATGATAGCTTAGCCTGGTTGGCGACCAGAAAAAATCTCGTCGTAGCGATCCCCCCCGAAATTCTAGCCGAATTAGCGGTTCATGAGTTCGACGGCACGGATGTGGAGCTTGAGCCGCCGGCTTTCGGTACAGTCGATCTCTGGGTCCTCGACATAGCTAAGAGGGTCTGCGCCGAGCTAACCGGAGACGTCGCTCCAAATGAGCTCTATCTGGACTCATTGGTCACGCTGTTCGGTGTTCACCTTCTTCGTACCTACACCAGCCGAAAGAGACCCTCTGTGTCACTCAAGGGTGGACTCTCCCCCGGTGGCGCTCGACGCGTACGGGAGTATCTAAGCGAACATTTTACGCAAAAGACAAACGTCGCCGAACTCGCGTCTGTGGCCGGAATTTCACCGAACCATTTCATAGTGAGGTTCGCGCGGACGTTTGGAACACCGCCGAACCGATATCTCATTAACCTGCGTTTGGATTTTGCGGAAAAGTTGCTGGTCGAGGGCGAGCTCGCGATTGCCGAAGTCGCCTACATGGCCGGATTTTCGGATCAAAGCCATTTGACTGCTACCATGAAGAGGTACAGGGGAAAAACGCCGACGGAGCTGCGATTTCGCGGGTAATGGATAGGATGTTGATTTGCGTGGGCCGAGCTGCGGGGCTTCGATGGAGAAGCCAGATCCCGTTGATCTGGACGTGAGCGAGCGAGGAAGGCTCTGCCTCGTTGTGACATGAGGCGGAGCCTCGCTCGCCTCATGTATTGCTCTTCAGCGGGCAATCTGGAACATCCGGTCGTCGGTTACGCGACTGAACGCTCCGGGGCGAAGGTGTCACGACGCTTGTGCGAGAGATAGGCCTGGAGATCTTCGATCGTCACCAGGAGCAAGCCGTGGCGTTCCGCGAAGCGTTCGAGGTCGGGCAGGCGAGCCATGGTTCCATCGTCATTCGCGACTTCACAAATCACGCCAGACGCCGTCCGCCCGGCAAGTCTCGCCAGATCGACAGCGGCTTCGGTATGTCCAGGCCGGCCGAGAACGCCTTCGAGGTGCGCGCGCAAGGGAAAGATATGACCCGGACGCGCGAAATCATCGGGGCGGGAACCGGGTGTGACCAGCGCGCGGACCGTCGCGGCTCGGTCAGCCGCCGAGATTCCCGTCGTTGTTTCCGGAATATAGTCAACGGACACCGTGAAAGCGGTCTTCAAAACTTCCGTGTTGCGCGGCACCATGAGTGGGATTTAAAGCTCGTCGAGTCGCTGGGCAGATCTTCCGTCGCCACCTTGATTTATATCGTAATACGATATAAACAGTCGAACTACCGCAATAGCAGCGTACCGCGCGCACAAGTCAATCGCATCGCGCTACGCGACATCCCTGCGCGGCTTTCGATAAAGCGCTTGAGGATTAGCGTTAAAAGTTCATGATTTGCTCGACCAACTGCGTCACGATGGCGGACAAACGAGAAAGAGCAAGCGGTGGTAAACGGGCCGATCCATCAGTTCCTGATTTACAAGATCGTGCCGATCGAAATCGACGGAATCGATTTTTCGTTCACCAACGCTTCGCTATTCATGGTGGCTGCAGCGGTCATCTCTGCGGGTTTCCTATATTTCGCCACTTTCA
Organism: Rhizobium sp. BR 315; assembly: GCF_050577975.1. Taxonomy (NCBI): domain Bacteria; kingdom Pseudomonadati; phylum Pseudomonadota; class Alphaproteobacteria; order Hyphomicrobiales; family Rhizobiaceae; genus Rhizobium; species Rhizobium sp. BR 315. The sequence continues at coordinate 101,724 of NZ_JARWKZ010000001.1, read as the reverse complement.
GTCGAAGCGTCATCCCGACCCGCACGCAGTCTGTCGCGGAAATGTCTTACGAATTTGTCGAGTCGATGCTCAGGGAAGGAGCGGGGACAGAAGGGATGAAATTCTTTCCGATGGTCTTCTGCCTGTTCATATTCGTATTGACCGCGAATATGATTGGCATGTTTCCCTACTTCTATACCGTTACAAGCCAGATCATCGTCACATTCGCGCTTGCACTGTTCGTCGTCCTGACCGTCATCATCTATGGTTTCCGGAAGCACGGCCTCGGCTTCCTGAACCTCTTCGTGCCGCATGGTGTGCCCGCAATACTTCTGCCGCTGGTCGTGACGATCGAAATCATCTCCTTCTTGTCGCGGCCGATTTCACTCTCGGTTCGTCTTTTCGCCAACATGCTGGCTGGCCATATCACAATCAAGGTGTTTGCAGGGTTCGTCGCCTCGCTCGGTGCTCTGGGAGTGTTCGGCGTCGGCGGTGCCACTTTTCCCCTGATTATGACCGTCGCCCTCACCGGTCTTGAGTTCCTCATGGCCTTCCTACAGGCCTATGTCTTTGCCTTACTGACTTGCTTGTACCTCAATGACGCGATCCATCCTGGTGGACACTGAGGTATCTAAATTGAATCGCGGTATGGAGTGATGATGTGGACGCCTCCGCCCGAGAGAACGGCTCTCGTGGTATCCGTTTTACGGTTGGATAGAGAAACAAGGAGCATCCGCATGGAAATCACCACGATCGGCCTTGATCTGGCCAAGAGCATTTTTCAAGTTCATGGCATCGATGCGGAGGGGAAAGTTGCCGTGCGGCGTAGCCTGCGTCGCTCAGATGTCCTGATGTTCTTCAGCAAGCTTGAGCCGTGTCTGGTCGGCATTGAGGCCTGTGCAACGGCACATCATTGGGCGCGAGAGATCGAAAGCTCTGGGCACACCGTTCGTCTAATGCCACCGGCATATGTCAAGCCCTATGTGAAGCGGAACAAGAATGACATGGCCGATGCCGAAGCGATCTGCGAGGCAGTGATGCGGCCAAATATGCGGTTTGTCGCCGTGAAGACAGCAGCGCAACAATCGGTTTTAATGCTGCATCGCTGCAGGGCGCTGCTGGTCCGGCAGCGAACTATGCTCGCCAATGCAATCCGTGCGCATCTCGCCGAATTAGGCATCGCCATGCCGAAAGGCATTCGCACTTTCCTGACAGCGCAGAGTGCGCCCCAAAATGAGGGGAATGATGTTCCCGATCTCGCCCGAAGAGCGCTCGAGCCCATGGCATTGAGCCTCATCGAGCTGGGTAAGCGCATCAGAGAACTAGAAGTGGACATTGTGCGCGAACACCGCGCCAATGAGACCAGCCGCCGATTGGAAACAATTCCCGGATTTGGTGTGACCTCAACAGCGATGGCCGCAACCGTTGCAGATCCGACGGCCTTCAAATCAGGCCGTGAGTTTGCCGCCTGGCTCGGCCTGACGCCACGAGAGAATTCCTCGGGCGGCAAGCAGCGCCTTGGAGGTATCACCAAAATGGGAGACGGATACCTTCGAACATTACTCGTCGTCGGAGCGACAGCAGTCATTCGCTTCGCCCGCGAGGAGGGATCCGCCAAGACAGCGTGGATCCGCAAGCTCATGGAGAAAAAGCCCGCGAAGGTCGTGGCGGTTGCGCTCGCCAATAAAATGGCGCGCATAGCTTGGGCGATCATGACGAGAGGGGAGGTTTACCGTGTTATCCCCGCTTAAACAGACATGGGCTTTAACACGATAACGCGTTGGTGAGGACGAAAGACACTTGATGAGAACCGGTCAGAGCCGGGGCTTGGAAAGCCCGAGGGGTTCAGCGACATAGAGCGCGCTGGAGTGATTAGGGATCCAATCCGCGGAGGTTCATCAGGGCCAGCAGCACAACATGCTGCATCGAAAGGCCGGACATATGACTGCAACCGACCAAGCTCAGAATGGTGTCAATTATCGTCTTGCCAAGGAGGCGTCCACATATGAACCCCTCGGGCTGGACCACGGGATACGGATAAACTGATACACTCTGAGTATGGTTTTCTGATCAGGCTTTGGTCAAGGGATTGGCCTTTTCTCTTCTCTTTTGTGCCGCGGCGGCCGAGCTGGCTTTGAAGCGGAAGCTGTCGTTTCCTGCTTCCAGGATATGGGAACGGTGGGTCTCTGTTGAAATTGATCGTTTCGAACGAGAGATTGAAGCGTTCTATCGACGATCGCGATTTTTCACCGTGGCATGAAAGTTAATTAGTCCAAGGATTTTCCCGCTTCGGTGAATTCAGCCGTCCATGGGATCCTAATTCAGATCTCCTGGCCCGATACTGCAGCCAAGGTCTGTTAGCAATCCATCTGTCAGGCCGTAGATCCAACCGTGAATGACAACTTCTTCGTTGGCCCGCCACGCGGAGCGAATGATCGGTGTTCGCGCCAAGCGATCCACCTGCGCAATGACAGAGAGTTCACAGAGCCGCTCGAGGCGTTGGTCCTCGTTCTTGATACATTCAAGACAGCTAAAGTTTCTGTCGGCAACATCGCGGATCGGCTGCAGCCAATGGTCTATGATACCGTGACTTTCACCATCCATTGCCGCGCGTACGCCGCCGCAGCCATAATGGCCGCAGACGATGATCTGTCGCACACCGAGTGCCCCAACGGCGAACTCGACAACCGACAACAGATTGAGATCAGTTGGATGTACGAGATTTGCGACGTTGCGCTGGACAAAAACCTCACCCGGTTCAAGTCCCGTGATGACATTCGCCGGTACGCGGCTGTCCGAGCAACCGATCCACAGATAATCAGGTTTCTGGATAGCCGAAAGATCGCGAAAGTAGCTCGGATTCGCGTTGATTTTTTCGGCGGCCCAGACCTTGTTGTTGGAAAGCAGTTTGGCGATCATCTGTGAAGAGGCCCCGCGAGCAAGGCCAAAAGAACAATCGCAAGGGCTTCTTCTGTCCTACGCTTTACAAAACAGTCAAACATGCTGATCTCCGACGCCGATTGCTCAAGACCATTTCGCTGGGATAGTCAAAAGTCAATGCCCAGCCAACGGGAACTTTGCGGTGCGTTTTCCACGAGCAGGGAAATAGAGAAGTATCTAATGCCAATTGGGTAGAGGTTTGTTGGCTGTTTGCGTTCAGCGACCGATATTATGGAGTTTTGGGAGAGGATGATTTAGGCCGCTCGAACAACTAACCTCGCTCCCGCTTAATTCGTCGCATGCGCATCCTGTCAATAGACGGCTCCCGATCCTCTATGAGGACACTCATTGTTGTAGGGTGCTTTCGTTTTCGAAGGCTAGGTGCGATAGCGTCCAAAAGCTGGTGTGCGTCAGGCAACGCTATAGATCGTGGATCGGTGTCAGCTTCTCGGACAAATGCGCGGATTCCAATGATTTCAGGGCGTCCAATCGCTTGCAGTGACAAGAGCGGTGTCCTTACGGAACATGCATTGTGAGCTGCAGATAGGCTGCAAGGCTGACGACTGAAAGGCCGACAATTGCGACCGGGTAGGAGAAGCTCTTGCTGATGACCGCAAGCGCCAGACCAAGCAGGACGATTGCTGTTCCAAACAACAATCCCTTATCGGCAACAGACAATGCAAGGGCGGACAGGCTGACGGCTGCTGCGACCATCGTCACGGGCATCTGGTTTTGGAGACTGTCGCTCAGGCCGGAAAAGGTGAGCAAGAACCTATTCCAACTCAGCCCAATCGCAACGCTCAAAAGCAACGGAAGGAAAATTTGCAGCATGAATATGGTCTCTTCGGATGGTCTTACTATGGAGAGGCAATTTATATGCCAATGAAGAAAGACAACGGTCGAACGAGATAAATAACCAGCAGGCGCTGGTCATTGCCTGTTTAAAGAGCGGCCTGCCGTTCTGTTTCGCACTCGGGCGAAATCCGGTGGGCTTAAAGCCTTGCGAGAAACAGCAGCATGGACATCGACGACAACATGATTATTGCCGGATCGGTTGCCTTTGAAGCCCAAAGGCGCGAAAAACCGAGGCCAATTCCTAAGACGACGCTGCCGCTTATTGGGCCATAGTAAAGGAAGCCGAAACCAATTGCGGCGACGGCGACACTGGACGCAAGGCTCGTTTTGAAAGATAGCAGTAGTTGTGCGGGAGCCTTCGGGTCAAAGACCGGAATGAAGGCGTTCCAGCTCAGCCCGATTGAAAAGACCAGCAGCAACTCGTTCACCAGATTGGCCGGCATGAATTGCGTCCTGGCGCGGATGGAAGAAGAGTTGCATGGGAGTTCATCGGCGCCACGATCCGAGTTGCGTGATAATCACGTCCATCGGAATGTCGTGACCGAGTGGATGAATCGTTTCGATTCTTTGCGATTCAAAGCCGACGCCGATGATCAGAGGCTTGCGGTCGAGGGCAGCGAGGGTTCTATCGAAAAATCCGCCGCCATAGCCAAGCCGGAATGATTGCGCATCGAAGCCAACGAGCGGCGCTATGACGACGTCTGGAACGGCTTCTTTGCCTTCTGCCGGCACCGGGATGTTCCATACCCCGCGTTCAAGCCGCTCACCTATTTTCCAGGATCGGAAGATCAGGGGTTTTGCCTTGTCGACGACCACGGGCAACAGGCAATCCACGCCGCGGGCCATCAAGGCTGCCATCCATCCTCGAAGGTCCGGCTCTCCCAGGAATGGCCAGAACAGGCTGACATGCTTGCCGGCGACATCCGTGACGATCTGATCGAGATAGGTCGCGATCAAGCGTGCGTAGTCTTCGCGTTGTGCGAGCGACAAGGCCTTTCGCTCGTCGATCAGCCTTAGCCGTTGCGCCTTTCTCCATGTGACGATATCCGAGACGCGGTCCTCGCTGGACGAGATGCCGCTATAAGCGGGATCGACTTCATGCAGCATGCAGGCGGGTGACGCGTATTCGTGGGTTGCTTCGTCCCTTTGATCCCGATCCGATTTTGCCATCCGCTCTTTAACGCTCCCGTTCCATGGCTCGATGTCGAAACATGCTTGAGCTGCGACAATGATTTTTATATAGGGAATGATAGGGCAACTTAATTCCTGAATCGAGATCTTTCCGTTGAACCTTTCATCGATCGAGATCTTCCTCGCCGTCGCCAGCGAGCGAAGCGTCACCAAGGCTGCTAGAGCACTCGGGCGCGTGCCATCGAATGTGACGACACGCATCCAGCAGTTGGAAGATTATCTTGACGTTTTGCTCTTCAGCCGCGACGGCAAGAAGATGACCCTGACGAAGGAAGGCGAGACGTTTCTGATCTATGCTAATAGGCTTGCCGCGCTTGCACTTGAGGCACGTCAGGCGGTCAGGCCTCTGCGCCCATCGGGCACATTGCGTTTGGGAACGATGGAAAGTACGGCGGCAAGCCGGTTGCCCGCGGCGCTTAGCCAATTCAATCAGATGTGGCCGGATATCTCGCTCCAACTAACCCTTGGCGCGTCCCGTGATCTTGCCCGAGATGTTCTGCTAGATGTTTTGGACTGCGCGCTGATCGCCCGGCCCCCCAAGGCGATGCTGGATGAAGATGCAGGTCTTGATGCCGAACTCGAGCAGCTCGAGGCCGAGCCGGTGTTTGTCGAGGATCTGCTCCTTGTATTGCCATCCGGTCATCCATCGATCCGATCGGCAGCCGACTTGCGGGTCGGATCAATTGCCGCCTTGGAACCCGGATGCACCTATCGAAGGATCGCCGAAAGCTGGGCGCGCCAGTCGAGCATATTGCAAACGACCGAGCTTGGTTCCTATCATGCGATCCTGGCAAGTGTGGCGACGGGCAATGCGGCCGGTGTCATGCCAAAGTCGGTCCTCGATCTCATGCATTGGCCAATGACGTCGCCGACGCATCAACTCGCCACCGTCGACACCGTCCTCATCTATCGTAAAAACGATCGTCCGAGCGCGTTCAATGCGTTTCAAGAGGTTCTCGGCACCACCAGGGGCAGGGGCCTGCGGCTGGCGACGAACTAGCCGGAGCTCTCCCTTCATTCACGAAATACCCGTCTCAAAACTGGTTTCATCATGCAGCACCCAGACTCCCAGAAGGCCGGATCCAGCCGGTTCCGCTTGTTTGCCCCGATCCTTGCCGGAGCAACCTTACGCGAACGAATGATCGCTTGTCTCGGCGCCTTGATCGGTATCGGCCTTACCGGCGTCATCAGCGGCTATCTTTTCGGGCAGGGGCCACAACTTCCGCTCATCGTTGCGCCCATGGGTGCGTCCGCGGTGCTGCTTTTCGCGGTGCCTGCAAGTCCGCTTGCGCAACCCTGGTCGATCATTGGCGGCAATACCATTTCCGCCATGATGGGTATTATAGCAGCCTATCTCATTCATGATCCGATCATCGCAATCGGCGTCGGCGTCTCGCTTGCGATCGGTGCCATGTCGTTGACGCGGTGCCTGCATCCGCCGGGCGGTGCCGCAGCCTTGACAGCCGTCCTCGGTGGCCCGGTTGTTGCGGGCTGGGGGTTCCTGTTTCCATTTGTGCCGGTTGCCTTGAACTCTTGCATACTCGTCGGCCTCGGGTTGGTGTTCCACAAACTCTCCAGACGCAATTATCCGCATGTGGTCGCGAAGCCCGCGGAGAATACCCATCAGACGCGCGACTTGCCGCCGCCCTTGCGCGTGGGTTTTCAGGAGGAAGACCTCGACGCGGCGTTGGAAGTGCTTGATGAGACCTTCGATATCGACCGGGCAGATCTCAGCCGCCTGTTGCGGCAGGTCGAACAGCAGGCGGTGGTGCGCTCGCATGGAGACATTCGCTGCGCCGACATCATGTCGCGCGATGTCATCGCCATCGGCAGGGATGCCGAGCCGGATCATGCGCGGCATCTCCTGCTGAAACATAATATCCGCACATTGCCGGTGAAGGACAAAGAGGGCCGGCTGCTTGGAACGGTCGGTTTGCGCGAACTGTCGGAAAGCAATGACACCATCGCGCAAGCGCTATCGAAGCCCGCCATGGCCGATGCCGGCGATCCCGCTCTGTCGCTATTGCCTGTTTTGACGGATGGGCGCACGCATGCGGTGATCGTCGTGGATACCGAACGGCAAATCCTCGGTCTGATATCGCAAACGGATCTGTTGAGTGCCATGGCGCGGCTTCTGCCGAACAACGACGCCGCCTCCGTCAGTGTCGCTTGAAATAGGCGTGAAGCATTCGAAGCGGGTTCCCTAAGCGCGGTGACTGGCCGACTACTCGATTTTCGCCAGGCTGGCGGCGAGATCCGATAGCAGATCTTCTTCGGCCTCCAGGCCAACCGAAACCCTAAGCAACCCTTCCTTTATGCCGGCGGCGTGGCGAGCCTCGGCACCCATGCCGACATGGGTCATGCTTGCTGGATGCGCAACAAGGCTTTCAACGCCGCCCAGCGATTCGGCAAGAGTGAATATCCTCAGCCCCGCCACGAAATGGCGGACCGCCTCAAGCCCCCCTTCAAGTTCGAAACTCAACATGGCTCCGAAACCGGATTGCTGCCGCGCCGCAAGCTCATGGCGGGGGGGGGTCGGCAGACCGGGATAGTGGACCACACCGACCTGCGGATGCTGCGAAAGAAAACGGGCGACGGCCATAGCCGTCGTCTGCTGTCGTTCGATCCGGGCAAAAAGGCTCCGAATGCCGCGCAGAGTGAGATAGGAATCGAATGGCGATCCCGTGACACCGATCATATTTGCCCAAGCCTTCAATTCTTCCACGTCATTCGAGCTTGCCGCGACGACGGCGCCACCAACGACATCGGAATGGCCGTTCAGATACTTTGTCGTCGAATGGATGACGAAGTCGGCGCCAAGGGCGATCGGGCGCTGCAGTGCAGGCGACAAAAAGGTATTGTCGACCACGAGGCGTGCCTGCACGGATTTCGTCTGCTGGGCAATGACGTTGATGTCGACGATGCGCATAAGCGGGTTGCTCGGCGTTTCAACAAAGACGAGCGTCGCGCCGCGGCTCAAAGCTGAGGCCAGGGCTTCGTGGTTGCCTTGATCGATGAACTCGACGTGAAAATGTCCTTTGTCTCGCAAGGCGGTCAATAGCCGATAGGTCCCGCCGTAACAGTCATGTGGGGCAATCACCCGATCACCTGGTTTCAGGAGGCTGAGCACAAGATTGACGGCGGCCATCCCGGACGAGGTCACCACGGCTCCGGCGCCACCTTCGAGCTTTGCCAGTGTATCGGCCAGCAGATCGCGGGTCGGATTGGACGTTCTGGAGTATTCATAGGCCTGTGCTTGCTCGAACTGTCGAAAGGCGAAGTTGCTTGAAAGGTAAAGGGGTGGGGTGACGGCACCATAAGCGATGTCGTCTGCTATCCCATTTGCCGCCGCAATCGTTCTGAAGTCCTTATTGATCGACACCGGTCAATTGCCTTTCACGAATTGGAATTGCCGCTTGCGGCGTTGCGCATCGCCAGTCGATCGATGGGTCGCAAGCTGCGCGAAGGAGATATTGCTGTCCGTGGGACGCCTCCATCGCAGATCGCGCCCTTGTGGCAACTATAATTTCTATTTTAAGAATGACAATGATTGATCATTCTTTATTATCGCTGAATAGCGCTTTTACGTCCGAGGGAAAGGAGGGCCAACGATGTTTGTCGAGCGTGCGCAAAATGGAGACTTTATCGTAGACTCCTCGGAGATTGCCGATCGGTTCGGTCTGTCACTGAGCGAGTTTCGCGGTCACATGCAGCGGGGTTCTATTACGTCCTCGGTGGAGATGGGCACAGCGGACAATGAAGGCACGAGGCGTCTGTCGCTGCGATTTGGCAATCGACTATGGCGGGTCGTACTAGACGATGAGAACCAGATCCGGCACGAGGAGATGACTTTCCTTCGCAGTAGTGCGCGACCGCCCGCATCTTGATGCGGGCGCGGCCTTCCAGACATTCCGTTCAAGCACGTCGTCGTGGACGAACGCCGCTCAGACTTACTGCTTGGTGATGAAATCCATGAGAACGATGGCCTGATCGTGTTCAATATCCCTCGCTCCGTAGAGAAGCGCCGCCGTTGATTGCCGGATCTTCTCTCTGAACTCGCAAAACACCTTTAAGTTCCTTGTAAGTTACTCTTATGTTCCCCTTGAGTTTCTCCCGGCAGCGACAGAACTCACGTCGCTTTTCGGATCGCGACCGAACCAGTGCCGAAGGTCAGCGCTTGGGGCAATATCCCCCAGCCAGATGTGGATATGTGCTTCATTCTTGCTGGTGTCGTGGGGCCATAACCGGTCGACAAGGACCTGCGTGCCGTCACCTTCGACTGCGGGCTCATAGATCCGTTTGATGTGCACAGTCGTGTTTCAATCTACCGTTTTTCGTGATTGCTCCGAAGTTGTCGTCCGTTCTTGCCGCATTCAACTGAAATGGATCGATCCTAAGTGGTCATCGAGTGGCCGTGCTGGCATGCGGCTGATTGCTATTGGACTGGGGGGTCCGCACCACAGCATAAACTATGCTGAATAGAGACTGTCTGGCTCGAAAACTCGCAAGCCGGAAGTGAAATGGGCAACAATAGCTAGACACGTCTCATGGTGACCCGACAGTCGGAGCCGATTTATCGATGCGCATCTTTTCGAGTGTTGCAACCACTCGATCGGCCATACCGGCACAACGCGTTCCATCGAAGGGAAAGAGGGCCGAGAACGCACCGGCGAACTGCCTTTCAATCGAAAGCCGCATCAATTTGCGGGCTCGATGCAGGCGGGTCTTGATCGTCTCCGGCTTGATGGTAAGGAGCGACGCCGTTTCTTCCGTGCTTAAACCTTCCACCTCTCGCAGGATGAAGACCGTGCGGAATTCGTCGGGCAGCGCATCGATCGCAAGTTCCAACAGATGTCTGGTCTGATTTCGTGCAAGTTCTGCCTCCGGATCGACCGGTGACAACGAGGAGGGGAAGTGCAATATCCCGCTACTCAACGTCTTGCTTTGCATATCGATGTCCTCAAGCCCGGTAAAATCGCGCCGCCGCCGCACGCGGCCGAGGGCTTCGTTAAGCGCAATCCTTGTCAACCAGGTCGATAATCTCGAATCTCCGCGGAAAGCCGAGAGGTTGGTGAATGCGTGCACATAGGTTGCCTGCACAGTGTCCTCCGCCTCTGCATCGTTGCCGAGGAGGGCGCGAGCCGTGCGAAACAGACGTTGGTTGTTGCGCTGGACGATAGCTCTGACGGCGTGCTCATCGCCGGCCTTGGCGCGGGTCACGAGTTCATCTTCCGAACAGGCAGAAAGATCCGGCCAGTGTCGTTTGGCGGCGGGGAGAGCGATCATTCGCAACTCCTCTTTCCATCATCTACGAGAACGAATGGCGGCTTATGGCTGGACATTCAGCTTTCCGGTCATCGTTGGGTGAAACCGGCAGTAAAACTCAACAGCTCCCACGCGCTCGATCGTCATACGTGCCTCCGACTTGGCCGGCAGGTCGATATCGAAGCTGGCATCGCGCGCGGTCGCAGTATGGCGGAATATATCATCGTTGCTCCAAATGATCACGTCGCCCACGTGCAACTGATCGGGCGGCGAGCCGAACTTCATGTTCGCAACGACAATTTGATATTCGGCCGCCGACGCCGCCGAGCCGATCGCCATAAGAAGCAACCCGGCGGCGATGACGGGCGCACGGATCGCTTTCATCGCGCCCATCGTCGGTCCTACTTCATCATAGCGGCAAGGTGTTCCGCATGCATCTGATGCTCCTTGAAGAGTGCAAGACCAATTTCTAACAGCGACTTGAGCTTCGCATTCTTGGCCGATGGGATCAATTGATCGGCGAGCGTGCTATTGACCGCCTTGTGATAGGCGACTTCATTGTCGATATATGCCTTGTCAAAGGCAGATCCGTCGAGGGCGCCGAGTTTGGCCAGTTCCTTGGTCGCCTGAGCGTTCAGCGACTTGCTGATCTGATTGTCTTCTGGCGTAACCTTGAGCTGTTTGACCAGAGCCAGTGCCTGGTCGTTAACCGCCTTGTGGTCACGCTCCATGGTCTTGGCGAATTCGATCACGTCCGTGTTCTTGCTCTTCTTGAGAGCCTGTTCGGCAGCAGTCACATCGATTTGGCCCGCCGTATAGGCGATATGAGCGATCTGCGGATCGGAGATTTTGGCATCAGCGGCGATCGCCGCGGTGCCGGCGAGGCCGAGCAGGAATGTCGCGGCAAGAATGTTTTTGAACATTGTTTTCCTCCTATTGTCATACGATCCAGAGCGGTCAACGGATCCGAGACCCGCCATCGATCACTAGCTTCGAGCTGAAGCCAGTCATTGGATGGAGTTTGGAGAAAAAGGTTCCCGAAAAAATCGCGAATGTTTGCGAGACAACTCCGACGGCAATGTTGGGATCATTTGCGGCGACTCGCGGTCGCCACCAGGACAACGCAGGTGCGTCTTCTATGTATATCCATGCCTTTATGGATCGCGATTGAAATCGCGGTCAACAGTATACATCCAATGGCGCATGTGATCGAGCAAAAGCGCAATGTCATACCGCCATTCCAAAGCGAGAAGCCTGAGATCCATGGGGCCGGATCGTAGCCGCATATAGAGTGTTCTTTTGAGGTCGGCGAGCTCGTCCGCGGTCGGTGAATGCTGCGGTGGGTGCCTCAGTTTGCCGCCACGCGACAAGCGCTCGGCAAAAAGCTCTAAATCAGTCTTCGTTTCGACGGTCGGCTCTGCCATCAAACTATCCTCCCGGGCCGAAAATATATCGTATTGCGATATATTGCAACATCACCATGCAAGCACCGTCGTCGTCAGGTGACTTTCGCTTGAAGGCGTTGCAGGATCGTGATGAGTTCGGGCGCCATTTCCCGTATTTCCGTCAGGTGCACAGCGCTGAGCCGCAGCAAGACAGCGTCTGCCTTCGCGGTCAACGTCAATGTCTGGCGCCGCTTGTCCTCCGGGTCTGAATGTCGTGTTACCAAATCGGCGGCGCTCAGTCGCCCAACGAGCTCGGTCGCCGTGTGCGGCGCGATCAGCAGACGGTTCGCCAGCAATCCGATCGTCATTGCGTCCTCGACAGGATGTCCCTTGATTGCCAGTAAAGCCTGATGCTGCTGGCTCGGCAGACCCTCTTCCTGGGCAGCAGATGTGCTGAAATCCATAAATCTGCGCAGCGTGTGGCGTAAATTGGCAAGCGCCTCATAGTCGCTGCCACTCAAAGTTTCCTTCGTCATCTTCACAATCTCAGGTTTTTCGTTGACTCTAGCCAAAAAGATTTATGCCATCCAGGCGATCTTCTCCAGCTTGCGCCGATCTTGCAGGACGCGTAGTGCCTCCATCAGCTCCGGGGCCATTTCCCTGATCTCGTGCAGATGTGCACCACTAAGCTTCGCCAGAATGCGCTCGGTCTTGTCCATCAATCTTACGATCTGACGTCGGCCATCGACCTTGCTTGATACACGCTCGATGTAGCCCGCGTCGGCAAGCCTGTCCACAAGCTCTGTCGCGGAATGTGGCGCAATCAGCAGTCGGTCGGCGAGCATCCCGACGGTCATCTCCTTTTCGGGAGGCAATCCTTTGATCGCTAGCAGCGCTTGATGTTGCTGTGGCGTCAGGCCGAGGTTCGATACTTCAGCGTTGCTGAACTCCGTAAATTTTCTGAGCGCAAAGCGCAGGTTCGCAAGGGCCTCATAGTCTCCTGGCGAAAGCGAATCCTCACGTGCTTTTGTGGTCATGCTCCAACTCCTTCGCTTGCACATATTGATTTATATCGTATCACGATATATGTGAAGCGCCGATGAGAAAATGTGCCTCCGCTGAAGAGCAGCGTGGTTTGGAGACAACGCATTGAAAAACCCCGAAAGCATACCCCAATATCGTCAACATGATTTCACCGGAGGCCTCGCTCGACGAGAGGCAGGAGATTTCACCACAGACAAACGCGTGCTTTTGTTGATCGGCATGGCCATCATTGTCGGCACTGGCGGCGCGCTGGCAGCCTGGGTGCTCGTCAATTTGATCGCGCTCGTGACGAATGTGGTGTGGTTCGGACATTTCAGCACTCAAGCCTCTTCACTTGCGAATGCGTCACGGTCGCCCTGGATGGTGGCAGCCCCGGTGCTCGGCGGTATCGTGATCGGCCTGATGGCCCGGTTCGGTTCAGAAAAGATCCGAGGCCACGGTATTCCTGAGGCCATCGAGGCCATCCTGATCGGGGGAAGCCGGATGTCACCCAAGGTCGCGCTTCTGAAGCCGCTTTCATCGGCCATCTCCATTGGAACGGGTGGCCCCTTCGGCGCGGAGGGCCCGATCATCATGACCGGCGGCGCCATCGGCTCGCTGTTTGCGCAATGTTTCCACATGAGCGCTGCCGAGCGAAAAACGCTGTTGGTTGCCGGCGCGGCAGCTGGCATGACAGCCATTTTCGGATCACCGATTGCAGCGGTGATGCTGGCTGTCGAATTGTTGTTGTTTGAATGGAAACCGCGCAGCTTCATTCCGGTTGCCGTGGCGGCTTGCGTCTCGATCTACTGGCGACCACTCCTGTTCGGACAGGGCCCGCTCTTCCCGACCAATTTTCAGAGCCATCTTCCCTGGTGGAGTGTGTTCCTTTGTGTTGCGATGGGCATCGTCTCCGGCCTGCAGTCGGGCTTACTGACGACGTTGCTCTATAAAATTGAGGATGCCTTTGAACGACTGCCGATCCATTGGATGTGGTGGCCTGCACTCGGTGGTCTGGTGGTTGGGCTCGGTGGGCTGATCGAACCGCGTGCGCTTGGCGTCGGCTACGATATCATCTCGGACCTATTGGGCAGTCATATTGTTGCCAAAGCCGTCCTTGCCATCCTCCTCGTCAAGGCCGGAATTTGGCTGGTGGCACTGTCTTCCGGAACGTCAGGGGGCGTACTTGCGCCGCTCCTTATTCTCGGGGGAGCGCTTGGATGGCTTGTTGGACTGATCTTTCCCGGAGATCCAGGCTTCTGGGCCCTTCTTGGCATGGCCGCTATGATGGGTGGTACGATGCGCGCACCTCTGACCGGGACCTTCTTTGCCGTAGAGATTACCGGCGACATCAGCGCGCTTGTGCCTTTGCTCGCGGCGACGGTTACAGCTTATGCAGTGACCGTCCTGCTGCTTCGCCGTTCCATTCTGACCGAAAAGATCGCACGTCGAGGCCAGCATATCACCCGCGAATACGGTATCGATCCCTTCGAACTGACACGCGCTGCTGACATCATGGTCCATCCGGTTGACACCTTGCCCGGCTCCATGACAATCGGCGCGGCCTGCGACTTCTTTTCCTCCAGAGAGAAAACGCATCGACTCTATCCTGTCGTCGAAGACGATGACAGGCTTTTGGGCGTTGTGTCGCGTGCGGACGCACTTCGTTGGCAGGGCGACAAGGATCTTGCGGATCAAACCCTTACAGACCGGGTTTCTGATGCATCAGGCCCAATTGGCCATCCGGATGACACGGTTGGCTTCGTCGCAGACCTCATGCTTGCTGCAGAAACTGGCCGAATACCGATCGTGGATCGCGCGTCGGGAAAGCTTGTGGGTCTAATTGCCCGCAAGGATCTGCTGCGCCTTAGAAGTGCGCTGAAATCCTCGGAACTGGAGCGCCGCCCTTACTTGGGCACGCAGTCGGGAGCTAAGACAGTGACGGAATGACTTTGGTGGAACACCGAGCGAGCATCCATGCAGGTAATGAGGCCGCAGTCGGCGGCCTCGCAGATCTTTCCATGTCCTTCGCCAGTACGTTGGTCCATGCGTTTGGAGCGTCGATAAATAGCACCTTTCGATAGCATCCCGCGACCTCTTGGTGGAAGTTGCCGATTCCCACGTCAAGTCAGCCGCCATTTCGCGGCGTGGTGCGTCAAGCGTAGATGACGGGGTAGCCCGGTTAAGCAATTCGCTATCTTTGTCGGCTAGTTTATTGAAAATTTACCATGCCGAGGAGGAGGCCGTAAATGAAGATCTCTATCAAGACAGGACTGACATCGCTTCTGGTCGTGCTTGCACTCGGCTTCTGCGGCAACGCACTTGTGTCGTTGGTGGGATTGAACGAAACAAACGCATCGACGATCTCACTCGGCAAGGATATGCTACCGAGCGTTCGGACCATCGGCGACCTAGAGGCCGTCCTTACCGACAAGCGCTTGGCCTATGCCCAGCACATCCTATCGCTAACGCCGGAGAACAAAGGCAAGGCGGAGCAGCGCATCAATGACGTCAAGCAAAAGGCCGCTCAAAAAATCGCCGCCTACCGTGCTCTTGCCGCGTCCGATGTCGAACGGAAGCTAATTGACCAGATTGATGCGGGTGTTGCGACTTACGACACTCTCGCACAGCCAATGATAGAGCTGTCGCGGCAAAGCAAAAACGAGGAGGCGGCCGTCATCCTCAATGGGGCGATGCGGGATCAGGCAATCAAAAACGGTGAGCTGCTCAATCAACTCAAGGACGTCAACCTGGACGCTGCCAACCAAGCCGTTGGCAGCGCAGCAAAGGCATTCTCGTCGGCAATGGAAATCTCCATCGCGACCATCGTCGTTATTCTCGGGCTGAGCGGTTTTGGCATCTACTATGCAGTCAGGATCGTCTCGTTGCCGCTGACCCGGATCACCGGCTCCATGAAGGAGTTGGCGGAAGGCGCGCTTGATCGAGAAATCCCTTATCGGTCGCGTGCCGACGAAATCGGGAACATCGCAGCTGCGCTGGAAGTCTTCCGCGAAAGTGCGCTTGCCAATCAAAGATTGGAACAAGAGGTTGCTGCCCAGCGAACGCTCTCCGAGCGGGAGCGCGACCGCATTGCGCAGCTCGAAGAGGTGCGGGCCGAAGCTATGGCGTACGCAACGACGCAACTCGGGAAGGGCCTGAAGCAGCTTTCTCATGGGGACCTGACCGGCCAAATCACGGAACCATTCGTCGCGGAACTCGAGAGCCTGCGGGCGGATTTCAACAGCGCCATGGCCCAGCTTGCTGAAACGCTGCGAGCGGTTGCCGATGCGACCAGTGCCATCGACGTCGGCACGAGCGAGATCAGCCAGGGCGCGCAGGATCTATCGAAGCGAACTGAACAGCAGGCGGCATCGCTTGAGGAAACTGCCGCGGCCCTCGATGAAATTACCGTCAATGTATCGAACTCCTCAAAGAGAGCCGATGAGGCCCGAGCTGTGGCCGCGCACGCAAATGCGGGCGCGGCTCATTCGGGCGTTGTCGTGTCAAATGCCGTCAATGCAATGCAGAGGATCGAGCAGTCATCCAACCAGATCGCGAACATCATCGGTGTTATTGACGAGATCGCGTTCCAGACAAACCTGCTGGCGCTAAACGCTGGTGTGGAGGCTGCCCGAGCAGGGGAGGCGGGCAAGGGCTTTGCGGTTGTCGCGCAGGAGGTGCGTGAGCTTGCCCAACGTTCGGCACAGGCAGCAAAGGAGATCAAGGATCTCATACGCAGCTCGAGCGTAGAAGTGCAGAGCGGTGTCAAGCTTGTTAGCGAGACTGGGGAGGCGCTGAAGACCATCGAAGGCTATATTATTACCGTCAACCAGCATATGGACGCGATAGCAACCTCAGCGAAGGAGCAATCCGTAGGTCTTTCCGAAGTTAACATTGCGGTTAACCAGATGGATCAGGTAACGCAGCAGAACGCCGCAATGGTCGAACAAACAAACGCGGCAAGCGCAACGCTCGCCGGCGAGGCAACCAGGCTGCGAGAGCTGCTCAACCAGTTCCAGCTCGGCGTGACAAGAGCATCGCAGGATGCACCGCGCCGCAAACCTCCCGCTTTGCCGGTTGCCGTCACCGCTCTCCACAAGCCGGCCATTTCTCCGGCACGCAAAATGGCCAACGCTGTTGCCGCAGCCTTCGGCGCAAAGACAGACGTGAGTGCTGGCAGTTGGGAAGAGTTTTGACGATAATTGGGGTTGATCCGTCAACCTTTGGAGTGTCAACCGGCGCGGAGAGCGGACCGCTCGGGCGGAGCGCAAAGTGCCGACCTTTCAAAATAATTTGAAAAAGAAAATGGGGCGGCAAACACCATCGATGACGGTTCTATGGCATCTGCCTTTGACATCAGCACCACATCTTTCAGAAGTGGCAATTCCGATCACAATATTCCCCGCCGCTTGAACGCGACGATATGTTCTTAACGATCATTGTTGTGACCTGTGTTGGGTTTTGGCTGCCACGCAGCAATCAAATCGGCATCCGATATCCGTAAAATTCGTGGTCCTCGTTGTAACCACCCTGGCCGGCGCCGAGATCAGCGAAGTCGTGGACGAACTCGATCGCCGTAACCCATTTGACCATCTTGAATCCCAACTCGTTCTCGCAGCGCAGCCGCAGCGGAGCCCCATGTAGGACGCTGAGCGGCGCACTATTCATCTCGTAGGCCAGGATCGTGAGTGAGTGTCGCATGTTGCGCATACTATGCACGTCATAATATCGACCGCCCTCGGCTCCATCGGCTAGGGAATAGAACACGGCGTAACGCGCTTCCGGCATCGGCTTCACCAGATCGAGGATGTCACGCATTGGAACTCCGCCCCATTCGGCGACGCCCGACCAGCCCTGAATACAGAAATGCGTGGTGATTTGCTCCTGTTTCACCATCGCTTTGAGGTCTGCCAGCGAGAACTCCCGTGATCTTTCGACCAGGCCGCCAACCCGAAGCCTGTAGCTCGCGAAGTTCTCCGACAGGAGATCATCAAATTCTTTGGAGTTCGGCATTGTGCCATTCGGCCAAAAGTAGGGAGAAATGTCTTCCTTCATGAGCTGAGATCGCGGATCCCAGCCTTCGGCGAATTGCATGAGCCAGCCGATCATGAACGTGCCCGCGCGCTGGACGAGGCGGGCGTAGCGGATGGTAAAGGGTGAGGCGACAAGCCAAGCGGCGACCAAAATGGCCATGGCGACGAGAAATAGCGGCAATCCTTTCCATGAGGCGTCGTTGACGCCACCGAACATATGATTGGTGTTCTGCCGGATGCCGGTGATGAACACCATTGCGCCATGTGCCAGAATGAAGACAACGAACCAGGTAAACGCAATAAAGTGAACCGACCGCATCGCCTGCCGGTTGAGCAACCGGCCGAACCATCCAAGTGCGTTGGAAATTGCCGGGCTCTGCATCAGGCCGGTTAATATCGAGACGGGCGCTGCGACAAAGACGGTGATGAAGTAGCTGAACTGTTGGAGGCCGTTGTACCGGGTCCAGCCTTCGTCGACCGGAAAGTTCAGCGAAGCATATTGGATTGCTGTTGATAGCGCTGCGGGAAAAACCTCCCATGTCAGCGGTACAAGCCGGCGCCACTGGTCGGTGGAGAACAGCAGTGCATAGAAAGCGATACCATTGATCAGCCACAAAAGATTGATCGAGAAGTGCCACCACCGCGCAAGGCCAAGTGTATGACGCAAGCCAGGGATGCCAAGCCAAGTGGGTAGGGTGACGGAATCATCCTTGGCGGTCCAAATGCGATCTTTGGGCACGGGCACCTGAAACCGGAACCAATCGGTTCCCGGCGTGCAATCCCGTCTCCAGTAGAGCCGTGGATGATCGGCCAAAATTTGCAGTCCGGCCCGCATGATAAACAGCATGAAAAACATGTTCAGGAAGTGCTGGACCTGGAGCCACCAAGGGAAGCCGGAATCAACTGACGGCGCCGATTGTGCAATCCCAGGATGGCTCTGGATGAAGCTTGCAACAGAGTGCAATTCGCGCAAACTTTGCGCAAGGGCAATCAGACAAAGCAACGACGCCGCCGCAATAGGTAGGCACCACAGGGTATTGATCCAACGCTGGCCGATCCTAATGTGTGGAAAAATTCCTTGCTGGGGCGGCATCCAGTGATTGAGCCGGATGCGATCGTCCGCATCGCTGAGGCTGGCACGAAGCGGTTCCGTCGGCGGGGGCTGCGGAGCCTTAGACATGGGTGATCGCTTTCTGTCATCGATTGCGTCTGGCGGGAGCGTCAGTCGCGAACTTTGGTGAGCGCCGAGCCTTTGTGGAAAGCGACGTGCTCGGTCTTGATGCTCTTGATCTCGTATTGCGGCGTCTCGGCGCTCGCGTGATGTGTGTAGCCGTTGACGTCAAATTCGCTGGTATGGACGCGAATAATCATGCCGTTTACACGGCCAGCCTCCGAATTCCAGCTCACGCGGTCGCCGATCTTGAAGTTGTTACCCATCGACATTTTGCTCGGGATTTGGCGCGTCCGTTCGCCGACGCGTTACGACAGTACTCTCCGCATCGATCATGCGCCCAAAGCTCCGTCCACAACAGCACAAATTTGCCTATTTGACTTTCACTCCCTCCGCCGCAATCCTGAGCGTGGAAAATGAAGCGCTTTGAAGAATGCAGCTGTAGGCTCGTTGAGGCGCTCGTTGTTGAAGTCGAAGCCTATATCGCGGCCACGCTCCTGCCGGCTTTGCGGCAAGCAATCAGCACGCGATATTGATCTATCATCAAGTACCCGGGTTATGACGCCGCGGCATTCCTGGCCAGAGGTACCGGTTGCCAACCTATTTCACAATGTCCCCCGACATGATACCTCGTCTTCACGCTGCGTGACGCGAAATCAGATCAAGCTACAGCAACTAAACTCAGGGCCACGGCGGGCGTTTCTGCAAGACTGTCAGCATCCGCGCCAACGGTCACGCAGGCTGAAACAGCGCCACCCACGGCGATCAGCACGGGATTTTCGTAACCGATCTTCTCCATTCCCTCGGCAAGATTTTGGAGGCTGCCGTGCCATTCCCGCTGCGTGGTGCGGCCGACGTCGGCCATGATCACGGAACGAGTGGACGGCTGCAGACCCTCAGCGATCAGCCGGTCGGCGATGAGCGGCGCTGTCCTCCCGCCCATATAGAATACGGTTGTCGTATGGGGATCGGCGACCGACGCCCAGTCGACGTCTGCCGGCAGTCCGCCATGGCGGGAATGGCCAGTGATGAAGCGCACGGACTGGGCGTGGTCCCGGTGGGTGAGCGACATGCCGAGGGACGAGGCCATGCCGCTTGCTGCCGTGATGCCGGGAATAACGTCGACAGGGATGTTTTCGCGACGAAGATGAGCAATCTCTTCGCCGGCACGGCCGAAAATCATCGGGTCGCCTGACTTGAGGCGAACGACTTGCTTGCCGGCCTTGGCGAGCGCCAACATCGTTGCGTTGATGTCCTCCTGCCTGCAGCTTTGGCGGCCACCACGTTTGCCCACCAGCATGCGTTTGGCCTCACGGCGGGCAAGTTCCAGCACCTCCCCGGAAACAAGATCATCGAACAGGATTACATCGGCGGCTTGGAGGGCGCGGACCGCCTTCAGAGTCAACAGTTCAGCGTCGCCGGGGCCGGCGCCAACGAGCGTCACGTGGCCTGAACGGTTGGCATTGGTACGAGTTCGGTCGGCGTCGGTGATCAAGTTCGACACTGTATCGGTCTCAGGCTCTTTGCCCGCGAAGGCGCGATCGACAAAACGTTCCCAGAAATGTCGTCGTTGAACCGACGTCAAGGTGTCTGTCACATGGGTGCGGATGGCTTGGGCAAGCTGAGCCCAGACTTTAAGTGACTGAGGGAGGAGCGTTTCGATGCGCCGGCGAATAGCCTGGCCGAGGATAGGAGCGGCGCCGTCGGTCGAGATGCCGATCACCACGGGCGAGCGGTTAACGATCGAGCCGAACTTGAACTGACAGAATGTCGGCTTGTCGATGACGTTGACGGGAACTCCGGCAGCGACAGCGTGATCGTGGAAGCAGCGCGCCTCCTCTTCGGTCTTGCAGTCGCCTACCGCCAAAGCAAAGCTCTTGAAGTATGCCGCCTGCCAAAATGCATCGTGGTGGATAAACTGGTCAAGTTGCTTCCGAAAGCCCTCGGAAAGCTCATCCGCAGGACAGAAGACATGGACCTCCGCGCCCGCTGCTGCCAGAAGTTCGGCCTTCCACGCCGCCCCGTCGCTGCCGCCGGCGATCAATACGGATTTCCCCTTGAGATCGAAAAACACTGGCAGCGAGGTGAGTGGAGCGATACGCTCCAGTCTATCATTCCGCGGCTTGACGAAGGCAACCATCGATAATCCCCTTAATTTCCATGCGGCAAGAGCCACAATTGGTTCCGGCGTTGAGCCGTTTGCCGACAGCCTCGACTGTATGGCAACCGCCCGCGATGGCGCCTATGATCTGGTTGACGCCGACTGAGAAGCAGGAGCAGACGGTTGCGCCAGGGTCCATCTGATCGGCACCCGGCCGACCGGCGAGCACGGCAAAGCGCGCCCGGGCAGTCTCCAATGGTGTGCTGAGTTGCTTGACGGCCCAGTCACGCGATACGGCGACAGGGTCTGGCGCGGCGTAAAAGGCAAGCAACAGCCGTTCTCCGTCGAAGAAACCATGACGTTGCTGTCGCGTCGGGTTGTCGACATAGGCGAGATGCTCGCAACGATCAGAAAGACCGAACGTATCGCGACACCACGTTTCGACATCGTCCAGTGCCTTGTCGAAGCCAAATTCCACGCGCCAGCCGGCTTCTGTCTTCGCGATCGCCCAATAGGGCGCCTCAAGCCGCTCGGGGCGGAAGGCGACAACCGCAAATCCGTAATACGCCATTTCCGCTGGTCGTATCCTGACGCCGATATTCTTGAGCGCCGGTTGGCCAGATATGGGGTCTGTGCGTGGTGCCAACAATGCGGCCACTCGCGCATTTGCAGAATACTCATCGTTCCAATGCATCGGCACGAAGACGCCGCCGCGTGGCTGCCGCTCTGTGAGCAATGCGCGTAGCACGACTGCGCCGAAGGAGTTATCTACCTTTACCAACCCTGCCTTATCGATGCCGAGTTCAGCGGCGTCCGCCGGGTTGATTTCGGCGAAAGGTTCGGCGAGATGCGAGGAGAGCCGTGCCGCCTTGCCCGTGCGCGTCATCGTGTGCCACTGGTCGCGGATACGGCCGGTATTGAGAATAAAGGGGGCATCCTTGCCTGTTCGGTCATCGCGCTCAGATTTCACGGCGATGAACCTGGCCTTGCGGTCCGGCGTGTAGAACTCACCATCGGCAAAGAACCGCGTGGCGCCTTCGGGGGTGCCTTTGCGATGCGGCCATTGGAACGGTGGCATAGCCTCGAAGGCTTCACGGGAGATGTCGGCTTTCGCGCCTATGTCGAAGTCGCGTATCCCGCCATTTTCGAATCCAGAAAGGGCCGCGTGTTCGGCGAAGATTTCGGCGGGACTGTCGTAGTGGAAGCCGTTGAAGCCCATCCGCGTGGCAACTTCGGCCATATGCCACCAGTCGGGCTTCGCGTCGCCGGCCAGATCCAGAAAATTGCGCTGGCGAGAAATGCGCCGCTCGGAGTTAGTAACGGTTCCGTCCTTCTCGCCCCAGCCGGCGGCTGGCAATAGCACCTGGGCGAGTGCAGCGGTGTCGGTGTTCTTTTGGATATCGGAAACGACGACGAAGGGGCAGTTGCGGATGGCTTCGCGCACCCGGTCGGCATCTGGCATCGAAACGACCGGATTGGTCGCCATAATCCACAGTGCTTTGATGCGCCCGTCCGCCACGGCCTCGAACATTTCGACGGCCTTAAGACCGGGCGTTGCGGCCATGGTTGGTGAATTCCAGAAGCGTTGCACGCGGTCGCGCGCGGCTTCGTCCTCGATATTCATATGCGCTGCCAGCATGTTGGCAAGACCGCCCACTTCGCGGCCACCCATGGCATTCGGCTGGCCGGTCAGCGAGAAGGGCCCCATACCGGGCTTGCCGATGCGGCCGGTGGCGAGATGGCAATTGATGATCGCATTGACCTTGTCGGTGCCGATCGAGGACTGGTTGACGCCCTGACTATAGCAGGTCACCACCTTTTCGGTTGTTTCAAACAGACGATAAAAGGCCCGCAGTTCGGCGACCGATAAGCCTGTTTCCTCCGAAATATCCAGCATGCTCCTGGTTTGTGCGGCTTCCAGCGCATCGTTAAAGCCGATCGTATGCGCCGATAGATAATCGTGATCCAAAACAGGCGATCCGGCGAGATAGGCAAGCAGCCCATTGAAGAGGGCGACATCGCCGTCGCCTTTGATCATCAAGTGCATGTCCGCAAGATCGGCGCTGACCGAGCGTCGCGGATCGATCGTGACGATTTTCATCTCCGGTCGGCTTTGTTTTGCCGCTTGGATCCGTTGGTTGAGCACCGGATGGCACCAAGCAAGGTTCGAGCCAACGAGTACGATCAAATCAGCGAGTTCGAGATCCTCGTAAGTGCCGGGTACCGTATCCGAACCGAACGCGCGGCGATGACCTGCGACGGAGGAGGCCATGCAAAGCCGCGAATTCGTGTCGATATTGGCTGAACCAATGAAGCCTTTCATCAGCTTGTTGGCCACATAATAGTCTTCCGTCAGGCATTGACCTGAGACATAGAATGCGACCGAGTCCGGCCCATGCTCGGCGATGGCTTCACAAAATTTCGACGCTACCAGATCGAGCGCGTCGTTCCAGCTTGCACGTCGACCGTGGATTTCCGGGTAGAGGACACGGCCGTCGAGATCGATCGTTTCGGCCAGCGCCGAGCCCTTGGAGCAGAGCCGACCGAAATTGGCCGGATGCTCGGGATCGCCTGTAACGGAAACTTTTCCGTGATCGTCGACCTTGGCGATAACACCACATCCGACGCCGCAGTAGGGACATGTAGTCTTCGTTTCAGTGGCCACCCTTGGTCTCCCCGATGCTTGGTCGCCAATCGTTTACACCCCCTTCTGTCATCTCCCCCTCAAGGGGAAGGATCAGGAGCTCACCGCGCCACTGGTCTCCATCCACTGAACAAAAGCGATACATGCTTTTCTTTTTCAAACGGGCAGCAGCAAACTCAAACTGATCTTCCGTCTTGAGGGGAAGATGTCTCGAACGAACAGAGGGGGGTATCGCCGTGCACACGGACATGACCTATTCCGCCGCCATCATCATGCTGTCGAGGGCGATCGACAGCACTCCGTTCTCGTTGCGCACCGGAATGGTCCTGACGGACCCCTTGTCCGCACCCAGCGCCTCGCCGGTTTCGAGTGAAATCACCCAGTTGTGCAGCGGGCAGGTGACGGCGGCTCCATGGACAATGCCCTGGCTCAGCGGGCCACCCTTGTGCGGGCAATGATCCTCTATGGCGAAGACCTGATCCTCGGCGGTGCGGAACACGGCGATCTTGCCTTGCGGGGTTTTCACGCAGCGTGCGCCGCGCAGGGGAATGTCCGAGATATCGCCGATTTCGATCCAGTTCATATCCATCTCCTCACTCGGCCGCCTGATGGAAACCGACCGTCGCCATCGGCCGGAATTCGTGCTTGTCCTTGCCCGAGACACGCTCGGACCACGGATCGACCTGGGCGAATGTCTGGCTGAAGACGAAACGCTCGTAATAGGCTTTGCGTTTGTCGACATCCGTCATGATCTGGCGGCGGATCTCGTCGAGACCGATGCGTTTGGCCCATTTGTAGATGCGTTCGAGATAGCGGCCCTGCTCGCGATACATCTGCGTCAGCGCCACGATATGCTCCAACGCTTCGTCTTCGGTCCTAACAAGGCCGAGCACCTCCGTGCCCTTGATGTCGAGGCCGGCGGCACCGGCGAAATGGATCTCGAAGCCGCTATCCACACAGATGACGCCGATGTCCTTACAAGTCGCTTCGGCGCAGTTTCTCGGACACCCCGACACGGCCAGCTTGAGCTTTGCCGGTGTCCACGAACCCCACATGAACTTCTCGATGCGGATGCCAAGGCCGGTCGAATCCTGCGTGCCGAAACGGCACCAGTCGGAACCGACGCAGGTTTTCACCGTGCGCAGGCCTTTGGCATAGGCCTGGCCCGAAATGAAACCGGCCTTGCCGAGATCGGCCCAGACGGCAGGCAGGTCTTCTTTGTGAATGCCGAGCAGATCGATGCGCTGGCCGCCGGTCATCTTCACCATCGGGATCTCGAACTTGTCGACGACATCGGCGATGGCACGTAGTTCACCGGAATTGGTGACGCCGCCCCACATGCGCGGCACCACCGAATAGGTCCCATCCTTCTGGATATTGGCGTGGACGCGCTCATTGATGAAGCGGGACTGGTAGTCGTCGGCATATTCATCCGGCCAGTCGCAGACGAGGTAGTAGTTCAGCGCTGGTCGGCATTTGGCGCAGCCGCAGGACGTCTTCCACTCCAGTTCCTGCATAACTGCAGGAATGGTCTTCAACCCCTTGGCTTTTATAAGTCTTCTGACGTCGTCATGGCCAAGCTCGGTGCAGGTGCACATCGGCTGCACGGCAGCGGGGTTATAGCTGTCGCCAAGCGTGATCGACATCAACTGTTCGACAAGGCCGGTGCAGGAGCCGCAGGAGGCCGACGCCTTGGTATGGGCGCGAACATCGTCGAGCGATGTCAATCCCTTGGTGGTCATTGTTGACGTGATTTTGCCTTTACAGACGCCGTTGCAGCCGCAGATTTCCGCATCATCCGGCAAGGCTGCAACGGCCGCCATAGGGTCCAGCGGAGACCCTCCCTGATAGGCCTGGCCGAAGATCAGCGTCTCGCGCATCTCGGAGATGTCGGTTGCCTTCTTCTTCAGGTCATTGAACCAGGCGCCGTCGCCTGTCTCGCCATAGAGCACGGTGCCGATGATGCGGTTGTCTTTAAGCACCAGGCGTTTGTAGACCCCGCCGGCCGCGTCGCGCAGGACGATCTCCTCGCGATCGTCACCATCGGCAAAGTCTCCGAGCGAGAAAAGGTTGATGCCGGTGACCTTGAGCTTGGTCGGCGTATCCGAATGCACGAAGCCGGCGGACGTATCGCCGGCAAGCTGAGCGGCCGCAACGCGCGCCATCTCATAAAGTGGAGCGACCAAACCATAGACCTGTCCGCCGACTTCGGCGCATTCGCCAAGCGCATAGATATCGCCATCCGATGTGCCCATACCGGCATCGACGACAATGCCTCTGTTGACGGCAAGTCCAGCATCCTTGGCCAATCCGATATTCGGGCGAATGCCGACGGCCATGACGATCAGCGTGGCGGGGATGATACGGCCGTCATCGAGTTCGATCCCCTCGACCTTGCCATCGCCGACAATCGCCTTGGTATTGGCTTTGGTGATGACCTTGATGCCACGTTCCTCGACAGCCTTCTGCAGGAGATAGCCGGCCGCAGGGTCGAGTTGGCGTTCCATCAGCGTCGGCATGACGTGGAGAACGGTGACATCCATACCGCGGGACGCAAGGCCGGCGGCGGCTTCGAGGCCAAGCAGGCCGCCACCGATGACGATCGCCTTTTCGCGCGACTGGGCGGCAAGCAGCATCGCCTGTACGTCGTCAAGGTCGCGATAGGTAATAACCCCTCGCAGCTCCTTGCCCGGAACGGGAATGATGAAAGGCACGGAGCCGGTGGCGATCACCAGTTTGTCGTAGCTCTCGGTGACGCCATGATCCGAGGTGACGGTCTTGGCGGCGCGATCGATGGCGACGATCTTGTGGCCCTTATAGAGGGTGATGTTGTGCTTGATGTACCAGCCGTCCCCATGAATGATGATCTGCTCGTAGTCCTTCTCTCCGGACAGAACGGGCGACAGCATGATGCGATCGTAATTGACGCGCGGTTCGGCGTTGAAGATCGTGACTTGATAGCGATCGGGCGCCTGTTCGAGGAGGTGCTCCAGCATGCGTCCGGGTGCCATGCCATTGCCGACGATGACAAGTTTCTGGGTCATAGTTCCAAGTCCTTGAGATTAGGTAGTGGCCACAACAGGGGTAGAGGCCCCACGGCGCTCGATCTGCCTCACGGACAGATGCATCCAGACGAGCGAGATCGCGACAATCGCGAAAAGCAGCAGGAAACAGCTGGACCAAAGGCCGGTGATGTCCTTGAGCAGGCCAAAGACGATCGGCAGGATAAATCCGCCAAGGCCTCCCATCATGCCGACAATGCCGCCGACGGCGCCGATGCTCTCAGGGTAGTAGGCGGGGATGTGCTTGAAAACGGCCGCCTTACCGAGGCTCATGAAAAAGCCGAGGACGAAGATGACGACGACGAAAACAGCCGGGGTGATGCCAAAGGTTGGGCTCGTTGGTGTGGCAGCGGGCACGGAAAGGACGAGGGTAGCGACAGCCGACACCGCCAGCATTGCATACATGACGCTGCGTGCCCCCTTCTTGTCGGAGAGTACGCCGCCGAAGGCACGAAAGACGCTCCCAGGAATGGAATAGGCGGCGGCGACCATGCCGGCAACCTCGAGATTGAAGCCATAGGCGCCGACCAGATAGCGCGGCAGCCAAAGCGAGAGGGCGACAAACCCTCCAAAGGCGAAGAAATAGTAGAGCGAGAAGCGCCATACCTGAACGTTTTTCAGCGGTGCGAATTCCTGAAGCAAGCTCCTGGATGCAACCCCGCGATCACGACGGGCGCGGAAGGCTGGATCGTCGGTGGTGGTGAACCAGAAAACGATCGCCGTGACCGCGAGCACCAGAGCCCAGATTTCCGCAACCGCCTGCCATCCCCATGCGATCAGCACGAAGGGAGCCGCAAACTTAGTGACAGCTGCTCCGACATTGCCGGCGCCGAAGATACCGAGCGCCGTTCCCTGCTTCTCTGATGGAAAGAACGGGGAAATATAGGCGATGCCTACCGCAAAGGAGCCGCCAGCAAGGCCGACGCCCAGGCCGGCAATCAGCATTTGAGTATAAGTCGTTGCGTAGGACAGGAGGATGGTTGCCACCGCTGCTGCCATCATTGTGAGCGTGTAGACCAGGCGGCCGCCGTAACGCTCTGTCCATATCCCAAGCAGGATGCGAGCGACGGACCCTGTGAGCACAGGCGTGCCAACCAGCAAGCCGAATTCGGTCTCGTTGAGGCCGAGTTCCTGCTTGATGCGAATGCCTATGATCGCAAAGATCGTCCAGACGGCGAAACAGATTGTGAAGGCGAATGTGGAAGTCCACAATGCTTTCGCTGGTTCGCCGGCGGACATGGGCTGTGATTTCTTGATTACAGACATGGCTTCTCCCAGGCTCGACAAGGTCGTGCCAATCCATCATTGAGGGTCGGAAACACAAAAAGCCGCACGTCAGGGTACGCGTACGAAAGTACACGGAATATCCTGATCAGCGGCTTTGCCTGAGGCGCCCGTCATTGGACGCTAGAATGCGGCCTTTCGGCTTGTTAGTTTAGAAGCAAGGACCGTGCCAATTCGGAATTTGGGTCAAATTGCGGTGTTCTCGGCAAAAAGCTTCCGCTAGGCAGGGCTACAAAGCGATTAAATCAGCAGCGATCTGCTATTATTTAGGCATTGATCACAAAATAGGCGCATCAGCCGCGTTTTTTTGAGCTGCGACATATTCATCGATACGATCGGGATCAAAAAGGGTGCCGTCGAAAAAACCGTCTGGGCCAAGCGTCAGCATGCCACTTGAGCCAACCGGCGTTTCGATACGCAAGGCGCCCTCGACCTTGGAGCTTGCAGCCGGCATCGCGAGACCCAACGCCTTCAGAGCATTTCGGTAAATATCCGGTCGATAGGTGTTGCCGGCGACACGCTGGTGAGACGCGGTGTGTTTGACCTGACCCCAGCGAACCATCTGTGTGTAGAACCAAAGCGCGTGGCTCTTCCAAGGAAACGTCGCCGCCTTCGCGTTTGGGACGAAAAAGTCCTTTACCGTTAGTGTGTGGCGCCCACCGATTCTAAGCTCGCCCGTCACTGCAGGTCGCAACCATTCCACAGACTTGTCGATGTATGCAGGTCCCGAAAGCAATAGGGCAAGCTCCTCGTGGTTGGCCACATCGGCGCACCAGAGTGAGGCATTGTAAAGTGCCGTGAGCAAGGCAGTGAGGGCTTCGGGGTGGCTATCGCCCCAACGGCCATTCACTCCCAGCACCTTTTCGGGACTGGATTTCCAGATCGCTGCCTTGACCGTCGCGAGATGCGCACCGCGTTTCAATACGCCGAACGTATTCCACGGTTCACCCGCACAATAGCCGTCGATGAAACCAGCCTTCAGTGCATTTCCCATATCCGCAGGAGGTAGGGTTACGATCTCAACATCCCGATCAGGATCGATGCCGCTCGCAGAAAGCCAATATCGAAGCTCGTAATTATGTCCGGAATAGGGGTGCACCACAGCGAAACGAAGCTGATCGCCAGTTCGCTTCGAGATTACCCGCCGTAACGCGATGCCGTTTGAGCGGGCATCAAGATTGCCCGTCGCACCATTGTCGACCATTGCCCACCATAAGCCACCCGCTACCGCAACGGCATTTCCGCCGAGGCCAAGCGCCATAGGCACGATCATTCGCGGCGCGGGCGCCGTCAGTCCGAGGTTACAGGCGATCGGCATCGGCGCGAGGATATGTGCCATCTCGAAATGCCCGACCGCTAATTTATCTCTGATCGTTGCCCATGAACGCTCGCGCACGAGCGTGAGATCCACCTGTAGCGCTTCTGCAAAGCCCTTCTCCTTGGCGACGACCAGGAGGGCACTGTCCAAGAGCGGCAAGAAGCCCGCAGTGATTTCGTACCTACTCGTCTTCATGTGTCCCCTCCCGGATCGAGCAGGCTTGCCGCGGTGATGAGACTTTGAGCAATCTCGATGATTTTCCTGTTCTGGTCCATGGCCGTGCGCCGCAGAAGTGCATAGGCCTCCTTCTCCGAAAGCCCGCGGGCGCGCATCAGCAATCCCTTGGCGCGCTCAATCAGCTTGCGGTTTTCCAGTTCGCCGCGTGCTTCTTCAAGCTCGCGGCTCAGTCGCGAAAACGCATTGAAACGGCTTATCGCCATCTTGAGGATGGGACGAACGCGTTCCTGTTTTAAGCCGTCGACGATATATGCCGAAACCCCGGCTTCCACGGCGGCCTCGATCGACGCTTCGTCGGACTTGTCCACGAACATGGCGATGGGTCTTTTTACCGCACGTGATATCTGGAACATACTTTCCAACACGTCGCGATTGGGGTTTTCGAGATCGATGACGATCACATCGGGATTGATCTCGGTAATCCGCCTTACAAGACCCGTCATGTCGGCGATGATTGTGACACTATCGTATCCAGCGTCCCGCAGGCCTTCTTCGATCACGGATGCGCGAATGCGGTTCTCATCAATCACCAGTACATTCAGAATATTAGGCTTCATGAGATCGACGCCACAGGTTTATCGGCATTCATTCAATATCAGACGTGCGGACAGTCAAGGTCGAAACGACAAGACCGCACATGCGGGAAGTCTGCTTCAAAATCAAGCGGTGTCTTGGGTATTGTTCACGAATAGTAGCACGGTAGTTTTTGGGCGGTCGTCTTCGCTTGTTGAAGATCGTGCGACTGCCATCAATAGTAAAAGCATAGCCATTAGCTAAAACTAACCGCTTTATATGGCCGCAGGAGATGGCCCTATATTGCTTCTGATGACGCGGTAAGAGTTAACAATGTCCCTGTCATAAATGCTTAATGCGTTTCATCGCGCCTCCAGTTTGGTAACTCCATGGGGACAATCGTGACGACGCCATACACGGAGGGGCTGCGCGTCAATCGCGCACGTGCTCTCAATCTTGAGTTCGTCTCGCAATTGAAGCAAGCCCCTCGGCCTGGGCATGAAGTGTTAACCAGGCTTGATTCAGCTAAGATATTCAGAAGCTTAATATTCTCAATTATCCTCGTGGTTCCAATTGTGGGCGCCGGTTCGATTTCTCAAGAGCCGGGATTGGAAGCTGGATAGAGATCGCGGATATTCGCCGGGGTTGATTGGGGCTTAAAGGAGACTCCTATAAGGCGCTACACGGTTTCGGCCTGCTTCCTTGGCATGATAAAGGGCCTGATCCGCTTGGCTTTGAAGTTTCTCTGGCGTGGCGGTCTGGATACTTTCTACGTGGCTCACTCCAATGCTAACTGTTACATAAGGCGATACTCG
The DNA here is from genome assembly GCF_050577975.1 of Rhizobium sp. BR 315. Classification (NCBI taxonomy): domain Bacteria; kingdom Pseudomonadati; phylum Pseudomonadota; class Alphaproteobacteria; order Hyphomicrobiales; family Rhizobiaceae; genus Rhizobium; species Rhizobium sp. BR 315. The sequence goes on along the minus strand of NZ_JARWKZ010000001.1, from coordinate 70,908 downwards.
CGACGCGGGATTGGGAAGGGATGCTATTTCCACGCTTTCTCGGATTTGCTTCGCGACTTCAATTGCTTCCTCTTCAGCGATGCCGGGTAGAACGACCAGGAATTCCTCGCCCCCGTAGCGAGCCACATGATCATGGCTTCCCCTCAAGTTGCTCTGGATAATGCCGGCGACCTTCACAAGGCAGCGATCGCCCTCGCCGTGACCGAGGCTGTCGTTCAGCGCCTTGAAATGATCGATGTCGCACATCAGCAGGGCTATGCCCGCCGTCTCGGACCCTGCATTCCAAAGACGATTGAGCAATTCCATCATCCAGCGCCGGTTCGCGATGCCGGTAAGTGGGTCGGTTCTTGCCAGGAGCTCGAGCCGAGCATTCGCAGCGCCTAGTTCCGCCACGCGACTTTTGTCGCGCAGCTCGAGAAGAAAGGCCTTTTGCGCCAGGATCGTCATGGTGCGCCGCGATACCACCGTTGCCATGATGCCGGCCGCGAAGAATAGGGTGGCTGCTTCTGAGCTTCCCACCGTAACGCCTGGATTACGCATCTGGAAGAACAGGTAGAGACCCAATGCCATCGCGGCGATGATCGCCGTCGTTACCAGCGGAATGGCAAAGATGATGATGGCGGAAATGGCTACGAACAACATGATGTTCAAATGTCGCTCATAAAATTCGCCCCCAGCGTTGACCCCGACCAGGGCGACGGAGAGGAGGATAAAGAACATGCCCGCGACAAGAATAGTCACTTGACGCTTGGTAGCGCCAGGCTTCCTCCAGAAAAAGGCGGTGACTAAGGCCGCAGGAGGCAAAATGCAGGCCGGCGCAAGCATCGAGACAGCAACTGCTTTCGGAAGCAAAATCGCGTTAAGCCCCAGTGTAATCAGGTCGATGAAGATCACCCAGATCATCCATGAGCGAATGATCTTGGCCGTCCTGGACCAGGAGCGCTCTTGAAAGTGCCGAAGAAGCTTGCCTTTCAGCCGGATATCTCGGGTACGGCCGTTAAGGAGCTGTTCAACCTCTTCGATAGGCAAGGCGCTTGATGCGCTCTGTGGGGTTCTAAGATCAAAAGTCGGCTTGTTAGCCGGAACCTCGTTTTCGGACAGTTCCATCTCCAATCGCCAATGAAGGGTCGTTCGTTCGCAATATAGAGTTGTCAATTCTACCGACCAGTTGTTAGCGTCTCCTTGTCGTCGTTATCGCAATTTTAACGTTCACTCGCTGGAGTGAGCCGACCGACGCGGAGCCGGTCAGCCTGCAACGTAAAATTAGTAATATAAATCTAGTTTCACCGTGTGGGATGGGAGGTTTCGCCGTGATGGATGCGCAACAATGGGCTATGCAGCAGACAGATGGCCTGCTCGATATCGCGCTGGACAACATGCCGCATGGGCTATGTATGTTTTCGGCCGATAAAAGGTTGATTTTATGCAACCTCTCCTATGCCAATATGTATCGCCTGGGAGAAGGCCTGACCGTCGCAGGCACGCCGCTTCGATCCATACTCGACTATCGCTCGCAGCTGGGTAACGGCCCCCTTCATACGGCGACATATTTCGATGTGGTTGGATTAGCTGCGCAAAAAGGCGGAAGGGCAAGCCAGGATGTTGCCCTTCAAGATGGGCGCGTAATCCGTATTACGCATAGCTCCATGGCCGATGGCCGTTACGTCGCCACGCATGAGGATATCTCGGAAAGCGTTCGCAACGCCGAGATCCTGGTGCGGCACAAGGAGACGCTTGAAGCAACGGTTGCCTTGAGAACGAAGGAGGTTGAGGAGCAGGCTCGCGAATTGGAGCGTCTCCTGCAACAGGAGCGCAACATCAATGAACTCCAGCGCCAGTTCGTTGCACTCGCATCCCATGAATTTCGAACGCCTTTGGCCATCATTGATGGCGCCGCTCAACGCCTGCTGCGCGCGAAAGGAGAAGTTTCCTCTCAGTTTGTCCGAGATAAAGCGGAGCAGATACGATCGTCCGTCGTGAGAATTGTCGATTTGATGGAAAGCATCCTTGCCGCCGGCCGAATGGACAATGGGACAATTGAAATTCGCTATGATCGTTGTGCGCTGAGAGCGATGCTCGAAACCTGCTGTCAGCGAGAGGCCACGATCAGCAAATCCCATCGCATCACAGTGGATCTTGAAGATTTGCCCGATCATATCGATGCTGACAAATTTGCTCTTGAGCAGGTTTTCTCGAATTTGCTGTCCAACGCGACCAAATATGCTCCCCATCACCCAGACGTCGGCGTTGCAGGTCGGCAGGAAGGCAATCACGTGCTAATCGTCGTGCAGGATCACGGCGTTGGCATCGACGCAGAAGACGTGCCCAAGATCTTCCAACGATATTTTCGTGCACGGACGTCCACCGGGATCCCTGGAACTGGTCTCGGTCTATACTTGGTAAAAAAAATCGTCGATCTGCATGGCGGGTCGATCGAAATCGATAGCCAGAAGGGGAAGGGTACCTCTCTCATCGTTAAGCTCCCGATATCCCAAAAGAATTCTCAGATCTCAACAGATCGTACGAACGTAGCGTGATCGCCAAAAGGGTAAGCCAATGACCACTATTCTTTGCATTGATGACGAGGCGGAAATCAGAGGTTTGATCGTCGAAGAGCTGACCGAGGCCGGCTTCAAGACTTTGGAGGCTGCAAATGGCCGCGAAGGCCTGGAACTCATGGTGGCCAAATGGCCGGATATCGTCATTTGCGATATCACCATGCCGGAAATGGATGGTCATCAGCTACTTGCAGAAATTCAGATCAACTATCCGGAACTTGCCAACGTCCCGTTCATTTTCCTGACGGCAATGACCGACAAGCAAAACGTTGTCATGGGCTTGCGGGCAGGGGCCGCCGATTATTTGACCAAGCCCATTGATTTCGAAATTCTGCTGGCAAAAATCGAAGGTTGTGTAGCGCGCATCGAAAGCGACGTCCGCAACGACAGAGCATTCTGACTGACCAAGACAGTATTGAGGAACCTTGCTCTGTGCTGGCGACTGTAGAGCGTTTGGGCAACGTTTTCGGCGAGCATCAATTTAGGGCACTTGGAGCGTCCTAAGCCTCTGTCATCGACGCCGTTGCCACTCCGCTTCCATCGTCTTCAGATCGAGTTCCAGCATCTCCCGCATCAAACGATGCGTATCAGCAAGCTCTTGGTGTCCTGGAGTATCCTGAAAGCCCGCCGCGCCGGCGATCAGCTTCGCCGTGATCAATTTTTGGCCCTCAATCATTGCTTCCGTCCGGTCGATCGCCAGCGATAGATCATCGTCGGAAAGCCTCTTCCCTATGCATGATAAGGACATTATCATAGATTTCAGCGGCTCGGCGATCTGACTCGAATGGTCGCGCGCTCACTTTCATCCAAGAGCAACTCACATTGATCTCAATCGAAAAACGCCGTCACTTGCAATGATAGCAGCAGAGCGGCGGAGGCGATCTGCTCACTCGTCAGTTCGCCGGCCGCCTTACATACACCGCACAGGTCCTCAGCCTTACTTGTCTTTGAGCATGAGTGCGCTGGTTAGATCGCCGAGCGGCTTTTGCTTGTGGGCGGCGACGGCTGCGTCTCGAACAGTAATACCGTGAAGCGTCGGCAGCTCGAAACGGCGCGTGATGAAACGTAGGATCGAGGTTGTGTCCATCGACGTATGATCGACATAGCCATGCCGCGCATAGGGCGAAACGATAATGGCCGGAATGCGCGAACCGGGACCCCAGCGGTCACCCTTGGGCGGCGCGACGTGATCCCATAAGCCACCATTCTCATCATAGGTGACGACGACAAGCATATGCGGCCATTGCGGGCTTTTTTCGAGATGCGTGATCAGATCGGCAATATGGGCGTCGCCAGCTTCGATACTGGCATAGCCTGAATGTTCATTGAGGTTGCCCTGCGGCTTATAGAAAGAGACCTGAGGCAGCGTGCCGGCGTCGATCGCTTTGATGAATTCGGCGCCAGCCAGGCCGCCATCCCTCAGGTGTTCGGTCCTGGCCGCGGTGCCAGGGGCGAAATTCGCATAATAGTTGAACGGCTGGTGATGATACTGGAAATTCGGCGCCGGCTCCTTGTTGCCGTGGTCGAGCACATCCTGCCAGGCACCCCCGTACCATGCCCAGGTCACGTGCTTGAGGCTGAGCATGTCGCCGATGGTGGGCTCGGTCTGCGGTGGCAAGGTCGTTGGCTTGCCCGGATCTGCAAGAGCCTTGTCGCCATCCGTAGCAGGACCATTGCCGCTGGGTTGATAAGGGGGCTGCATGGTGTTGACGGCATAGAAATCGGGCGTGAGATTGCCATCGCCGACAAATTTCGGAATTCCGTCGATTGCCGACTTCGGCGAATTGGGTGCGGCCTTCAGCGTCACCCCATCTGCCTCGACAACCGCGATGGACGGTTTGGCTGCACTGGTGTCGGCGTTGGGGTAATAGGGGGCACAGGCGCAGATCAGCCATTGATGGTTGAAGAACGAGCCACCGAACGCGCCCATGAAGAAATTGTCGGCCAGCACGTATTTCTGAGCCACCTTCCACATCGGCGTCTTTGCACCATCCCACAAGCCCATGGGTAATGCGCCTGAATCGGCATAAGCGACGAATTTGTCGTTACGTCCGCCATCGATCTGCATCTGGTTCTGGTAGTAGCGGTGCCAGAGATCGTGCGTAATCGTATCCAGTCCCAGGTTGAACCCTTTGGGATCGTCGACGCGGAATGGCCGATTGGGCAGGTGCTCGGTCTCGGCCTGTGTTACCGGCGGTGTCACGCCCTTGGCGGTAAGCCCGTCCCAGACCGGCGGCAACTCCCTAAAGGGTTTGCCGTCGCGGTCGCGCTGGGTGCGCGCGGCTACTGTCGCCTTTGCGACCCCATTGGCGCCCGGGAAGCTGCCATAGAGATTGTCGAAACTCCGGTTTTCCGCATAGATGACCACGACGGTGTCGATCAGTTTCAGATCACTGGCGGCTTTCCCGTTCTGTCCTGGCTTTACGTCGGAACTTCCGGCAAGGGCGGGGCCGGAGGTGGCCACGGACAGACTTAACGCACAGATGGCGGTGGCAGTGATCGACTTCATTTGGATTGTCCTCCCCAGGAGTTCAGTGGATGCGCCTCCACCTCAATAAGGCAACATATTCCGGCCGCTAACCAAGGCAAGCGCTAATTGAAACGATTCTAAAACCCGGCTAACGATTACTGCTGGATGAGATATGGATTGCGATAGGGAGCAGCGGCCGTAGCAATGCAGTTGAAGCCGCGTAAAGGACCATGGTTCGGGATCGGCGCCGTCGCCGCGATGCTATCGCTGATGACGTCTGTTGCTGCGGGCCAGGCACTGTCGCGCGCGGAGGTTCATCGACAGACACAGGCCTTGGCGACACTTGGCAAGACCCTCTTCTTCGACCAATCGTTGTCTGCATCTGGCAAGATGGCTTGTTCATCCTGCCATGATCCTGGTCACGCGTTTGGACCTGCTAATGATCGTTCGGTTCAGCTCGGTGGTGGCGATTTGCATCAGCCGGGGTTAAGGGCGGCGTCATCGCTCAAATATTTGCAGGTCGTCCCACCCTTTACCGAGCACTTCTTCGAATCCGAGGATGAGGCAGACGAGAGCATCGACAACGGACCGACCGGCGGTCTGACCTGGGACGGTCGAGTCGATCGCGGTCGTGAGCAAGCCAAGATCCCTTTATTTTCCGATTTCGAGATGGGTAATAAAACAGAAGCTGACGTCGGACAGCATGTGCTTGCGGCGGGCTATGGCAGGGCGATTGCAGATATCGCCGGACCGAAGGGTAGTAAGGACCCGGCAATCGCCTTTCGCACGGTGCTCAAGGCTTTGGAAGTTTTTCAGCAGGACTTTCAGACCTTCTATCCCTATTCGAGCAAATACGATGCGGTGCTGGCCGGCAAGGCAGTGCTCACGGCACAAGAGGCAAAGGGCCTCGAATTGTTCAATGCGCCTGAGAAGGGCAATTGTGCCTCCTGCCACATCAGTGAGCGTGGGAATGACGGCACGCCGCCACAGTTTACCGACTACGGGCTGATCGCCATCGGAGTGCCCCGCAATCGCGATATTCCTGCCAACAAGGATCCGGCATTCTATGATCTCGGCCTATGCGGCCCCTTGCGGACCGATTTCATCGGACATCAGGACTATTGCGGGCTCTTCCGGACGCCGACGCTGCGCAATGTCGCGCTACACAAGGTCTTCTTCCACAATGGCAGCATCCATTCCCTGCAAGACGCTGTGCGTTTTTATGTCGAGCGGGAGACGCATCCGGAACGTTGGTATCCTCGAAAGCCTGATGGGAGCGTGGACAAGTATGATGATCTGCCGGTGATAGCCAAGGCTAACATCAATATGGATCCGCCCTTCGATCGCAAGCAAGGGGAGGCCCCAGCGCTCTCTCCCGCTGAGATCGATGATGTGGTCGCGTTCCTGCGTACGCTCACCGACGGCTACGATCCGCCAAAGTGAGGCCGTCGCGTCCTTGGTTCCTAGGTGCCGCTTGCCCTCAGGTCAAGGAGATCAAGGACCGCGTCCGAGCCTTTGCCCGAGGTGTTGATCTTGCCATCGTCACCGATCGTGAGCTCGGCGCCATTGGCGAAGCTGAGAGACCAGCCATCATCTGAACTGGTTCGGCGTCTGTCCGTCAGCTCGATCCCTGCTGCCGAAACCAATGCGATAACCTTATCAACATCCATACTTGCGCTCTCCTTGTAGCCGACACCTGTCAATGATCCGATACATCGGCTTTTCGTTGCCATTCGCTAAGGACATGCATTCGCATCGATCCATCCACGTATGGCAAAATATATCGAAATCCAGCGTGACGTCGACAAGTTCGTCCAGGCTTAAGACATCGCGATGCAATTGAGACGAAGGTGGAAATCTGACAAGCTGAATGGCATGAAGCCAAAAAAGGAAGGCCGAAAGCCTACATCCCCCAAATCAAAGCACTTGCTGCAGCAGCTTGCGAGGACGCCCGAAAAGCTGTTTTCTAGCGCGTTCCGCAACCAATATGGCGCACTTTGCTTCCGCTACAGAGGTGGTGACGGCGAGATCGATATATTGGTGATTACGTCACGGGACAGCGGCCGTTGGATTGTGCCAAAGGGCTGGCCAATGAAAGGCAAGCAGCCTCACGAGGCGGCTGCGATTGAAGCCTGGGAGGAGGCCGGGGTTCGCGGCAAGGTGAGGAAAGTGCCAGTTGGCCGGTACACGTACCTCAAAGAACTCGAGGACGGAAAATTTGTGCCATGTGTCGTCGACCTGTTCCAGATCGAGATGAAAGAGGTCAGGGCGGATTTCAAGGAGCGAGGGCAGCGTCTTCTCGACTGGGTTAGTCCCGACGAAGCGGCCCGGCGCGTGCGCGAAATCGAGCTTAAATCACTGCTCGTCAATTTTAAGCCACAAGGAAAGTAGTTGCTACGGGCCTTGCTGGCGGGCGCTAGCTCATGGAGGAGGGTGCATGTGATTGCATCTCGCGAGGTGTCGACTTAGTTCCTCGAGCAGATAGCGTTTTCCTGATATTGGTGATGAACTTGGGGGCGTTGTCGCTTTCGATCAATCTGAGAAGCTCCTTTAGCTCAGGTTCTCGAACCACGTCCTGACCCTCGCCTGCTGACATCCAGACACATTGTCTGCCGGCTTGTGGCCGAAAATCCTTCATTTCGGCTTCGACAAACAGCAGATGCACTAATACCGTAGATGGGCTCCAAGACGAGCTGCCGCGATGGGTATACTGGCCGATAGGCATCTTGCCGATCCGGCCGGTGACGCCAGCGTTCTCAAGTGCCTGTCGCTGGGCGCATCTATGTTGCAGTTCATGCCGGCGAATATTGCCTCTCGGGATTGCCCAGTAGTCGGTGTTCCCGCTCGATATCAGTAGCAATTCGATCTCTGTATCGCTGCCGATACGCCAGCAAATCGCTCCGCACTGGCCAGCTCTTCGAAATGGAAGAGCGTCGGACTCCTCGGCTTCTCCAACCAATTCAGGTGAATAGGATCCCATCCATGCTCCCTCGCTAGTAAGAAGGATAGGGCGACAATCGGATTTGTGAACAAGCGAGAGCCGTACTGCCGTCAGGCTTGTCGCAATCCCCACTCCCTTTCGAACTCATCCGCAAAGTCGTCAGATGGGGAGATCGGCTCTTGGGCCGGGGATTTGGTGTCAACGTCGGCAGAAACCAGCGATAGATCTTTGGCCGATGGTTTGGCGCCTCGATGCTCGATAGAGTAGGCGACGGGCATGCCGGATTGGAGATTAGGGATGTTTGCCTCCAAGACTTTACTCACATGCAGGAAAATGTCCGGACCATCGTCGTCGGGCTTTATAAAGCCGTAGCCCTTTGCAGCGTCGAACCACTTGATCTTTCCCTTCGCCATTGCGTTTCCATGTTGGATTTTGAGTGGACTCTGCAGCTATTTTCGAACTATTCCGCCGATGAGGAACCGCTTCGGCTCTCATTCCGGTCACCGTCAGCGTTTAGGCGATGCTGCATGTCCCTGCTCGCTCTGAAGAATGGCACCCACTTATCTTCAACAAAAATCGCCTTGTTTGTCCTTGGGTTGCGGCCGGACCTCTGCGGCCGAAAGCGAACACTGAATGCGCCAAAGCCGCGGAGCTCGACCCGATCTCCCCGCATCAATGCTTCTGCCATTTCCTCCAGGATCGCATCGACGATCCTCTCGGCGTCTTTTAAGTGCAGATGGGGATAATCCCTTGCGACGGATTCGATAAGTTCGGATTTGATCATGTCCCAATCTAGTTCGCTGCGAATATTGATTTTCTGTACATCGGCCGTCGAGCTGACTTCCGCGCCGATTTGCGATGTCTCAACAGGGAGACTTGCCCAAATTTCCTCCTGTCTGGAAAATTTGCAATAGATGATGTCGTCCGATTTCCCGAAAAAATTGCTTCGCCAAGTCTATCGCGCAGCTCCAACGATCGCCCAGAGGGCAATAGTCGCCGAGTTCGGGAGCAGCTAGCCTGGTGTTAGAACTCCTCCCAGTCCGCTTGGCGAGCGGCTGCCCCGCTGGTGGAGAACGTTTTGGCGGGCTTGCGACCGAGTGCCCGTGCGGGTGATGTGACCGGTTTTGTGGTCCCGGCAATCAGACGCGGCCCAATTACGGGCTCGAGCTTGAATCGAGCGACCAACTCGCGAAGCGTCGTCACCTGATCCGCTAGACCGCTTGTGGCTGCGGTCGATTCCTCCACCATGGCGGCATTCTGCTGTGTGGCCTGGTCCATTTGGTTCACGGCGATGCTGACTTCCGAAAGACCCGTCGACTGTTCCCTTGCCGCTGTCGAGATAGAATGCACGTGCTCGTTCACCTTTAAGACGTGGCTTTCAATAGTCGCCAGGGCAGAACCCGTCGCTGTGACCAGCTTCACGCCAGTGCTGACCTCTTCGCTGGAGCGATTAATCAGCGCCTTGATGTCTTTTGCGGCATTCGCCGATCGCTGAGCCAGTTCGCGGACTTCCTGCGCAACGACGGCAAAGCCCTTGCCGGCATCTCCGGCGCGGGCGGCCTCAACCCCCGCATTCAGCGCAAGCAAGTTTGTCTGGAAGGCGATCTCGTCAATCACATTGATGATTTGGCCGATTTCGCCGGAGGCCTGTTCGATCCTGCCCATGGCTGCTACGGCTTCCCTCACCACGGAGCTAGATTGCTCTGTGCTCTTGCGTGCTTCATCAACCATATGGCTGGCTTCGAGCGCCCGAGCCGTGGAATTCCTCACCGCCACGGTGATCTCTTCAAGCGCGGAGGAGGTCTCTTCGAGCGAGGCTGCCTGTTGCTCGGTGCGCTTTGACAGGCTGTCGGACGCAATTCGCATCTCGCCAGCGTTGCTATTGATGGTATCGATCGCTCCCGATACCTCGCCAAGCACTGAGTGTAGGTTGGCCATCGTTGCGTTGACGTTGTCCTTCAACTCGCCGAAAGCTCCCTGAAACTCTCCCCGCATTGCTTCAGTCAGATCACCATCGGCAACGGCAGCGATAACCCGGCGGGTTTCCGCGATGCTAGTGTCGACGGAAGCCAGCAATTCATTGACGCTGGCGGCGAAGCGATCGAGATCCGGATTGTCATAAGCCTTAGTGATGCGCTGCGTGAAGTTGCCCGCCACTGCCGCGGAAACGACAGCGCCTATGCTCACCTGCAGATCCGCACTCTTGGCCTGCAACGCCGTCTCTTGTGCGTTCAAATCTCGAACTTTGATACCATTCTGTTTGAATACCTCAACTGCGTGCGCCATCGCGCCAATTTCGTCTGCCCGGCTGACGTAGGGCACGCTTACATCGAGATTTCCAGATGCAAGCGCACCCATGCTGGTTGTCAAACCGCTGATCGGACGGGCAATGGCCTTGGAGCCAAAGATGGCCGAGACGATCAAGGTGACAATTGCCAGCAGGCCGACGGTAAGATTGAGCAACAGGATCAGATTTGCGGCCGAATTGGCATCTTCGCCAGCCTGATCTGCCGTTTTCTTCGCAGCGTTTACACCATCGTCGAACAGCTTCGCAGCTTGATCGGATGTCGTCTGAAGCTCCGCTGATTTCGCTTGGCTGGCGGCGGCGGTATCCTTGCCGTGTAGCGTCGTCTTCAGGATATCGACCAGATCGCCTGCCATAGCAAAATAGCTTTCGCTCAGCGTTTTGAGGCTTTGTATGCGATCCCGATCCACTTGAGATTTTAGCTCGACGCTTGCCTCGTCAAGAAAGGAAATTACCGAATGGTGGCGGGCCGAAAGATAATCGACGGCTTTGGCCACGTCCTCTGGGGACGCTGCCAATCTCAGATCGCGAACGCCAATCTGCATTCCGCGGAGGGACGCTTTCGCGTCAACCAAGTTCCGGGAAACGATCAGCTGATTCTTAAGAAGGGCCGAGCGATCACCGATCATCTGGCCACCATAAAGAACGATCAAAAGCATCGTCGCGACCATCAGGATGCCGATAGCGGAGAGTGCTGCTAATTTTGTACCGATGCGGGATGAAATAGCTGACAACATTTCTGGTCACTCAAAATGGTCCGCAAGTTGCCATCATAGGACTGGCAGAAATGAAAAATAGCGCCAAGCCGTCATGCCATGCGCGAGGTGAGTATTACGCGAGTATCCGAAATTTCGTTGCCCCACCGCTACCGTCATGAAACTGTTATAATGGTAAATAAGTGCTTTCGTGTAGGGGACGAATGCGTATAAATTTCGAAAATTGGCCCTCGATTGCGCAGATTGATTATCACCTCGGCCCGCTAGACAAAGTAAATACAAATAAAGGTGGCACTGTTACATGTTATTGCAGTCGAGAAGTGTATCAATAACAGCGATATTGTGAATTGACGGCGCGGCGCGGTGGTAGCATTCCTGCAACGGGAGGCGGATTGATGTTGGCAGATTTCGAGAGAAGATCGGCATTCGCGCAAATGAGCACCGCGCAACGGCTCGCACGGGTCGATTTTGTGACGGCCGCTCTTGCCGAAATCATCCAGCAAATGGGTGGAAAATATGATGGCAGCGTCCTCAGCGGTCTTCTCTATATCAATCGAATGCTTGCGATCCTGCGTGAAGATCTCGCAATGGTCGATGACGCATGTAATCGAGCAATTGTCGGCCAAGTTCAGGACTTGATCTCTGTCCTACGGCATCGTGCTGAGCGAGAGACTTTGGCGACGGCCAATCTCTGAGGGTCGAGGTGCAACCTCGGTAGCGCGGGCCGACGTTGCGCGCAATATCCCTGGCATAAGAACCTTGGTCCGAATCGGATCTGCTAATATAGTAGTGCGCGATATTTGGAGGTCCGATGGCCGATCAAAAGCCTCAGCTCGCGCATTTTGCCGCCCATATGAAGGCAATTCCAGGCAGCCATTCTGCTGCCCAGGTAGGCGCGCTCTGCTTCCGACATACTGAAATTGGTCAAATCGAGGTGCTTTTGATTACCACTCGGGAGACCCGCCGTTGGACGATACCCAAGGGGTGGCCAATCAAGGGGCTGAAGCCCCATGAGGTGGCTGAGCGCGAGGCCTGGGAAGAGGCCGGAATCAAAGGTAAGGCGAAAAAGAAGCCCTATGGCTACTATACCTATCTGAAGCGACTGGCCGACAGCCGAACAATACCTGCTGTCGTCGAGGTGCATGCCCTGGAGGTCAAGGAGGCCTGCGACATTTTCCCGGAGTTCGGTCAACGCGTGCTAATCTGGCTGCCGCCGGCCGAGGCGGCATTGCAGGTTCCAGAGCCTGAACTGAAAGGGTTGCTGGCTGCCTTCGACGAGAGGTCGCTCATCCACGACCACATAGTTCCCATCGGGCCTTGAAGGCTCGGGGGAATTCTTGTCATCGAACAGTGTCATGACGCGCTGGATCGCCGATCCTTCCAAGCCGATAAACATACTGCCATCAATCGTTAAGCCGAATTGAATAGCGAGCCATTAGTCATCATCGCCTATCTCTTCGAGCCAATCGAAGCATCGGCGACGAGCGGTGGATGACAGGCTTGTCAGCGGCCGGTTCGGAAAGGCCCGAAGCAATGAGGGGAGTCGCCGAAGCCGAGCGATGAAGATGCCAAGTGCAGGACAGCCTCCCGTTTGGGGATCTGCTGATTGTGTCAACTGCCAGTCCTAAGCACTGCGCTAACGCTGCAACAGGCATCTTACGCTCGTGACGCACGTCGAATCCGCAGAATGCACAACAATGGTGCGGAATGAGCTGACGTTGGTAAAATGGCATGATCCTTTTTCGACAGGATGGGCAGTTATCGCGCAGCCCGCCGCCGCGAATGAAACAAGAGATCCGCGTTGCCAGATGCCAATGGCTCCGAAAGAAATTCATCGGTGTAGAGACATTGCGGACAATGCTGTAGCCATGTCGAAAAAGCCTCTCTTGTGATATGTATATCACTCTTACGATCCCTTTCGCGTGTCACCTCTAGCCGAGCCCGCTAATCGTTTCCCTATCCACTCGGTTTTGAGGCATAGGTGACGGCAGAGGCCAGGTTCGGGTTCGGAGTGAGTTTTGCTTTTCCTAGACCTTTGAGCGATGGACAACATCCGATGGCTCGGCTCTTTCCTTTGAAGCGGAAGGGGTAGTAAGACGTGCATGCCGCCGCTGACAGCATTCACGCTCGCTTGAGATATCGCCAGGCTGCTATGCTGCCAAAGAGCTGGATACTACCCCCGCAAAGCATGGCCACGACGAATCCAAGAGCCGGTTCGCGGAAGAGTGCATAGACCGATCCAAGCGCGGCCACGCCGATGGTTGCGCCAACCATGCGTGCGACATTGATCAGTGCGCTTGCGGTTCCAGCGCGTTCACGGGTGACACTTGAAACCGCAACCGCGCCCGGTTGCTTTGCCCATTCCGATACCGGTCAGCAGCAAACCGAATTCCTCGGCAATCAGCAGGTTTTCGGCAAGAGCGACACCAAGCAGCACATTGCCCAATCCTATTGTGGCCAACCCCAGGCTAATGGTGCGTCGTTTCCCCAAGCGCTCTGAAATGAAGCCGGAGAAAGGCGAAATTGCTACGAAGCTTAGCGCCATTGGCAGGAGTGCCAGGCCAACCTCGGTCGAGGCCAGCTGATCGAGGCTGAGGGAGGTGAGTGGGAACAGAAAGAGCGTCCCATACATGCCGAATGTCATTGCGGCCGTTCCCGCCATCGCACCGTTGAACTGTCCCGTGGAAAACATAGACACCGGCATGAGAGCTTGCTGATCGAGACCTCGCTCTACCGCAATGAAGAGCAATAATAAGCCGAAGCCACAAAGTGCCAGCAGGGCCGTCCAGATTATCGGCAAATGTGACGACTCGATTGCCGCAAGAGTGATGGCAGCCAGCGAGGATATGCCCAACAATTGACCAAGTGCGTCGAAGGTTCTTCCCTTTCGGTCCGCACTTTCCGGGACCAAAAAATAATGCTCCGATAGCGGCCGCGACACCGACGGGAACCACGACGAAGAAGACTGTTCGCCAACCGAAATTGTGGATCAGGTATCCGCCAAGGCTCGGCCCGATGGCAAGCGACATGCCGTTGCACCCGGCCCAGATACCAAGCGCCTTGCCGCGAACACGCTCATCCGGGTAAATCACGCGAATTAGCGACAGGGAGGCTGGTATAAGAAGGGCCGATCCTAGCCCGGTCACTGCTCTGGCGGCGATCAGGATCGCGATCGTCGGGGCCATGGCGCATCCAAGACTTGCGACTGTGAATATAATACAGCCGATGATGAACATCAGGCGGCGGCCATAGAGATCAGCAAGCAGGCCGCCACTGATGAGAAGGGCAGCGTAGACAAGATTGTAGGCATCCACGACCCATTGCAGCTGTGTCATCGAAGCCTCGAGGCTCGTGCCGATTGGTTGAGCCGCCAGCTTGACAACCGAGGTGTCGACCTGCGCAACGATCACACCCAGGCAAAGGATGGCGAGGGACGCGGGATGTAGTTGCGAATTCGGCTCGTCGCGCTGCTCGATCGAACGCATGACATTTCCTCTCGGACACAAACGTAGCGCAGCTTGATTGGTTTCACCTTGGCGACACCTACGGGTTTGCTGAAGGCTGAACAGGAAAGCGATTAGACGTCAGATCGGAAGAGGTGACTTGCAACAGGGATTTCGGCGCGTTCGGATTGATATCTTCAAGATCGCCAATATCAGAAGAAGTATGCACATTCGCCGCGGCCAAGCCACTTTGGTCCCTACCGTCATACCCTCTATCAATTGCGAAATGCGTGACATGCCGAGCATGGAACGAAATGTCGTCTGCACTATTCCGACATTAGAAAATCGTCGTGCTACTATTCTGCAGGAGGATGCCTTGCTAAGTCTGATGGATAGCATGTCCGTGGATCTGAGCTGGCTGGATATTGCCGTGCGTCTTTTGCTGGTGATCACCGCCGGAGCCCTGATCGGGATCAATCGCGAGATGGGTGGCCATGCAGCCGGGTTTCGCACCACGATTCTGGTCGGGCTTGCCGCATGTCTGACGATGATTCAGGCCAATCTCCTGCTGTCGACATTGGGCAAGACGCCAGAATCATTCGCTTCGATGGATGTGCTGCGTTTTCCACTCGGTGTGCTGACCGGCGTCGGCTTC
Organism: Rhizobium sp. BR 315; assembly: GCF_050577975.1. Taxonomy (NCBI): domain Bacteria; kingdom Pseudomonadati; phylum Pseudomonadota; class Alphaproteobacteria; order Hyphomicrobiales; family Rhizobiaceae; genus Rhizobium; species Rhizobium sp. BR 315. Next base: position 55,820 of record NZ_JARWKZ010000001.1, on the reverse strand, counting down.
ATCGGTGGTGGTGCCATTCTCAAGCGCGGCGATCTCGTGACCGGCGTGACGACCGCGGCGACCCTGTGGATCATGACGGCTGTCGGTCTGTGCATTGGCGGCGGCCAAGTTATCGTCGGTTTGGCGGGGGCCGTCCTCGCCTTCGTTGTGCTGTCGCCGCTCAAAATGCTTGACAGGCTGATATCACGCAAGCAGAAGGCGCGTCTCATGATCGAACTTCCCCCGGACGCCGACGTTGCGATCACAAGCATGCAATCCGCACTCGAGCCGCGTGGATTTACTTTCTCCTTCGTCGGCAAGGCGATGGGGCCGTCCGAGACCACTGCATATATCTCCTACGACGTGCGCTGGAGCTGGGCAGGACTGGATGGCGGCGGCGCACAACTGCTTGCAACCCTTCAGGAGCATCACAAAGTCGTATCCTTCGAAATGCTCACAACCGGAACCTGATGCGGGCACCGTGATCGGAACATTCCTGAATGGCAAAAGTTGTCCCATGAGAGGCGAGTAAATCCGCGAGCTATGGGAGAAAGCGATGATTGAGATCAAGAACGAGCCAATGTCACAGGATCCTCCGGATCGCGGCGATATCCGCAATCTGCAGGCGCTCGATCAGGCGGCCGGCGGTTCGGGGAATATCGCGTCTGCGCACGAAAAACAGGCATCTTCAGCGAAGATCCGACCCGACCATGGGACCGACGATGCGCGCTGCGACGATTCAGCCGAACGCGATCTGCAGCGCAGGCAAACGGCCGATAAAGTCTCTGCCAGGATTTCCGACATCAGGACAGCTTCCGGATTGAACGAGAGCGATGACGATGCACTGTCTGAGGATCGTTCCCTAGCTCCCTCGACACGGATGCAGGCCAGGACGGATGGGGAAATTCGCACGGAAATCGAAGCCAGGCTGAAGGCCGATCGATTGCTCAAGGAGGAGAGCATCTTCGTGACCGTCAGTCGCGGGCGCGTGATTGTCGAAGGGTCCGTCGAAAATCATGAGGCCAAGCAGCGCGCGGAGGCTATCTCGCGGCAAGCCAGCGGCATAGTCGCGCATGACAGCAATCTCACCGTGCGTAAATCCTCATAAGGTGAGGACTGCGACATGCGAATGTTGTTGCTCGTGATCTTCGGCTTGATGATCGCATCCATTCTGGCGATCCCCGTCATCAAGCCGTTTACGTCGAGTGACGGTCGAGACTCTGGCGCCGTGGCGTACGGCCCGATCGAACAGCCCGAGCCGAAGCCCTGAGAGATTGGTATTACTTGTCCGGCTGTTGACCGTTCTGTTGTTCTTTCTGCTGATCTCCAGGCTTTATGACGGGCGTGTTTCCGACCTTTGGCGCGGGTTTTTCCATCTTGTTGTCACCAACGGCTGGCGGTTTCAGCACACCGCCGCAGTCGGCCAGTTTCTGGCTGGGATTGCTGTTCGGCGCCGGAGATGCCTGTCCGCTCTCGACCTGCTTGTTGTCGGTCTGCCGGTTGGCGTCCTCGGCCTTGCATCGATCGTCGTTTGGTTGTTGCTGTGCGAATACAAAATTCGATGACATGACGGCTGCTGTCGCCGCCATCAGCAGGAAGCGGCCGCATTTGCTCAGGCCCAAGCCACTCGAACGGCGCGGGCGATCAGACCTGCGTGGAGATGATGGTGTCGACGCTGATAGTTCCATCGACGACACCGCGCTGATGATAGTCTTTGCCATTGTCCACCTCGATGACGGTATAGAGTTTCTCATTGCGAAAGACGCTTGCCATGTTGGTCGTTTTGTTTTCCGCCGGTGCCGCGTCGATGTCCATGAAATCCAGCTCCCTTTCGGACGCAACGATACGAGCGTCCCCGGAGGTGCGCGCGGCAACCAAAACCTCACCATGTGATTTAGCATTTAGCCAATTGGGATCGTCGTCAGCAGCAATCGGCACCAGGCGATAAAGCTTAAGGGGCTCAGCCACCGTCAATCTCCTTGAGACGTTGGAAAGGCTGCGGATCGGATGGGTAGGAAGCTCGCCTGCCGTTTCGTTGGCTATGGAGAGAAAGCGGAAAAATCTCCATATTCTTCAGCACCATCGCGTCCGCTTGGCACGATCTGCAACCTCATAGGGCTAACGCCGCGCTTTGCGCATTGTTCCGGTTCGATGCCAATCGGATGCGGTCGCTCCTCCATGGAACCATATCCCGGTGTCTTGGTTAGGCTAGCATGGCATTCCTGAGAAATGGAGGTTTGCAATGACATTCCAGGAACCGAAGAAGACTTCGGAAGATAAGACGTCATTGTCCGCGACTGAGGCCCGGCAGGGCGTGCGTGGTACACACCTATTCGCCATATTGGTCGCGGCACTGGTTCTGGCGGCAATCGTTTGGGGTGGTGTGGAAGTTTGGGGTCGTTATATCGAGCCAAACAAACACCATAACGCGGCGCCGACGATAAGCTCCTCCAGCGGGCAGCCGCAGGCGGGTACGGTCGACAATACCCCTCCCGCCGGGCAATCGGTCCAGCCGGCGCCGACAGATCGCACGGAGAACAATCAACAGGGAACGAAGAGTACGCCGGCCCAGCCGAGTCGCGATGGAACGCAGAACTGATACTGTGGCATCGCGCGCCGCGCTCACTCGTTCCGCTGCTTGAATTGTATTAATCGCATGTTGCGAGCCAACTTGTCGGCGATGATTTCACCCACCCTCTCTCCAGAGAGACAAATTTGTACCGCTTCGGACATCGCGGTACGCCCGCGATCACTATCTATCGAGACCTGATGCGTCTCACACCATTCGCGGACAACTGCGGTGACGGTGTCGAGGTCCTGATCCGACAAGGTCAGTAAATTGAGAAGAGACATTGTGCGCGCCTCCCTTGCAACACATCCAATCTTCCAAGCGGCCTCCATTGAGGCATATCTGAAATATAATCTTGGCTTGATGATGAGTCGAGCGGTGACGCCTTTATCGGCAGGCATCTTTGCGCCTTAAGGCGTCATCCCTCGCAACTATTCTGGGCATCGAGGCAGATAAGCGCGGAAGGAAACGCTGTGATCGACGCCGCAGATCTTGGTTCAACGTAAGAGAGCGACGGGCAATCCGATGCAGTTGCGGCAGGATTCGGCCCTGCGGGTCAGCCACGGGCGCAGTGCCAAGCATGCTTTTATACTCGCGATCAAATTGCGACGGGCTTGCGTAGCCTACTCGCGGCTGAACGAGCGGTTATACAGGTCGGTCACCGTTCATCGAAAGCTTTGCCATTGCAGTGCCTCCGGCTGTCCCAGCCTTCAGCAGCAAACACGCATGTCGCGCCGCACCATCTTTTTTGGTTGATGGACTGCGCTATCGAGTTAAAATCTTTCCTCGCAGAACATCGATGGAGGATTGGAGATGAAACCTGAAAAGGACGATATCCAAGGGCTGTTGCTGTGGGATACCCCTGTTTATGTCAGGATCGGTAGTGGGCTGAGAGAGACGATTGGCGGCCCGGAGGAAGCCTTATCCTATCTGTTGACCAGATGGCCCGCCGAACGCGGCGGATGTTACGAGCGGGCAATGATTGAGTGCAAGCGAACACTGGAACAGTATGGCTCTCCAGCAAGGGCGCGAGAGGCCTTCATCGCCGCTGCCGATGAAGGCCGCATCCTGGCGTAGCAGCGATACGACTCTGCGGAGCCTTGCACTCCAGCATCACGAGATTACTAAACACATTGAGAGCATCGCCGCTCATGCGAAATGTCTCGGTTCAAAGCGATCCTCGTGAGGGCTCGATGGGTTTGTATGAGTAAGGGGCGTTCTCCGATAAGGAGTGAGTTTTGGGCATGATGTCGTAATTGCTGCCGGTATATCCCAGTCTTCTTGATAGTGGCAGACTGGTCTCAGTGACAACGCGACGACATCACAACGAAACAGTATGTCGGATTGGACGTCTCACAGAAGGAGAGTAAGCGATCAGCCGACAGCGTCTGGCGTAAAGTTCCACGGCATCAGGGCCTCAATATTCTGAACGGGCCATCCATTGGCCATGCGAACTAAGGTCTGTGTCAGCCAGGCGAGCGGATCGACGTCGTTCATTTTAGCTGTCTGTAAAAGTGTTGCGAGCGTCGCCCATGTATTGCCGCCGCCTTCGCTTCCGGCAAACAGGCTATTCTTCCGCGTAATTGTTTGGGGACGAATTGCCCGCTCGACGATGTTGGAGTCGATCTCGATGCGGCCGTCAGTGAGAAAGCGTTCCAGAGATTGTCGGCGGGTCATTGCATAGCGGATCGCTTCCGCCGTCTTGGACTTGCCAGAGACTTTCGCCAGCTCTTTTTCCCAGATGTCAAAAAGGCTCGCGACAATGGCTGTAGACCTCTGCTGTCGGGCGGCAGCCCGGGTGGTGGCATCCTTGCCGCGGACCTCATCTTCAACCTTCCAGAGTTCCGCCATGGCTTTCACCGACGCTGTCGCTGCGTCATTGATACCGCCGACATGAAGCTCGTAAAATTTGCGCCTGACATGCGCCCAGCACCCGGCCAACGTGATGGTCTCGTTGCTGCCGGATTTGGCCTGTTCTTTGACCATGCTCGTGTAAGCGCCGTGTCCATCCACCTGGAGGATGCCGTTGAAGCCGCTCAGGTGGCGAGCAACACAGCGCCCACCGCGGCTGTCTTCGAACCGATAGGCGACCATTGGCGGTCCTGATCCACCGAACGGGCGATCATCACGTGCGTAGGCCCAAAGCCACGCCGTCATTGTTTTTCCTGAACCAGGCACCAGGGTTGGCAATGTCGTCTCGTCGGCAAAGACCCTTTCACCCGCCTTGATCTTTTCCAGAATGCAATCGGCCAGGATCTTGAGCTCGAAGCCGAGATGGCCCATCCATTGGGCCATCAACGAGCGGCTCAGCACCACGCTATCACGAAGGTAGATCGCCTGCTGACGGTAGAGCGGAAGGCCATCGGCGTATTTCGATACGGCAATGTAAGCCAGAAGCCGTTCGCTCGGCAGGCCGGCTTCTATGATATGGGTCGGAGCAAGAGCCTGCAGAACGCCGTCACGCCCCCTGAATGCATATTTGGGCCGGCGGGTCACGATGACCCGGAACTTCGGTGGAATGACATCGAGCCGCTCGGATCGGTCCTCGCCAATCAGAACCTTCTCCAAGCTCTGGCACTCTTCAGGGATATCTGGCTCGATAATTTCTTCGATGCGTTCGAGATGAGCGGCAAAGCCTTTGCGTGGGCGTGCTTCCCGCCTTGGCTTGTCTTTCCGGGACTGATCGAGCTCGCTGTCGATTGCCGAAAGGCCGGTCTCGACTTCCTCAAAGGCAAAATCAATCTGATCGTCGTTGATTCCAAGCCGCAGTCGTTCCGAGCGGGTGCCTTTCTGGGCCTGCTCCAGCACTTTCACAATCGCTGTGAGAGTGGCGATCCGCTCGTCGGTATCCTTTTTGATCGCCTCAAGCCGAGCGATCTCCGCTCTGGCAGCCGCACCCTCTGCATTCATGGCGACGATCATCGCCTTGAGTGCATCCACATCGTCAGGAAGGTCCGAAGCAGACAAAACCATAGCAGGAGTAGACCACAGATCGCGGGCTTTTCCTAGCGTTTACAGCGACATATGTCACCTTCCGTGGCTCTGTTCAGCCTGTTGAATGCGGCCTCCTGATCGTCGCTGAGCGGATCTTCTTCCAATCCAAACCAGCCAGAAGAGCCATGAGCTGAGCGTGGTCGAGACGGATGCGCGATGCCGTCGCTGGTGGCCAGCAGAAGCCATTCTCCTCGAGAATTTTCGAATAAAGGCAGACCCCGCTGCCATCCCACCAAACGATGCGAACACGGTCCGCCCGTTTGGAGCGGAAGACATAAAGGGCACCACTAAACGGATCGAGACCGCCATCCCTGACCAGAGCCATCAACGAGGCTGCTCCCTTGCGGAAGTCGACCGGTTGGCATGAGACGTAGACGACAACGCCAGACGCAATCATGCCTTACGAACCGCCGAGAGGATCTTTGCCAACTGATCCGGTTCGACATCTCCGGTCACACGCACCACAACGTCGCGCACAACGATCTCCACCGCCGGACGCGTAATCGCCTCGACCTGCGCAAACCGAACCGGCGCATGAACCGACTTCGAGAGAGGAGCAATCGATCCCGAGGCGATTGCTTTGCGACGCCAGTCGTATAGCTGGGAGGGATCTAGCCCTTCACCACGCGCAATCGATGCTACGGTCGCCCCCGGCAGCAGGGTTGCGGCAACCAGACGAGCCTTCTCCTCATCCGGCCAGTCTCGGGGCTTGCGTCGCTTCTGGATCGGCGTCGCCGTCAAAACCTCAAAGGCTCGGGTCTGATTCACAGTCTCGCTCATAGGACTCTCCGCATGACTCATGCCGAAGATGAGCGATCTTGCCATCCATCGCTACGTGGGATGGCCTGCCCGCTTACGCTTCAACCCCATCGGCTACCGAGAGCGTGAGCGCCCCGGCTATTTCCTCAAAAGGTGAAGTGAAAGGCGATCGGACGTTCGGCCGCGATTTCACCAAGCTCTCGAAGGATGGCTTCGATGCCTTTCGAGACATGCGGCTTGCCCGTCTTGCCATCTTCGATGGCCACACGGATGACGCCAAGACACTTGTGAAACAGGCTGCTGCATCCCTCGGCAAGTCGTCGAAGGACGACTCGGTGTTTTCCAAGGCGGCTTCCGATATAACGCCCCCCTTGCACATGACCGAAGGCCAGCAGGAGCGCAATAACGATACGACACAGGTCAAATGGATCCCGATCGACGGACAGATGGCGCTGACAGAGGGATATGACTTGACCCCCGAAAAGACGGCGGCGATCGGTAAGGCTAACCAAGCACTTAAGGGCGGCGACCGTAAGGCCGCTGTCGACACGTTGAAGCTTGCCGGCATCAATATGAATTATGTCATGACCCTGGCACCAATCGACAAGACGACTAAGTCAGTCGATCAGGCGTCGAGCGATCTTCAGAGCGGCAAATTCTACGAGGCTAATCTCGATCTGAAGAAGATCGAGGACAGCGTCGTTTACGATTCGATTGATGTCGTCGGGACACCGGCAGCCGCGACCAAGACAGACCAGAGCGCCAAGACAACGGTAAACGGGAGCAATGCTCCGTCGCAGCCGAAAGTAAACTAAGGTCTTTACGCAGTTAAGATCGCCGGGCCTTGCAGTGGCCTGGCGCCACTATCTTCGTTCGTTGCTTCGGAAAATACCTACATCCGATCGTTGTCTTCGCGCAAATGTTTGACGATTTTTCGTGTCGCTTGGCAGATGGGGTCGTCTAATTTCACGGCCGATCTCGAATAGCAAATGGCCATTGCGCTGCTGATCCGGAAGGACGCCATGCACCGCGCTGCTGAAGCCTATGATCGCGCGGACGAGCGGACTTTCGCGCAATTCTTGTTGATTTTGACACGACTGCGATTTCTTTAAATATCGCCATGCCGGTCTCCCGCCGAGACAGGCGCCTACACCCGACCGAGATCAACCATCGGCTCTCATCATAATCGTTCAATCAATTTCGGGGTCGCTTCGACTTATTGCATAGACATGAAATGTCTAGCGTCTCGGATGCGCTTGCAGGCGGACCTGTCAGCCATGGTTGGAAACATGGAGAAGTGCCGCGCGATCGTGCGGTGGGAACAAGCATTCATTTTCGAGTAGATTCCGGGGCTGCCGCGGCGAGGCGGGTGCAGCTAGTGTTAGTGCTTGGCTCGCGGCCTCGGCTTGTCGCGAGAAAGATCCTCCAACCCAGTCGGAGATATGAAGATGAAACATCTGGCATTATTCGGTTCGGTAGCAGCATGTATTGGATTTGGTCTAGCGGCGCCAGCGTTTGCGACTGCGGTAAATCCACCATCTTCCAGCGACCGAACTTCGGCTTCCGTCAAGCCTTCGGAGACGTGTTGGACGGACCTTCGTACCTTCACCAAAGAGATGCAGAAGGACGGTTACTGGCTAAGCGGCGTTGGTTACGGCTATGGCTATCCGATGATGGGTGGTAATGCTGCTGCGGTGGATGCCAATCAGCGATCAGCCGCCAGCGGCTATCAGAGTGCGCGACCGGGCTACGACGTGCGAACCCTAATAGCGGCCGCCACTATTCTTGCCAGAGACGGCAAGCAGCAAGCGTGCGAGGACACGCTCGCGACCACACGAGACGTCTACAAGGTCTACATTTCCGAGATGAAATCCGGGAAGACACCTATGGCGGACTTGCCAGACTGGCAGACTCAACAGCTTGTCGCTGCACAGCCAATCGCCGCAACAAACGTCGCACTGCGCTCTGACCAGCTCATTGGTGTCGATGTGCTCAATAAGCAAAATGTTGCTCTTGGCAGCGTCGAAGATCTCGTCATGAGCCCTCAGACCGGCAAGATCGCTTATCTTGTCATCGCGCACGGCGGCATTTTCGGCATCGATAAAAAATATGTGCCGGTGCCCTGGGGTGATTTCAAGATTACGCCGAGCGGGAGTTTGCTTGTACTCGATGCCAAGGAAAGTGTGATGCAGGCCGGCCCTATGGTGAGCCATGATCAATTTGCGACCCCGGGTCGCTTTGATCAGGAAAGCCAGACTGTCGATAATTACTGGAAAGCCCACATCTCAACCGATGCCATCGCCATTACGCAGGATTGACGCTGATTTCTATCATAATTCAGCACTCAACGTGATATTGTGAGGAAGACGAAATGCTCATCAAGACATCAGCAATCAAAGGCTATGCGATCATTGGAAGCAATGGTGCGATCGGGTCCGTTAGCGATTTCCTATTCGACGACACCTCATGGATGGTTCGTTGGCTTGTCGTGGAGACTGGATCATGGCTCTTCGGACGAAAAGTCCTTCTGCCACCCTCCGCTCTTGGGCACCCCGATGCGAACGCCAAGCAATTCCCGGTCAGACTGACTATGGAGCAGATAAAGGATAGTCCGGACGTCGGGACTGAACGGTCGGTATCGCGACAGATGGAGACCGTTATCTATGACCACTATGGCTGGAGCCCATACTGGGGCAACGGGTTTTACATGGGCGGCTACGGCTATGGCTATGGCGGCGGTTACATGGGCAGCGCCATGATGACCAGTCCGACGCCAGAAATGAAACAGCGACTGGAGCGGCAGCGCGAAGAGGATGATCCGCATCTGCGCAGCATTGACGTCGTGACCGGATATCACCTTCACGCCGCCGACGGCGAAATTGGTCACGTTGAGGACTTCTTGGTCGACGATACGGATTGGAGCATCCATTATCTCGTCGTCGATACGAAGAACTGGTGGCCGGCAAAGAAGGTTTTGATCTCGCCAAGATCAGCACGCACGATCGATTGGCAGCACAGCCTGGTGAACCTTGATGTCGATCGTCGAAAGGTCAAGGAAGGCCCGGCCTACGACGCCTCGACCGTTGTCGACCGGACCTATGAGGACCAGTTCGCCAGTTACTACGGCGCCGGCCGTCAGGGCGATCCGAATGAACTAAAGTCGGATGCCCGCGGCATTTCCTGATTGTTGTCTGCTCGCCTCGACTTGTCACGTTCCAGTCCGACGAAGCAAGTCGTGGTGAGGATTCACTCGTGGCAGGGGATCTCTATGCGGCATCGCGCCCGCTTCGCTCCAAATAGTCTTCGAGCCGGCCGTTTATCCCTCGGATTGGCTAGAGCGCCAATGTCGCCAGTCTTGATACCGGCGGCAAGGTCTGCCTGCGTTCCGTCATCGTCGGTTGGTCACCAGGGTGCCTTGCGGCAGGCCGAGGACATGCCGTCGCGGTCGACCAGCGGACCACCGGAGTTGGAGTAGTCGATCGGAACATCATCTGGATGAAGTCGCCATATGAGGCTCGCTGCCGTTGGAGACAGTGGGCGACGTCGAGTCGGCCGGATTTGACACACAGCCATAACCAGTCCGTTTGCACGGTAGACAATGGAAAATCACATCCCGATCGCGAGCAAGGAATATAGAACTTCGGTCTCGAATTAAGCAGCCGCTTTTCGATCCACATTTGACTCCGCTGGGTAATTGGATGAATCGGCCGGCCTTAGGCTCGGTCGAGGCTGAGCGGTGACATGAACTAAAGCCACATCGCATGGGCGATATGTCACCACGAAAGCCGATCGGATCGGGTGGCCATCGCGATCAGCAATCTTGTGGGCGGGGCAGGGTGACGCAGAGGTGACAGTTTCAACCGCGACGGCGGCAAGCGACGCCAGTATCACAGACGTGCCACGCATCGTGATCTTGAGGAGAAGTCTTCAATTGTGAAGAGCATGGATAGCATCGAAAGTTGCGTCAACCAGTTCCTGGGCGTAACCAATTGCGGAATCTGCGTCAGATGGATTGAGCTTTATTTCGTCGCACTTTGCCCGCATCGCCTCTCGGATCTGGATGACAACATCCACCGCAGCGTGCCTATCGCCAGCTTCGAGCAAAAGACCCAGAGAGGTCATCGCGACGACCTCAAGGACGGTGATGCGACCTTCGATCGCCCCCAGACAGGGAATGGCCTTGGATGCGCCATTTAGATATCCGTCACGTTTCGCGTTATACATGGCTCGTCTCTTAATTTTCAGTTGTCTCACGCTCGCGTATTGAGCATCGAAGTGGATGCTCCCTGGACAAAAGCACCCGGCGCAAGTCAGCTTCGCTTCCTCCTCTTGCGAGAGCCACCATTGTCCCGAAATGTCTCTGGTCTTGACGTCTCTTGTGCGACGATCTCGGCTTGGATTTCGGGTTCATAGGGCGAAGGGGTGCCGCCGCCGAGGTCCCCAAAATCTGCAACTCTTCCGACCATGCCTGTTCGCGTCGGAAGGGGTTCGGATGGCATCGGGGTTATTTCTTCCCCGTTCCAGACTTGATACGGGTCTAGGAGCTCCTTCGCTGCAAGGGTCCCACTCATACTTTGATGATTAGTGACGGCTTTGGCCATCAGAGGCTCCTCCTGCTCTCCTATTCTCGCGCTGATGCGTATCCTAATCCAGACGACGCAGGACGGTGAGAGCCGGAAATTACCTATAATGCAGGCCCAAGGCGTGACGAGTGGCGTTGTTGTTGGGATCCCACAGAGGCTGTTTGTGAATATGCGTCGCGTAACGATTCCGATCACCTTTGCAAAACAATTACTTTTGGTGCCGATTGGCAACGAGACTCTATTGCGATTCACAAAGGGTGGTGCGCGGACGATGGAGGGTTCAGCGGAGACGGCGACCGAGACGCGACGGCTTCATCGAGAGTGAGAGATTGGACCGGATTTTCGTGACGGGTTAAGGATCGGGAGAAGGGCTTCCGGTGCCCGTTATGGAGACGACCCATGACCGAGATTCAAGCGCTGGATGCCGCCCGCGACCATACCTGCGGCTACAAGGTGGATGTGAGCCGCGGCAAAAGGATTGGCCGCGTATCTTCTGAATGGTTTTCGAGGCCGGCGGACGAGCGTTACCTTTCGCTGTCAGACCTCTATTCCGCCGCGCGCGGACGAATCGAGCGCAGCCGAAGCCGGACGGTCGAGAGCGCGGCGATCCGCGTCGAAGCCAGCCGTGATGATGCCGAGCGCTTGACGCTGTTGTTGCCTGGCACCGATTTGCCGGTCGCACCAACGCATTGGAGCTTCGGTCAACTCGCCAGCCTGGTTGGTGCTCCGGCTGCCTATCTGCGGCAGCTCCCCGCGCCGCTGGCCGGTATCAATCTTCAATACGGCCTGACCTCGCGTCGAGCCGAGCAGGTGAAGACGTTGGAAATTGAAGACGGCCGTGCGGAACTGCGCGCAGTGACCGGCCCCGACTACGGGCGCATCTTCGACCATGAACTGGTCGCCGCTGTCCAGCGCATTGCCGGCAACGGCACGGGTGATACCCGTTGGAAAGTGCCTGGCGTGCTCGACTGGTCGACCGGCTTATACAATCCGCGTGTGGATATCACGAAGGACATAACGACGCTCTACGCTTCCGACCGGGATGTCTTTCTCTTCCTGGTCGACGATCTCAATCCCATCGAGGCCGGAAGGCTACCTGACGGAACGCCTGATCTCTATTTCCGCGGTTTCTACTGCTGGAATTCCGAGGTCGGAGCCAAAGCGCTCGGCATGGCGAGCTTCTATCTCCGCGCCGTCTGCCAGAACCGTAATCTCTGGGGCGTCGAGGATTTCGAGGAGATCACGATCCGCCATTCCAAATACGCCGCCTCGCGCTTTGCGCATGAGGCCGCGCCGGCACTGACCCGCTTCGCCAATTCCTCAGCTCTCCCCTTCGTCAATGGCATCAAGGCGGCGCGAGAGAAGATCGTCGCCCGTACTGACGACGACCGCAGCGACTTCTTGCGCAAGCGCGGCTTCTCCAAGACTGAGACCACGAAGATTATCGAGACAGTGCTCGCCGAGGAAGGCCGCAAGCCGGAGAGCGTCTTCGATTTCGTGCAGGGTATCACGGCGGTCGCACGCGACAAGACTCATCAGGACGGCCGCCTCGATCTGGAGGCGCGGGCAAAGAAGCTCCTCGATCGGGCAACCTGAAATCCTGAAAGTCGGAGACACGGAATTACGCGTCTCGGGTTTCATGCAGTTGCGCGATTGCTGATCGTTGTCGTCAAAGCGCCGTCCTCAGAGTGAGAGGGCGGCGCTTCGCTTTGTGACGGGTTGGAGGCCGAGAGAGAGGCTTTCGGCCGCCCGTCGCGGAGTAAATCCCCATGGCTAGTGTTGCCAAGAAGATCACCCTGTCGTCCTCGCGCGACATTCCCTTCAACCAGCTCGTTCTCAGCCAGTCGAACGTCCGGCGCGTCAAGGTCGGTGTTTCGGTTGAGGAGCTGGCCGAGGACATTGCCCGACGTGGCCTGTTGCAGGGCCTCAGCGTCAGGGCCGTTGTCGACGAAGCGGGAGCAGAGACCGGCATGTTCGAGATCCCGGCCGGCGGCCGTCGCTATCGGGCGCTAGAGCTGCTGGTGAAGCAGAAGAGGCTGGCGAAGACCGCTCCGGTGCCGTGCGTCGTACGCGAGGGTGGTATCGCCGAAGAGGATTCGCTTGCCGAGAACGTGCAGCGTGCGCCGCTGCATCCCCTCGACCAGTTCCGCGCCTTCCTCGCACTGCGCGAAAAGGGACAGTCCGAGGAAGAGATCGCGGCCACCTTCTTCGTCTCGGTCAATGTCGTCAAGCAGCGGTTGAAGCTTGCATCGGTCTCATCGAAGTTGCTCCACCTCTACGCCGAGGACGGTATGACACTCGACCAACTCATGGCCTTCACTGTGTCTGGCGACCATGAGCGGCAAGAGCAGGTGTTTGAGCGACTGAAGGCCTCCTATGACAAGCAGCCCTACACCATCCGCCGGATGCTCACCGAAGGTGCCGTTCGCGCCTCCGACAAGCGGGCGCAGTTCATCGGCATCGACGCCTATGTCGCTGCTGGCGGCATGGTACTGCGTGATCTGTTCCAGGGCGATGACGGTGGCTGGCTACAGGATGTGGCGTTGGTCGATCAGATGGCGGCTGAAAAGCTGAAGGCTGAATCCGAGGTTGTCGCAGCGGAGGGCTGGGAGTGGATCGAGGTCGCGAGCGACTTCGCCTATGGCCACGCCTTCGGTCTTCGCCAGCTTCGTGGCGAGACCATGCCACTCACAGCCGAGGAAGAAGCGACCCGCGACGCCTTCCAGGCGGAGTTGGGTCGCCTGTCTGAGGAATACCTGGACGCCGACGAAATACCGGACGAGCTCGATGAGCGCTTGTCGGAGCTTGAAACTGCGCTTGAGGGTTTCGAAAAGCGACCGGTCATCTTCGATCCTGCCGACATCGGACGCGCCGGCGCCTTCGTCAGCATCGCCCATGATGGCAGCTTGCGTGTTGAGCGCGGTTATGTGCGGCCGGAGGACGAGCTACCTGTGGAGCCGGAGATCGATCCGGCCGATGATGGACAGGCCGTCTCGGCCGCGGCGGCGAGCTATGGCAGTGATGGCAATGTCGTAATCGCGAACGAGCCCGTGTCAGATCCCGACGAGGACGACGGCCTATCGCCAATATCCGACCGGCTGATGACGGAGCTCACGTCCCATCGCACACTCGGCCTGCGCCAAGCACTCGGCGAGCGGCCCGACATCGCCTTCCTCGCGGCTCTGCATGTTCTGACACTCAAGACATTCTACCATTACGGATCGGATAGCTGCCTGGAGCTCGATCTGAAGAGCGTCGGCTTCAGCGCCCAGGCGCCGGGTCTGAATGACAGTGCCTCGGCGCAAGCGATTCGCATGCGGCACGAGAGTTGGGCGAAACGGCTTCCGAAGGAAACCGCCGATCTTTGGGATGCGCTGCAGGACTTCGATGGAGAAGCACAGGCCGACCTCTTCGCCCATGTCGTCAGCCTATCGGTCAATACCGTGCACGAAGCCTGGAGCCGGCGGCCGCGGGCACTTGCCCATGCCGACCATCTCGCCCAGGCGGTCGATCTCGACATGGCGGCGGTTGGGTGGAAGCCGACCGTGGATAATTTCCTCGGCCGCGTGACCAAGGCGCGGATTCTTCAGGCCGTGGCCGAAGCGAAGGGCCAGCGCGCCGCCGATCGCATCGAGCACCTGAAGAAGGGTGACATGGCCAGCGAAGCGGAAACGCTGCTCGCCGACACCGGCTGGCTGCCCGAGCCGCTGCGCACACCAGACAACGGATCGGCTGCCGCCTTGCCGACCGGTGCGACCGGCGAACAAACGACGGCAGAAGGCGGCGAAACGGCTATGGGCGATCAGATGACGTCGGACGAGAATGAATTGGCCGACGACGTTTCCCACGCGATCGCCGCCGAATAACCCGTCAACGACTTGCGAGACTGGCCCGCCGGCGACGGCGGGCCTTTTTGTTCGAAGGAGGTCATCATGGGGCAAGCTCCGCATGACTTGGCCCGCCGCCTCGCCGACCAAGCCGAGGGGGTGTGCCGTCACTATCTTTCCAGCGGACATCGCGAGGGCCGTTATTGGCTGGTGGGCGATGTGCGCAACACGCCGGGCCGCTCGATGTATGTCCGGCTGAAGGAATCGCCCAAGGGCCTCGCCGGTAAATGGACCGACGGAGCGACCGGTGAGCATGGCGATCTCCTCGACGTCATCCGCGAGAGCCGCGGCCTGATCGACTTCAAGGACGTCGCCGACGAGGCCCGAATGTTCCTCAGCATGCCGCCACCGGAGCCGGAACCTCGCGAGCAGCAGCGGCAAAGCCCAGCGCCGCACGGCTCACCCGAAGCGGCCCGACGGCTGGTCCGCATATCGCAACCGATCTGCGGCACGCTCGTACAGGCGTATCTCCGGGAACGCGGCATTGCGGATTTACGCGGAACCGGAAACCTACATTACCACCCGCGCTGCTATTATCGCCCCGACGAGCATTCGCCGTCCGAGACATGGCCGGCGATGATCGCGGCTGTAACCGACCACGACGGCAAGATCACCGGCGCGCACCGCACCTGGCTCGATCCGCGCCGCCACGATAAGGCTCCGATCGACACGCCGAGGCGGGCGATGGGCGATCTTCTCGGTAACGCGGTCCGCTTCGGCATCTGTGGCGAAGTGATGGCGGCAGGCGAGGGCATCGAGACCGTACTGTCGCTTCGCCAAGTCCTTCCCGACATGCCGATGATGGCAGCGCTCTCGGCAGCCCATCTCGCCGCCATCCAATTTCCTGACCCGCTACGGAGGCTCTACATCGTCCGCGACAATGATCCGGCGGGTGACGGCGCGCGTGACAGGCTGGTTGAACGAGCAAACGCGGCCGGGATCGAGTCGATCGTCATCTCGCCGGAGCTTGGCGACTTCAACGAGGATCTCCGCGCCCTCGGCATCGACGCGCTCCGCACCGAGGCCAGGCTTAAGGTCGCGCCGCAAGACATCGATCGCTTCATGGTCCAAGTGGCATAGCTGGCAGGGAGAACGGGTGGCAGGCGTCGCCATGCCCGCAGGATGCGTCGAACATCGGAGAGGACCGCGCCATGGCCTTCGAGAGGGCGAAAGGCCCACAAGCCGGCCAGCCCGGCAATGGCTGCGCCCGACTATTTTCCGGCGGCGCGTGCCGCGCCTTTCCATCGCGAGGCAAAATAGCCAGCCTCGCCATCCTCCGCTGTCGCTCCGGCCCTGCGCTTCGCTTCGGGTGCAGGTCAGTCCAGCTGGTGGGCTTCCTCGCCATGAAGGTCGCGACGGTCGCGGTCCAACCGACGGAGCATCCCATGCGCGAGCACGACGACTACGACGCTACCCAGGAATCCTCACCCACCGACCATCTCCTCAACGAACTCCAACTCCACAGCTACCGACCCTTCGCTGACGAGCCCGACCAGCGGCTTCTGCCCGACGGCAACCAAGTTGCAGGCGCCGTCGCCGATATCTTCGACGCCCTGATCGGCACGCTGGAGGACACACGCCTCGAGCCCGATCTCGACGATCTCCTATGGTCGACGGTCAATGTCTTCCACCGCGCCACCGAACGGATTGTGCGCGAACTCGACGACAACGAGCAATCACAGCGCCGAGGGCAAAGGGAACAGGACGGCAGCGAGGTGAAATCGGTCGAACTGGAGCGCCTGATTGCCGAAGGCAAGACGCTGATCGAGCGCCAGAACGCATTCGAGCTGATGCGCGATCAAGCCGCCGAACACTATGAACGCCACCTCGGCAAGGCATGGCTTCCACGCAGTGGATCAAAGGTCAACCATCGCAATCTCACCGCAGCGATGATCGACAGCCGCGACTTCCTCATGGCGAAGAAGCGCGCCGACCAGGAGGTGCTCCTTCCTCCGGGCCCGAAGATCGTCGTTACCGGTGGACTCGACTTCAACGACCACCGGCTGATCTGGGCCAGGCTCGACCAGGTCCGTGACAAGCACCCGGACATGGTGCTGGTCCATGGCAAGTCGCCAAAGGGCGTCGAAAAGATCGCCTCCCTCTGGGCGAAGAACCGCAACGTGCCGCAGATCGGCTTCGCCCCCGACTGGACCAAGCACGGCCGTGCAGCACCTTTTAAGCGCAACGACGAGATGCTGGAAATAGTGCCGAAGGGCGTAATGCACTTCCCGGGAACCGGCATCAATGACAACCTTGCCGACAAAGCTAAAAAGCTCGGCATCCCGGTCTGGAAATTCGGTGGCGCGTGAGCGCCGCCTAACCCAACTCGACCTTCCAGAATCTCAGCACTTCTTCGACTTCGACCTTGGGATAATGGAGATAGTCAGCGCTGGCGAGATCGGACCGCATCTTCGATTTTCGCTTCGCGACTTCACGCTCGATGCGGGGCGTGAACGGCGCGGTACCTGGCGGCAAGATGCCCCGCCGCTCCGCACAGGGCCAACTTTTCGGGTAGTCATCGGGTGTCCAACCGGATCGCACCTGCTCCGCCTGCGCAGCAACTGACTCGTTCTGGCATGCCCATCCATACAAATGGAAAGAGCACACGCGCAGCATCGCCTTGATCTCTGGCAACGTGTCGGTGAAGCCCTTCAGCGACGTCGGCAGCCACACCATGTTTGCGACGCACGAGAAGTACCGCGGATCTTGCTGCCTTTGCTGCGCGAGACATCCGGCTGAAGTCTTGGCACCTGCGCTGTTGAGATATTCATCGACTACCATTTCGGACCGGCTGACGCATCCCCGCTTATCTGCGCTGATCCTTGGTCCGACTGATCGCTTGTCGCCATCAACCCGTGAAGGGTCGGCTATGCGAGCATGCCGCCGCTTCGGCTGCGCCTGCGCGGTGATTGCAGCGCTCAATCCGACACATCGGGCGCCTGTCAGCGGGGGATGGTCCTCCGCTCGAAACAGGAGCCGGATCGATGTCTCTCAACGACGCCAATGCCTTCGCCTTCAGCCTCGCCACTACGCTGATGGCGGCCATCGTCATATTCCAGGCCGGCGACGGCACGCTGTCGGTCACGCCCGCCAGCGAATACGACGGCGACACCGCCGCCATCATCCATGAGATCGACCCCTTCGCCCCCTGACCGGGGCGACCCGGTCGCCCGGGCGGGAATCGCCAATGATTTCCGTTCCCGGCGCGCCCACTCTTGCGTTATACTCCCGATGCGCCGTGGTGATGGTGGATGGCGCGACCGTTAGACCTTATCCTTACGGAGGCCACCACATGATCATCCTCGCAATACTTGCATCCCTCGCAGCGATCGGGCTGCTTTGCTGGCTCCTGTTCACGCTGGCGGTCTTCGCGCTGCCGGCGTTTGTGGGCGTGACCGCGGGCGCCTGGGCGTATGGCACTGGGGCCGGCATTTGCGGCGCCATCCTAGTCGGCGCGGTTGCGGCCGCTATCATGCTGGCGGCCGGGCATCTGCTGATCACCTTCCTTCGGCCCGCGTGGCTGAAGCTGATCGTGGCCGCCGCCATCGTCGCCCCGGCAGCGATTGCTGGTTTCCATGCAACCCATGGCATCACCAAGCACCTCATGCCGTCCGATGCATGGCAGATTGCATTTTCTGTCGTGGGCGCGGTCGCGGTCGGCATCACTGCGTTCAGGCGAGTGGCGGGAATGACGGCGGCCCCAAGGCCTTCCGGCCAGGATCTCGCGCGGGCCTGATCTTGATCATCGCATCAGGAGGGCCGGAGCAGTGGCGTGGGTACTGGTCGCCGCCTTCTCATGCTGTTGCGATGAGTGCGCGTGGCGCGTATCGACGCTTGGCCCGGAGAAGCGATCATCAATGGAGTGTAGTCTGGGCAGAACCATGTCTCGGCGAAGCATCAATACCCGGCGCGGCGATCTCCGTCAGGGCGCTGGAAGACCAAGATGCGACAGCGCAGGCCTGCCGGGAGGAGATGAAGCCGGTGACCTTTGCAGTGACGCCGGTTTGCCGATGCGGGACGGCCGCCATCTTCTCCGTTCTCTGACCGTGCCTCAACCGCTCCAAACGGCCTCTTCAATGGCCTGATCTGGCCGAAGGACGGCTTCGCCTCGATCCCCTATGACGCAACAGCCGCGTCAAACTTTCTTCGCCTGCCGGCTGCGCCGCCATTCCTCGCGAGACAAGAAAGCCCTCCTTAGCTGTCAGGCCCCTTCGGGGTGCGCCGTCGATCGCCTCCGGCCTGCCGATCGCCATCGAGGCCGCAATGGTGCGGGCTCGGAAACGGAAAACGGAGACTTACAATGGCGACCATCGGCACCTTCAAGAAGTCCGGCTCGAACGAGTTCACCGGCGAAATCGTTACTCTCAGCGTCCAGGCCAAGAATGTGCGCATCGTCCTCGACCAGCGCCCCGCTGGCGAGAACGTCCCCAGCCATCGGGTCCTGGTCGGCCGCGCCGAGATCGGCGCCGCCTGGTCCAAACGCTCCAACGAGGGCCGCGACTACCTGGGCCTCAAGCTCGACGATCCGAGCTTTAACGCCCCGATCTACGCCAATCTCTTCGACGACGAGGACGGCGAGAATTACTCGCTGATCTGGTCGCGCCCGAATGGGCGGCGCGGCGACTAAACTCCGGCCAAGAGGCCCCGGCTTAACAAGTCGGGGCCGTCGAATCTTCGACTGAGGCGCGTGAGCAGACGGCGACGCATCAAGAGGCCAGCAGCTCCGGTGATAGAGTATACATCCCCCAGCTATCCGCGGGGTGTGATGCGGAATCCGCATCGCCTGATGTCTCATATCAGCCTCCGTTTAGATGGCGGTTTTGCTATAATCTACGCTTCGCTCCCGATTGGATGTGAGATGTGGGCAAGGCTGTGATTGAACCGTTCGACGACATCGCCCCGGTAGGTGACAAGCTTACCGACTATGATCGGACACATATGAAACTTTATATGCGTCTGCTCGATGCGGTCGCTGATGGTGCGGATTGGCGTGAGGTCGTGCGGGTGTTGTTCGACATCGATCCCCGCCTGGAGGCGGAGCGTGCCCGGCGCGTCCATGACAGTCATCTGGAACGCGCGCGTTGGATGACCCAAGCTGGTTACAAGCACCTCTTGCGCAAACCCACGTCCGGTTCCGACGATCCGCTCGGAGGCGGGTGATGCTCTTGTTGCATCACCCGATGCACGACACCGACCTTCCCACATGAGCAGATCGCCGGAATCATTTTCGCTCGACTTATGTTGCGTCTGCAGGGAGTTGAGTGATGAAGCCAGATACATCGCGCTGGCACGATAGCGATGCTTATGACTTTTTTGATACGCTGCCGGTCGAAGGCCTGGCCTGGGAATGCCTTCGGCGTCACGAATCTTACCAGCGATATTATCGCAAGCTCGTAAGGACGGGGCAGGAATCCGTCGCGTTCTCGCCTGACGCCCAGCGCCGCTGGGGGTTGCGATTTCCCAGCGCGGCCCGATCTGTCGGCGCTCGCACAAGAGGTGCTCTGGTCTCCCCTGGCTGATCCGGCCATCGTCATTCTTACCCAATCGCCCGATTTCTTGCCGCATGCCTCGACGATGGCAGGGGTGGGTCCTCCTGCCAGTCGCCACAGCGATGAGGGGTTCCACGCTATCCATCCGGGCGATGGGGCCATGCAGTTTCTTTTCCTTCCGGACAAGGTTGAAGACAAGCGGCTGGCGGCATTGATACCTCTGGATACCGACATCCTTGGCCGCCTTGAAGCGCTGAGCCGCTTTTGGCGCGCCCTGCAGGGCGGACGGATACCTCCAGACACTCGCATGACGGCACAACAGCGACGGCGTCTCCGCCTGATGATGCGGGCCGCCGACGGGCGCGGGAATGGGGCCAGCTATCGCGACATCGCGATTGCCATTTATGGAGGCGAGCGTGTCGCGTCCGACCCGTGGAAGACATCGGCATTGCGCGATGCTGCCATCTCGCTCGTTGAAGGCGGGCTTGACCTGATCGGTGGCGGCTATCTCAAACTCCTGCGGCATCGACGCAGAGCCTAGAGGATCCGTTGGTGCTGGGGTGGTGATTTTGACCCGGCCAACTTCACCATCCCCGGCGAAGCCAGTTCTCCCCCACAGTGGTCGTCAGCCGCCGCTTGAAGCCGGCGCTCACTCTTAAAACCAAGGAGACACGATCATGCGACCTGATCTCGCCGTTCTGCCGCCACGCTTCCTGCGCACCAAGGAGGCGGCCGAGTTTCTCAGCCTGTCCGCCCGTACCCTCGAAAAACATCGCACCTATGGAACCGGACCCGCCTACCGCAAACTGGGTGGTCGCGTCGTCTATTCCGTCGAGGAACTGCAAGCCTGGGCTGCTCGCGGGGCCGTCGTCTCGACCTCCGATCCGCGCGGCGACGTTCTGCCGGCAAAGCGCCAGACCACAGCCATGGTCCGCACGCCTGGCCACCATTCACGCTGATCGAAGGTGTCTTTCGATGGCAGACCCGAATCCACCCCTATCAGAATTCCAGCGTGGACAACTCGAATTGTTTCGAGCCTTGCCTGGCGATTTCGCGGTCAGAGACGCGCAGGACCTGATGGCCTATCCGTTCTTTTCCCTATCCAAGACTCATCGCGTCAAGCCGATCGACTATAGCGTCGGCAATATCACGATCCGTGTCGAAGCAGTGCCGGATCACGGTATGGCGACGATCTGGGACGCCGACATCCTGATCTGGGTAGCAAGCCAGATCGTCGAGGCACGAGACACCGGCCTTCGTACGTCGCGGCTGATGGCGGCAACACCCTACGAGATCCTCACTTTTGTCGGCCGAGGCACGTCCTTGCGCGACTATCAACGCCTCAAGGCTGCGCTCGACCGGTTGCAATCGACCACGGTGTCCACGTCGATCCGCCAGCCGATCGAGCGCCGGCGGCATCGCTTCTCGTGGATCAATGAGTGGCAGGAACGCACCGATCGCGACGGCAAGGCAGATGGTATCGAGCTGATCGTCCCAGACTGGTTCTATCGCGCCATCCTCGACGACGCCCTCATCCTGACCATCGACCGGGACTACTTCGATCTTACCGGCGGTCTCGACCGTTGGCTCTATCGGCTGGTGCGCAAGCATGGTGGTCGCCAGCGTGACGGCTGGCGTTTCGACTTCCGGCATCTTTATCAAAAGTCCGGAAGCCTCTCGCCCTTCAAGCGCTTTTCCTTCGAGCTTCGCGACACGATCCGCCGCCAGCCTCTGCCCGGCTATACGCTGTTTCTTGAGGTGGAATTCGGCGGACGGATTCTGCTCGCCTTCGAGCCGCTCGCCGCCTGTGGACAATCTGTGGATGGCCTCGTGCTATCGGGAACCCAGGCCCTCGTGCCATCGGGAACCCGGCTCACGTGCTATCGGGAACCGAAAGAAGACCTAACGCACGGATCCGGAAAGCGAATTCGCGCTTCTAACATAGACTCTAACCAAGATTCTAACTTTGAAGCGCAGGTGCGCAATCGCAAAGCCGTCGCTGCGGGACCGCATACCTCAACGTTGCGAAGAGCTGAAAAGACGGCGCTCGTCCGGAAGGGCAAAGTGTCGATTTTCGACACTGCCGAAGCACCACAGCTTCCTCTCGATGACCAGCCTGAGGATGTGCGATGAGGACGGCACAGCACGAGCAGAAGAGCAGCTTCTGCGCAATGGCGCTGGCGCAATCTCGGCAGAAAGTCCAGCGGCAGGCCGCAATCGGCCACCGCACCCCGGAGAGTTCGACGGAGCCGCGTGACGTTTTGTACGGCCGCGACCCGGCGGCTTGCACCCTGTCGTCTCGATGCCAGCGGTCGTCTCTCCCGTTTATTCCAAACCGACGGAGATCGCTTATGACCGGTAGTATGGCGGCAGGCGGCGTCGCGCCGTCCGTCAACAATGCGGATAATCTCACCCATGTCGAGTTGATCTGGGTTGCCAAGAAGATCGAATATTGGATCAGGTTCGGTCGCGAGGCTCACGAACAGATACTCGACCGCAGCCGATCCGTACTCGCCTTTCGGCCGAATAGCATCTTTGCCTTCGTGCGCTGGGCGGCCAACGATTTCGGCACCGTCATCTCGCGTATCGACATTGTTCGCGCAGTCGCACCGGGTGAGCCATACCAGACGTTGCCGTTCGTGCGCCCTGGAGGCGAGATTCTCTTGAAGATCGAGGGCTGGCCGAAGGTCGAACGCGTGTTGCGACACATCGATTCGATAGAGGCGGCCGGCATTGATGCCTGCGATGTCGCGCCCGATCACTGGCGCCATGTCGCCAACCGGATGATCGCACACCAAGAGCCGCTTGCCTACACATCCGCTCGCCATAAGGCCTGGTTGAAGAGACGGGAGATCGAAGGATGACCCGCTTCAGCCCAGTCATGCTCATGTCTTGTGCGGCGATCGGTGTGGCGGCTTGCCTGCTCCCCCAAAGCTCGACCTTGTTCATCTGGAATGCTTCGGCAAGCGTTCCGATCGGCCTCTATCGTGTCACGTCTGAGCGACGGGTTTCTGTCGGCGATCTGGTAGCAATGATGCCGCCCGCTCCAGTCGCAGACTTCATGGTGCAGCGCCGTTATCTCAGACACGGCGTGCCTTTGCTGAAGCGCATCGCGGCTCTGCCCGGTCAGCAGGTCTGCCGGATCGGAAGCGCCGTCACGGTCGACGGCATGCCGCTTGGTGACGCGCTCGATCGTGATCGGCGTGGCCGCCAACTGCCGGTCTGGCAGGGTTGCGGGCGCATCGCCAACGGTGAACTGTTCCTGATGAATTGTGGCGTCCGAGACAGCTTCGACGGGCGTTACTTTGGACCGGTCGCGGCGCAAACCGTCATCGGCCGAGCGGTCCCGATCTACACGGATGAGAACGGTAATGGGCGCTTTGTCCTGACGCGCAGCGGTACCCCGATTACCGACCGATCGGCCGTAACCACCTGCTTCGACTTTCTCTCACACCACCCATAAGGAGGCATCCATGCCACAGATCGGCATGTTTTCGCGCGATGCAACAGGCTTTGCCGGCCGCATCCACACCTTCACACTGAACCGGGACATCATCATCGTGCGGATTGAGCCCTCCGACGTCGAAAACGCACCCGACTACCGCATCCATCAGGGCGACGACGGACCGCCGATCGGCGTGGGTTGGAACCGTACAGGCGAGCGTGCCGGCGAATATGTTGCTCTTCTCATCGACGATCCCACGTTGCCGCAGCCCATTCGCGCCACCCTGTTTCGCAACGATGACAACGGCGCGACCTGGTCGCTGCATTGGAGCCGGCGCCACAAGCGCAGCGGGGGTAGTTGATGTCATGCGTAGCCTTTCCTGGCGCTTTGCCTTCCTTCTCCTTTACGGTCTGTCGGCCGCTGCATGTGCGACGACTGCATCAATGGCACGGGACGATCCTTACGCGACGCACATCGCCGAGGCGTCGCTGCGGTTTGGTATTCCCGTCGAGTGGATCAGGGCGGTGATGCGTATCGAGAGCGCAGGCAATCCGCGTGCGATCTCCTCTGCGGGGGCTATCGGCCTGATGCAGATCATGCCCGACACCTGGGCCGAATTGCGCGCCCGCTATGGCCTTGGAAAGGATCCCTTTGATCCGCGCGACAACATTCTGGCGGCGACGGGCTATCTCAGCGAACTACATAGCCGCTATGGATCGCCGGGCTTCCTGGCTGCCTATAATGCTGGCCCCAAACGCTATGAGGCCTCGCTTGCCGGCCGTCCGCTACCGGCTGAGACGCGTGCCTATCTTTCCGTGCTCGCCCCGATCATCGATGGCAAGGCAAGTATAGGCACCATCATCGCGGCTGCAGTCGGTTCACCGAACTCACGCGGCGCATCGCTGTTTGTCCGGCATCAGGACGCTGGGTCTGCTTCCACTTCCCGGCCGGCCGACCGGCCGCCGAACGACCCTGCGGCGACCTCCAAAGCGCACGATCTTTCCGGGATCGTGCCGCAGTCAATCGGGCTGTTCGTGGCGCGAGCTGCCGAAAGGCCAGTCCCATGACGGCTTCTCCTCCTGTTCGCAATCTGTCGGGCTCTGGCGCAGCATGGTGGGCGCTGAGGCGGGGGCCGGGCATCACGACCGAAGGAGGGCAGGATAAAAGGGCGCACATTGCGCGGCGGTCGGGGGGGTGTTTTTGTTTGGGTTTCTGCCCCGTTGCGAACATTTCCCAGCTTTGCCGCAATGTTCGTAAGCGGTCCAGCACCCTGTTTCTGCGCGATCTTTTGAACATTGCGGGGCTGCGCCATGGCCGATGAGCGCGAGTTCCGCGTCCGTCCGGGGCGCATCCGGTCCAGCCGGGCACAATCGGCGCGGCCCTTCATCGCGCAGGCGCTCGCCGCGGCGAAGAAGGCTGGCGGCGGCGTATCGCGCTCCGGCCGCGTGGTCGCCGGCAATCGCTCGCGCTTCGGTCACGGCCAGCGCGCCAGCATCCAGGCCAATCGACTGATTTCGTCGCGCTCGCGCGGCGCCGTCGTCAAGGCGCGTGTCGTGCGTCATTCGGCACGCACTGCGCCGCTCGGCACCCACCTCAGTTATCTGCGCCGAGAGGGCGTGACCCGTGACGGGGAAAAGGCCCGCCTGTTCGGGCCGGACACTGAGAATGCTGACGCCAGCGCCTTTGCCGGGCGGAGCCGGGATGACCGTCATCATTTCCGGTTCATCGTCTCGCCGGACGACGCTGTGGAAATGTCGGATCTCAAATCTTTTACCCGTGATCTCGTCCGGCAGATGGAGAAGGACCTCGGCACCCGGCTCGACTGGGTGGCCGTCGATCACTGGAACACCGAGCATCCCCATGTCCACCTGATCGTGCGCGGGGTCCGCGACGACGGCCAGGATCTCGTCATTTCGCGCGACTACATCAAGGAGGGGATGCGCGACCGGGCGCGAGATCTCATCACCCAGGAGCTGGGGCCGCGCACCGACCTCGACATCCGCCGCACGCTGGAGCGCCAGATTGAAGCGGAGCGATGGACCCAGCTCGACCGCCAGCTTGTCCGGGATGCACGAGAAACCGGCGTCATCGATCTTGCGCCGCAACCGGATCGCCAGCCAGACGAGTTTCATGCCCTGAAGGTCGGACGGCTGCGCAAGCTGGAAGTCCTTGGTCTGGCTGGACAGGTTGGCCACTCGCAATGGTCCATCAAGCCGGAAGCCGAAGCGGTGCTGCGCGAACTCGGCGAGCGCGGCGACATTATCAAGCGCATGCACAAGGCGCTGACGGACTGCGGCATCGAACGCGGCTCGGCCAGCTATGTGCTGGCCGGTGAGAGCCTCGATGAGCCGATCATCGGCCGCCTGGTCGATCGCGGTCTCGACGACGAGCTGAAGGGCTCGGCCTATGCCGTCGTCGACGGCGTCGATGGCCGCACCCATCACATCAAGCTGCCCGATCTCGATGCGGCCGGCGACAGCGTTCCCGGCTCGATTGTCGAGCTGCGCAAGTTCGATGACATGCGCGGCGAGCGCCGCGTCGCGCTCGCCGTTCGCTCCGATTTCGACATTGAGCGACAGGTCACGGCATCGGGCGCGACCTGGCTCGACCGGCAGGGGGTGGCAAGAGAGCCGTTGTCGCTCTCCGATGGCGGCTTCGGCGCCGAGGTGCAGCAGGCCATGGACCGCCGTGCTGACCATCTTGTCGAGCAGGGTCTTGCAGAGCGTCAGGGACGTAGCGTGGTATTCGCCCGCCGGCTGGTCGACACCTTGCGCCGCCGCGAACTCGATGCGCTTGGCGAGAAGCTCGCCACCGAGAGGGGGCAGCCATTCAACCGCGCTGGCAGTGGCGAATATGTCGCCGGCACCTATCGCCAGCGCTTTACGCTCGCCTCCGGCCGCTTCGCCATGATCGACGACGGCCTCGGCTTCCAGCTCGTTCCCTGGAGTCCGTCCCTCGAAAAGCAGCTTGGTCGCCACGTCTCCGGTGTCGCCCGCAATGACGGCGGCATCGACTGGAGTTTTGGCCGCAAACGGGGGCTCGGCCTCTAACCCGCAATATCGAAAAGGACCAACGCCATGTCCGCGACGAAAATCCTCTGGGGCCAGATCCTCACTGTCTTCCTGATCGTGCTGATGACGACCTGGGGAGCGACACAGTGGACGGCCTGGCGCCTCGGCTTTCAGCCCCAGCTCGGCCAGCCCTGGTTCGAGGTGGCCGGCTGGCCGATCTATTATGCACCGGCCTTCTTCTGGTGGTGGTATTTTTACGATGCCTACGCGCCGCCGATCTTCGTCGAAGGCGGTATGATCGCGGCGTCTGGCGGTTTCATCGCCATCGCGGTTGCGATCAGCATGTCGGTCTGGCGAGCACGCGAGGCCAAGAATGTTGCGACCTACGGATCGGCCCGCTGGGCCGAACTGGAGGAAGTGAAGGCCGCCGGCCTGCTCGATCAGGACGGTGTTGTTCTCGGCAGGCTCGACCGGGCCTATCTGCGGCATGATGGCCCGGAGCACGTCTTGTGTTTTGCGCCTACGAGATCGGGCAAGGGCGTCGGCCTGGTCGTGCCTTCGCTGCTCACTTGGCCGGGTTCGGCCATCGTCCACGATATCAAGGGCGAAAACTGGACACTCACCGCCGGCTTCCGATCCCGGCACGGCCGCGTGCTGCTGTTCGACCCGACCAATGCACGATCGGCCGCTTACAATCCGCTGCTCGAGGTGCGGCGGGGAGAATGGGAGGTCCGCGACGTCCAGAACATTGCCGACATCCTGGTCGATCCGGAAGGGTCGCTGGACAAAAGGAACCATTGGGAGAAGACCAGCCACGCGCTGTTGGTCGGCGCGATCCTGCATGTTCTTTATGCCGAGAAGGACAAGACGCTCGCCGGCGTCGCGGCATTTCTGTCCGATCCGAAGCGGCCGATCGAATCGACGCTCGCCGCCATGATGAAGACGGCGCATCTGGGTGAAGCAGGTTCGCACCCGGTCATCGCGTCGGCGGCGCGTGAGCTGCTGAACAAATCCGACAACGAGCGATCGGGCGTGCTTTCGACGGCCATGTCGTTTCTGGGCCTGTACCGCGATCCTGTCGTTGCAGAGGTGACGCGGCGCTGCGACTGGCGCATTACCGACATCGTCGGCAGCAAGCGTCCGACGACGCTTTACCTCGTTGTGCCGCCGTCCGACATCAATCGCACCAAGCCGCTGATCCGCCTGATCCTGAACCAGATCGGCCGCCGCCTGACCGAGGATCTGCAGGCGAAGGGCGAGCGTCACCGGCTGCTGCTGATGCTGGACGAGTTTCCGGCATTGGGCAGGCTGGATTTCTTCGAGAGTGCCCTGGCCTTCATGGCGGGATATGGCCTCAAATCATTCCTGATCGCCCAGTCGCTGAACCAGATCGAAAAAGCCTATGGGCCGAACAATTCGATCCTCGACAACTGCCATGTAAGGGTGTCGTTCGCCACGAATGACGAGAGGACCGCGAAGAGGGTGAGCGACGCGCTCGGCACCGCCACCGAAATGAAGGCGATGAAGAACTATGCCGGGCATCGGCTGTCGCCCTGGCTCGGGCATTTGATGGTTTCGCGCTCGGAAACCGCGCGGCCGCTGCTCACCCCTGGCGAGATCATGCAGCTTCCGCCGGCTGACGAAATCGTCATGGTTGCGGGAACACCCCCGATCCGGGCGAAGAAGGCGCGATACTTCGAGGATGTGAGGTTTCAGGAGCGAATATTGGCGCCGCCGAAACTGGTCCGCACCGGCGAACCGCATCCGGACGACTGGAGCCGCCTGCCGATCCCGACCCGTCCCCCGTTCGATGATGCTGTGGCGGGCTCCGCCGAGGAGGATGAGGATCCGACCGAGTCCGAGCGCCGGCGTCAACAAGAACTGGGCCGCTTGAAACCCGTCGAGAGGAAAGAGCCGATCGAGAATGAATTCGAGATCGAGCCGCCCGACGAGATGGAGGAGGAAGCCACCCAGAACCGTCGTATGACCCGTCTCATGCAAGGCGTGGCACGGCAGGTCTCGCTTGATCCGAATGACGGGATGGAGCTGTGAGCACCATGACCGGCCGAAAGAAGAAGGCGCAGATCTCCGTCTATCTCGAACCTGACGTCATGACGATGCTCTCGGATTATGCGGCTCGCCGGGAGCAGCCGATGTCTTTGATCGTGGAGGCGGCCGTCGCCTCGTTTCTGTCGCCGGACGACGCCGAACGGCGAGAGGCACTGATCGCCAAGCGCCTCGATCAGATCGACCGTCGCATGACGCGGCTGGAGCGCGATCTCGGCATATCGGTCGAGACGCTGGCCGTATTCGTCCGTTTCTGGCTCACGACCACGCCAGCCTTGCCAGAACCGGCCGCACAGGCGGCGCGGGCCAAGGCCGGCGAGCGCTACGAGGCGTTCGTCACGGCACTCGGCCGCCGGCTCGCCCAAGGCCCAAAATTGCGGCAGGAAATCTCCGAGGACATCACCGACTCATCCGACGGACAGGTCTCGCCACACGCGGGCACATACCGCGAATAGTCGTCGCCTCAGTGGGTTCAAGAAGACAGCCCCATCGCCGTTTTCCTGTATTTGCACGCTGCACTACTACGACGCCAATTCCTTGTTGAATCGGCATAATTTCTGGCTCCTTTAATCATCCCCGTCCGGGGGCCGTCTGATTTCCCCGGCGAGAAACGGGGATCGGATGGCAGTCTCGCATCAAAATTCGGAAGGCTTTGCGCGTGGCGCACGGATGCTGCGCACCGCGCTGGGTGCTGCCATCGCCCGCTTTCTGGAAGATCCCGGCGTTGTCGAGGTAATGCTCAATCCCGATGGGCGGTTGTGGATCGACCGTCTCTCTGAGGGCATGTCCGACAGCGGCGAGCGCATCTTGCCCGCAGATGGCGAACGCATCATCCGTCTGGTTGCCAACCATGTTGGCGCGGAAGTTCATTCCGGCGCTCCGCGTGTTTCGGCCGAATTGCCCGACGGCGGCGAACGCTTCGAAGGTCTGTTGCCTCCGATCGTCACAGGTCCGGCCTTCGCCATCCGCAAGCCGGCGATCTCGGTGTTCACCCTCGACGACTATGTTTCGGCAGGAACCATGACCGCCGATCAGGCGGCATTGCTGCGCGAGGCCGTCGCCTCGCATGCCAATGTGCTGGTCGCCGGCGGCACAGGCACCGGTAAGACCACGCTCACCAATGCGCTGCTTGCCGAAGTCGCGAAGGCGCAGGACCGGCTTCTGATCATCGAGGACACGCGCGAGCTCCAAAGCCAGTCCGAGAACAAGGTGCCGATGCGTACCAAGGACTTCATCGCCAATCTCACCGATCTGGCGCGCTCGGCCATGCGCTTCCGGCCCGATCGCATCATCGTCGGCGAGGTACGAGGCCCCGAAGCCCTCGATCTCCTGAAACTTTGGGGAACGGGGCATCCCGGCGGCATCGGCACAATCCACGCCGGTACCAGCATCGGTGCGCTTCGCCGGCTCGAGCAGCTCATTCAAGAAGCTGTCGTGACCGTCCCCAAGGCACTGATCGCCGAGACCATCGACATCGTGGCTGTTCTCTCCGGCCGCGGCTCCGCGCGCCGGCTCTCTGAACTCGCTCGTGTCGATGGGCTCGGTCCTGACGGCGACTACCGTGTCACCCCCGCTCAACCTTCCCCTGTCCGCCAACCGCTCCCGAAAGGAGAATAGTCATGCCCCTCCGTGTCCTGCCTGTTCTGCGGCAGCTCTTCAGCCCGCCCATCATCCTGCCCATAGTGCCGGTTCAGGCGAGAGCTCACACGCCGTCTCTGCGCGGCTTCCGCCGCCGCATCATGAGCCCGACGGCCGTCGCCACGATCCTGGTGATGGCGGCCGTGCCGGCTCATGCTTCCGGGTCCTCCATGCCGTGGGAGGCGCCGCTTCAGTCGATCCTCGAATCCATCGAAGGGCCGGTCGCCAAGATCGTCGCCGTCATCATCATCATTGCGACCGGCCTTGCTCTGGCTTTTGGCGATACGAGCGGCGGCTTCAGGAGGCTGATCCAGATCGTCTTCGGCCTGTCGATCGCCTTCGCGGCCAGTTCCTTCTTTCTCAGCTTCTTCAGCTTCGGCGGCGGAGCGCTCGTCTGATGGCGGGTATTCTGGAACACGCCAACGACCTGCCGGGCTTCACCGTCCCCGTACATCAGGCGCTGACCGAGCACATCCTGCTCGGCGGCGCTCCGAGAGGCATCGCCATCATGAACGGGACGCTCGCTGGAGCCGTCGGCCTCGGCCTCCGTCTCTGGCTGGTCGGCCTCGCCATCTGGGCCATCAGCCACTTCGTCGCCGTTTGGGCCGCGAAGCGCGATCCCCTGTTTGTCGAGGTGGGCCGCAGGCATCTGCGCATCCCTGGTCATCTGTCGGTGTGAGGGCGGCCATGATGAACCTTGCCGAATACCGCCGCACCGCCAGTCGCCTCGCGGACTTCCTGCCCTGGGCCGCGCTTGTCGGCGAAGGTGTCGTTCTGAACAAGGACGGATCGCTGCAAAGGACCGCACAATTTCGCGGTCCGGATCTGGAATCCTCTGTTGCTGCCGAACTGGTCGCCGTCGCCGCCCGGCTGAACAATGCCTTCCGGCGTCTCGGCTCCGGCTGGGCGATCTTCGTGGAAGCGCAGCGACGGGAGGCCGCGACCTATCCCGACGACCGCTTTCCCGATCCGGCCTCGGCCCTGCTTGACGCCGAGCGCAAGGCGGACTTCGAGGAGCAGGGGAGCCATTTTATTTCCGGTTACTTCCTCACCTTCACCTATCTCTCGGCTGCCGAAGATGCGGCACGCGCCGAGGCCTGGCTCTATGAGGGGCGCGAACGATCCGGCGTCGATCCGAACGAGATCCTGCGCGGCTTCGTCGATCGTACCGATCGCGTGCTGGCGTTGCTCGACGGCTTTATGCCCGAATGCCAGTGGCTCGATGATGCCGAGATGCTGACCTACCTGCACTCGACCGTTTCGACCAAACGGCACCGTGTCCGCGTTCCCGAAACGCCGATGTACCTGGACGCGCTGCTGGCCGATCAGTCTCTGACCGGCGGGCTGGAGCCGCGCCTTGGCGACGCTCATCTGCGCATCCTCACCATCGTCGGTTTCCCGACCGCGACCACGCCCGGAATTCTCGACGAACTGAACAGGCTCGCCTTTCCCTATCGCTGGTCGACGCGCGCGATCCTGCTGGACAAGACAGACGCCATAAGGCTGCTCACCCGCATCCGCCGCCAGTGGTTTGCGAAACGCAAGTCGATCGCCGCCATTTTAAAAGAAGTGATGACCAACGAGGTTTCGGTCCTCGTCGATACCGATGCCGCGAACAAGGCGACCGATGCGGATATCGCGCTTCAGGAACTCGGCGCCGACTATGCCGGCATGGCCTATGTCACGGCGACTATCGCCGTATGGGACGCCGATCCCCGCCTTGCCGACGAAAAGCTCCGGCTTGTCGAAAAAGTCGTCCAGGGCCGCGACTTCACGGCGATGCCGGAATCCATCAATGCCGTCGATGCCTGGCTTGGCTCGCTGCCGGGGCATGTTTACGCCAACGTGCGCCAGCCTCCGATCTCGACGCTCAATCTCGCCCACATGATTCCCCTCAGTGCCGTGTGGGCGGGGCCGGAACGGGATGACCACCTGGGTAGCGCCCCCTTGCTCGTTGGCAAGACCGAGGGAAGCACCCCGTTCCGGCTATCCATTCACGTCGGCGATGTCGGGCATACGCTCGTCGTCGGGCCGACCGGCTCGGGCAAGAGCGTGTTGCTCGCCTGTATGGCGCTCCAGTTCCGCCGCTACGCCCAAGCTCAGGTCTTCGCCTTCGATTTCGGGGGCTCGATCCGGGCCGCCGCCCTCGCCATGGGTGGCGACTGGCATGATCTGGGCGGTGATCTGACCGAAGGCGATGCATTTTCCGTCTCGCTCCAGCCGCTTGCGCTCATCCATGATGTGCCGGAACGTGCCTGGGCGGCCGACTGGATCGTTGCCATCCTGACGGGCGAGAGCATCGCGATCACGCCCGATGTCAAGGAGCATATCTGGACGGCGCTGACTTCTCTCGCTTCGGCGCCGGTCGAGGAACGCACCATCACCGGCCTGACGGTGCTGCTGCAATCGAACGACCTCAAGCAGGCGCTCAGGCCGTATTGCGTCGGCGGTCCCTATGGCCGGCTGCTCGACGCCGAAACCGAGCACCTCGGCAGCGCGTCGGTTCAGGCCTTCGAGATCGAGGGGCTGGTCGGGACCGGCGCCGCTCCGGCCGTCCTGTCCTATCTGTTCCACCGCATCGGCGACCGGCTCGACGGCTCGCCCACCTTGCTCATCATCGATGAGGGCTGGCTGGCGCTCGATGATGAAGCCTTTTCCGGGCAGTTGCGGGAATGGTTGAAAACCCTGCGCAAGAAGAACGCCAGCGTGATCTTCGCCACGCAGTCGCTGTCCGACATCGACAATTCGGCGATCGCCCCCGCGATCATCGAAAGTTGCCCGACGCGCCTGCTTCTTCCGAATGAGCGCGCCGTCGAACCGCAGATCACCGCGATCTATCAGCGATTTGGGTTGAACGCGCGCCAGATCGAGATCCTCGCGCGGGCTACGCCGAAAAAGGACTACTACTGCCAAAGCCGCAGGGGGAACCGCCTGTTCGATCTGGGCCTGTCCGAAGTGGGGCTGGCGCTGACGGCCGCCTCCTCGAAATCCGACCAGTCTGCCATCGGCCGCGTCTTCGCTGAGCACGGCCGGGACGGCTTCCTTTCCGCCTGGCTGCGCCTGCGCGGCGTCGATTGGGCAGCCGACCTCATTCCTGACCTCACCAATCTCATCCCACAGCCCGACAAGGAGGCTCAATCATGAAGACTCGCCCTTTCCGCACGGCACTGCTTGCCGCATCCATTCTCACCTTCTCAGGCCCGGTCTCGATCGTTCTGGCGCCGCCGGCGTCCGCCGCCTGGATCGTCTACGACCCGACGAACTATTCGCAGAATCTCCTGTCCGCCGCGCGTGCCCTGGAGCAGATCAACAACCAGATCACCAGCCTGCAAAACGAAGCGCAGATGCTGATCAACCAGGCACGCAATCTCGCCAGTCTGCCGTACTCGTCTCTCCAGCAGATCCAGCAGTCCGTTCAGCGCACGCAGCAGCTTCTGTCCCAGGCGCAGAACATCGCGTTCGACGTCGGTCAGATCGATCAGGCGTTTCAGTCGAAATACGCCAAAGTCTCGCTTTCGGCTACCGACGCGCAACTCGTCGCCGATGCAAAGGAGCGCTGGAAGAACAGCGTCGGCGGCCTTCAGGACGCCATGCGCGTGCAGGCCACCGTCGTTGGCAATATCGACACCAACCGCACCGAGATGTCGCAATTGGTCGGTCAGAGCCAGAGCGCGACCGGCGCGCTTCAGGCCGCGCAGGCAGGCAACCAGCTCCTCGCCCTTCAGTCGCAGCAGCTTTCCGATCTTACGGCACTGCTTGCCGCCAATGGACGGTCCACCGCGCTCACCGAAGCCGAACGGGCCGCCACGGCCGAACAGGGGCGCGTGCAGCGCCAGCGCTTCCTGACGCCAGGCTCCGGCTATCAGGCCGGCAGCGCCAAGATGTTCAACTGAGGGCGCTGGCCATGGACGGCAAGATGCTGGCCCGTCTGGGCGCCGTCGTCTTTGTCGCCATCGCGATCACCGCGACGGCGACCGAGATGATCAGAAAGAGAGAGGCCCCCGCGCCGTGGACACGATCCACAGCCGCCGTCGCATCGCCGGCGGATCCCCTCCGGCTCGGCCAGCGCCGGTGCCAGCAGCTTGGGCAGGCTGCCACGAGCGATGCCGAATGCCTGCGCATCTGGTCGGAAACCCGCGACCGCTTCCTTGGCAGGGCTTCCGCGCCGGCCGGCCCACAGATTGTCGAAGGGCAGTAAATCATGGGCGGCAGCGGCGTCATCGACAATTTCCTCGGGGTCTTCACCTCCTATATCGACAGCGGGTTCGGTCTTCTCGGCGGCGAGGTCGCCTTCATCGCCACCACGCTGATCGTCATCGACGTGACGCTCGCCGCCCTGTTCTGGAGCTGGGGCGCCGACGACGACATCATCGCCCGTCTGGTGAAGAAGACTCTGTTCGTGGGTGTCTTCGCTTACCTGATCTCAAACTGGAACAATCTTGCCCGCATCATCTTCGAGAGTTTTGCCGGCCTCGGTCTCAAAGGGTCGGGCACCGGCTTTTCGACGGCGGACCTCCTTCGCCCCGGACGGGTGGCGCAGGTCGGCCTCGACGCGGCCCGGCCGCTGCTGGAATCCATTTCCGACCTCATGGGCTGGGTCGCATTCTTCGAGAATTTCATTCAGATCGCATGCCTGCTGTTCGCCTGGGCGCTCGTCTTGCTGGCGTTCTTCATTCTGGCCATCCAGCTGTTCGTCACGCTGATCGAATTCAAGCTGGCGACCTTGGCGGGGTTCGTCCTCATTCCGTTCGGACTGTTCGGAAAGACGGCCTTCATGGCCGAAAGGGTTCTTGGCAATGTCGTCTCTTCCGGCATCAAGGTCTTGGTGCTCGCCGTCATCATCGGCATCGGCTCGACCCTGTTCAGCCAGTTCACCGCCGGTTTCGGCGGCGCCACACCGACGATCGACGATGCCATGGCCGTCGTGCTGGCAGCACTTTCTCTCCTGGGCCTCGGGATATTCGGTCCCGGCATTGCCAACGGTCTCGTGTCCGGTGGCCCGCAGCTCGGCGCGGGTGCTGCCGTCGGCACCGGCCTTGCCGTTGGTGGCGCAGCGCTTGCCGCAGGCGGCGCGGCCGGTCTGGCCTTGCGGGGTGGCGCCGCGGCATTGTCTGGTGGCGCGGCGGCTGTTCGGGGTGGAGCGGCGGCGGGTGCCGCATCGACCGCCTATAATCTTGGATCGATGGGGCAGACTGGCGCCGGAGGCGTTGCGTCAGGTCTCGGTGGTGTCGCCCGTGGCGCAGGCTCCGCCGCCGTCTCGCCGCTCAAGCGCGCCGCCGGGCGAGCGGCCGAAAGCGTCAAATCGAATTTCTCCGACGGCGTGAAAGGCGGTTTCAGCGCGACTGGCGGCTCTTCCATGCTCGGCACTATCGGCGGCGCTGAGGCTGCCAATGATGATTCCTTTGCCGCCGCCCCGTCGGCTTCGCACGATGGTCCTCCCGATTGGGCCAAACGCATGAAACGCAGCCAGCACTTCAGCCACGGCGTTTCCGCGGCCGCCCATGCCGTTCGTTCCGGCGACAGCCATGGTGGCGGCTCTTCCGTCAATCTCTCCGAAAGTGACCACTCATGAGCTTGTTCAAACGACCGGCAACCCATTACGGCAAGACGCCGCAACCCGAAACACCCTATCAGAAGGCGGCACAGGTCTGGGACGAGCGTATCGGCTCGGCCCGCGTGCAGGCGCGGAACTGGAGGATCATGGCGTTCGGAAGCCTGATCCTTTCGGCAGGCTTTGCCGCAGCACTCGCCTGGCAGTCCACACGTGGGACCGTCGTGCCTTGGGTCGTACAGGTCGACAAGCTCGGTCAGGCGCAGACCGTCGCCGCTGCCACGGCCGGCTACCGTCCCACCGATCCGCAGGTCGCATGGCATCTGGCGAGGTTCATAGAGCAGGTCAGGAGCATTCCCGCCGATCCCATCATCGTCCGACAGAACTGGCTGCGCGCCTATGACTGGACGACGGATCGCGGCGCGACAGCGCTGAACGACTATGCGCGGTCTAACGACCCCTTCACCAAGGTCGGCAAGAGCCAAGTCGCCGTCGAGGTATCGAGCGTTATTCGCGCGTCTCCCGACAGCTTCCGTGTCGCCTGGATCGAGCGCCGCTACGAGAACGGCCAGCTTTCCACCACCGAGCGCTGGACTGCGATCCTGACCATCGTGATCCAGACGCCCCGCGATGCTGAACGGCTCAAGGCCAATCCCCTCGGCATCTACGTCAACGCGATTTCATGGTCGAGGGAGATGGGCGAATGAACAAGCCGCCAATCCGCAAAGCCGGAAACCCGTCTTTCCGTAAACCCGCATTTGCTGCCGTGCTTTTGTCCGCCGCCTCCCTTGCCGGCTGCGCCACGCCGCAGAAGCCGCCACATATCCGCTACGATGCCGATGTGCCGGCACTGCCGGCCGTTCCTGCCGTGCTGACCGATGACCGTCCGAAGCCGCTGCACATTCCGCCTGGCTGGACGCCGGCGCGCGGAGGAGCCACGGCAACTACCCCGACCGGGCGGATTCAGAATGCCAATGACGCGGCCCGTGTCGAGCCGCGCCGGGAGGGCTACTACAACGCCATCCAGATCTATCCTTGGAGCGAAGGCGCCCTTTATCAGGTCTATGCCGCACCCGGCCAGATCACCGACATCGCGCTCGAACCCGGCGAAAGCCTGACCGGAGCCGGGCCGATCGCCGCCGGCGACACCACGCGCTGGATTATCGGCGATACCGAGAGCGGCAGCGGCACCAGCCGGCGCGTGCATGTGCTGGTGAAACCCTCACGTCCCGACATCACCACCAACCTGGTGATTTCCACCGATCGCCGTACCTACCTGATCGAATTACGCTCCGGTGAGAAACCCTATATGCCATCGGTTTCATGGTCTTACCCGCAGATGCCGGGCTCGCGGCAGTCCATTCCCGACACGCCAGCTATTCCGACGATAGCGGCGCGAAACCACCGCTATGGCCTCACCGGCGATACGCCGCCCTGGCGCCCGCTCTCCGTTTATGACGATGGTCGCAAGGTCTATGTCGAATTTCCGCGCGGTATCGTACAGGGGGAATTTCCACCGCTCTTCGTCATCGGTCCGGAAGGCGAGGCACAGATCGCCAATACCCGTATCTATCGAAACATCCTGATCGTGGATCGTCTCTTCGGTGCGGCGGAATTGCGCCTGGGCAGCGGCAACCATCAGCAGACTGTGAGGATCGTCCGAACAAGCGGAGTCGTCAAGGAACCGGCTGTCCGAGACAAGGAAGGAGGGCGGTCGTCATGAGCGAGGCCGACAACAACGAAGATGCAATCCAGCCCTCGGATCCTGTTCCACCCATGCGGCTGCGGGCAGAACCGCCGCGCGTTACCCGGCTATCGCGCAAGGTGCTCGCCGGCCTCGGCCTAGTCGTGTCGCTCGGCATCGGTGGAGCATTGATCTATGCGCTTCAGACCCGAGATCGCGGCAATGCTGGCGAAGAACTCTATTCAACCGAAAACCGGACGACTGCCGACGGTCTGGCAGGCTTACCGCGGGACTATACCGGTCCGATCCTCGGGCCGGCTCTGCCGGGGGATCTCGGCCGTCCGATCCTCAGTGCGCAGGATCGTGGCCAGCCTGTCGTTGTGCCGACAACGCCGGGTGTCGATCCGGCCGAGCAACGACGCCTCGCCGAAGCGGAAGCTGCCCGAACCAGCCGCGTGTTCTTCCAGACAGAAACGCGGACAACGGCCAGTGCGACAACGCCCAACGCGAATACCACGCCCAATCTTGCCGGGCTCGATCAGGCCGGCACTCCCACGGCACAGGACCGCCAGGCCGCCTTCCTCAACGCTGCCGTCGATCGCCGCACCGTTGCAGCCGATCGCGTGATGCCGCCGGCCTCGCCCTATGTGCTGCAGGCCGGCTCGGTGATATCCGGAGCGCTTATCACCGGCATCCGCTCCGATCTCCCCGGCCAGATTACCGCCCAGGTCACCGAGAACATCTACGACAGCCCGACCGGCCGTGTTCTGCTTGTGCCGCAGGGCACTCGCATCATTGGCCAATATGACAACAATGTCGGGTTCGGCCAGAGGCGTGTCCTCCTGGTCTGGAACCGGCTGATACTCCCGAATGGACGATCCATCGTCCTTGAACGACAGCCTGGCGCCGATACACAGGGCTACGCCGGTCTCGAGGATGGGGTCGACTACCACTGGTGGGATCTGGCGAAGGCAGCCGGTCTTTCGACGCTGCTCTCGGTTGGTGCAGAGCTCGCTATGGACGACGAGGACCGGCTGATCCAGGCCATCCGCAACGGTGGCCAGGATACGATCAATGACGCCGGACAACAGATCATCCGCCGCCAATTGCAGATCGCGCCCACCCTGACCATCAGGCCCGGATTTCCGGTCCGGATTGTCGTCACCCGTGATCTCGTGATGGAGCCCTATAGAGGTTAGACCAATGGCCAAATTAAAACTCGGACCGTTCATTGACGATAAACCCGTCAAGGTGAGCGTTGAGCTACCCGGATCGCTATATCGGGATCTGGTTGCGTATGCCGATTTGCTCGGCAGCGAGCAGGTAAATCCGATTGGGGATCCGGTTCGGCTGATCGTGCCGATGTTGCAGCGGTTCATGGCAACGGATCGGGGTTTTGCCAAGGCGCGGCGTTCGCAATGATCGCCGATGCCTTTGGAGGTGGACAAGAAGTGCCACTTCATTTGCCGCCGGCGATTCGGCTCGCGATGCCACCGGCCGGTTTCATTTTACGCGAAAATATATACCCAGGCGGTAGAAGTTGCCCTTCTTGCAAACCCATCGGGGTTGATCATCCGTAGACAGGCACGTTTCGGCGAGGGCGTGAAAAATCAGTTACGGTTTTGATCTTCCTGCATCGCCCTGACCCCGTCGATTCTGCTGCAGACCTTACGCGTGCCCATCAACGTCTCCATCTTCATCTATTTCCCGCACTGGCAGATATGCGTTGGTCTCCAGCCATTCCTTGACGATGTAGCGGATCATGTCGTTTCTCGTCATCCCGAGCTCCTGGGCAATGGAGAGCAAGGCCTCTTCAGTTTCGACATCCAGGCCAATCGGTGCGGCATTCCGGATCATGAGCGCCGCGCGTCGCAGCAAGACTTGCAGATCGGCACGCGATGCATCGCCAATGCGGTCTGCTGTATGATCAAGCTGACCTGCCATATCCCTTGGCATGCGTGTGTCTCCGTTTTGAAAGATGGTATTGCCCATCATTCCACTCCTTCAGGTCTGGTCAAGACTTGGTTCCCAACCACGCACCATGCCTTTGCTCATCACAGCAGAGGTGAGCGTAAGCTGATATCTGAGGTGCTGAATTCGTTGCACGAGGTCGGTGATGGCCGCCCTCGAATCGCCACCATGTGCGTCAAGGATCACTTCAATCGGATCGAGCTCCGGTTCTGAGGTCAATTTGGTAGCTTCAGCATTCATTGGACGCACGTCTCCATTCCGCCGGAACATGGCGGTTGTCATCATCAAGTTATAGGTAAACTCAGGCCGGGGCGCAGCTCGCGTTTGTTCTTATTATGTTCTCATCTGGGCGAGAGTCAAGCTCATGAGATCTTGGTAGCGCTGAGAAGGTTTTCCATTTTCGCAAACGGGACATGACAGGAGATCGTGTTAGAGGCCGAGCGACTGTCAGACCGAATACTCAATGGGAAATGACGACTCCGCGTGGCCGAGCCGGCTTGAGAGAACGAAATCTCTCCAATCTCCAACTTCCAGAAGGCCGTGGTCGCGACTTTTCTATCAAGGTTTGAGGGATGGCCAAGAAACTCGATCAATGCATCTGATAATCTATCAGCGATCTTGACCGAGTAAGAGCAGGCTTTGCGCGCATATGGCCCTCGCGCTACCCAAAACGAAATCGGTTCTTCATTTTCGAGCTTTGCCGTCTTCGGCAACCACTTGAATCCGACCATTCATGCTCAGGGAGTAGAAGAATGACGCCGTGCCGTTGAGGCTCTTTGCGCGTTGTGGGCTGCTGACATACCAATCGAAATCGCCAGTCACCCGGCAAAGGTCTCCGCCGCAGGAGACCACAACGCTTTCCGGTCTCAGCCGATACACTCTATTCGGCCACCGCTCAAAAAACTTGGCCTTGTCATCGAGTATCTCGCTCAATCTCTTTTGCTTGCCATAAAAGCTGACTTCACCCGCATAAACACTGGAAGCGAACGCGACCGCCTGATTGGCCGGCAAGCTTCCGGAATTCACCAATTCAGAGACAAAGTTTCTGGCCGTCGTCTCTTCTTGCCTCATCGCGTTGACCGAAGCAGGCGCTGACTGAAT
Source organism: Rhizobium sp. BR 315 (assembly GCF_050577975.1). Classification (NCBI taxonomy): domain Bacteria; kingdom Pseudomonadati; phylum Pseudomonadota; class Alphaproteobacteria; order Hyphomicrobiales; family Rhizobiaceae; genus Rhizobium; species Rhizobium sp. BR 315. Next base: position 15,092 of record NZ_JARWKZ010000001.1, on the reverse strand, counting down.
TGTCGGGGTAGCGGACGGTGCAGACGAAATCTGGCTGCCTGCTGCATCGGACGAGAGATGCTCTATCCCGAACTGTTTGATTTCGTCTGCGCTGAAGAAATGGATGTCATCAGACAATGTCCGAAACATAATCGGAAAAATACGGGCATCGACGCCGTACTTGTTCAACGTGTCGAGGATATCGGAGATATTCAGCTGCGCGTCGCCCAGGCCGACATTGCCGCTGATCTGATGTACGCCGAGCCGGCCCTGAACAATTCTGTTTCTGCCGGCAAAGAAAACGTAGGCACAGGCCGACGCACAGACGGAATCCGAAGGTATGACAGTGCTCATGCCTTTCGTGTAGACGTCATCAGCAATAAGCAAGCCGTTCTGAACATCACCGCCCGGGCTATTCAGCACCAGGATTTTCACATTCGGGTTGGCCGCCAAAATCCTTCTAAAAGACAGAGCAGACCGAGAATCGATTGGCCCATCCAAGCGTATTGCTAGCGGCCAAACAGGCGATATGGAAAACGGCGCGACATTGTCGTCTGCTCGGACATTGATAGCCCATAAGAGAAAGACAACTCCTATCAAGAATACCCGACTAAAAGACACGACACGGACCCTCTACTCCGCGGATCATTACCAAATAGCGAGCGAATGTCGATAAAGAGATTTCGCCTCAAAGTTACAGCGGCTGGATTTCTAGTGTCCCAGCTTGATTTATTATTTACAGCACTCGAGGATCGCTATCAAACGCGAGGGCGATGCCTTCCAGAGACAACATAAAGGTCCCCGCTTCACCAACATTTCCAGGCAGCGGTGATGGGCCAAGTTATTTGAGTGGGGACAGCTTTGAGGATTTCATTGGAAGTTCGAACATTGCACCGCCTGACACGTTTCCCGCAACTGTGCCAATGGCCGGCCACAATGCAATAAGTCGCTCTGCCTGTTTCAACACGCTGGATTTGTACAGCCCCTGCGACAGAAACATGCCCACGAGTTTCGAGCTTTGAAAAGCCGCCTTCTCAGCGCGGTTTCTGGTGATCCGACGATCGCCCGATATGAAAATCCATCCGCCCTGCTTTGACAGTTCGGCAATGAGATCGACATCTTTTATATTCGGTGGAAACTTGTCTCGCAGCGCTACGATCTCGTGGTCGTCTCCCATCAGAGCCTGAAGGCTCCTTGCCAATCGGGGAGAAAGGTTGTGATCGAAGAGGACCTTCACGCTGCCAGTGATTCCTCAAAGGCTACGGCGTCTCTAACGACTGCTATGGGGATCTCATAGAGTTTTGCGACCGCCCGCTCGGATCCTTCCGCCTTGACCGCCTGTGCCAGCGCAATTGTGGGTACATTGTAGACAGCGGTTGTCGGCTGGCCAAACACAAGCTCAGGGTCAACGATGATAGTCGCCTTCCCCTTAAACGGACGCCAGCGACTTACGGCGTCATTATCGATGTCCAGATCTTTGAACGTCCGCTCGATGATGGTCTTGATCGTGTATTGCTTCTTCTTCAAATCCAGAAGATTTTCGTCGCCAGACGTATTGACGCTTTCCAGAAAGATCGTCTTTCCATCCGTCTGAAAGCGTCGCGTTGAAAAAGGCCTGTCATCGTTGACGCATTCTCTTGCATAGACGAGGCAATGCCTGATTGTTTTCAGGCCGAGGCCGGCGTCGATGAAGGCACCGACAAACCGCAGTTCGATGAGGTCACGAAAACCAAGTTCAATATGCCCGTCAGCCTGCGGCAACTGGCTTTGCCACAGGGGATCGACGTGCAGCGTTTCGCCCTGGTGTGTGTAGTCGTACCCGCCAAGCCATCTGCGGACGTTCCGCACGGGAATATTCAAGAGGCGTGCGGCATCGCTGGCGGAATAATAGCCAATACCGAATGGAATAGGCTTCTCGCTGCCACTCATTGTGATTTGCCATCCCCGCTTGAATTCGCCGGCATTATCCGCTTGCCGATCATCTCGTCAAAGAATTTATTTTCTTTATGACGAATATCGCAGGACAACGAAAAATTGTTCCTTCACCGAAGCCAGTTGTTCCAACGTTGAAGCAACATGGCGGCGTTGGCGTTGATCCAGTCCGCATCCGGCACGACGATGTGATCGCGAACATCCTCAGCGCTTGGCATCGATTTTCGAATATCCTCGGGGATCAATGCGACAGCATCGCTACTTGGCGGCGTGCAGGACAATATTGCGCAAGCCTTTGCCTGAGCCTGCGGCGAATTGAGCCAGAATGCGATCAGTTTCAACGCGTTGTCATGATGTGGAGCGCCTTTGATCAACGCGATGCGATCGCCAACCAGAAAGGATGCCTTGTAGGACCAGCTAATGGGCAGGCCTTCAGTTTGCATCGCCTTTGCCCGTGTCAACCAGATCTGCCCGAGCGAATAATCCCCGTTGCGGAAACCCTGCACGCTCTGGTCGCCGGTCTTCCACCAGATGGAGACTGAGGAACGGATCTCATCGAGCTTTTTCAGCGCGCGGTCGACATCAAGGGGGAACAATTTGTCCCGGCTCACGCCATCGGCTAGAAGGGCGGCAGCCATCACCCGCCAGGGGTCGTCAAAATTGGGAAAGGCGCGGCCGCCGGGAAATTTGCTCGTATCCCACATATCCGCCCATGTCTCGGGCACCGGATCGCCGGCCTTTCCGATCCGGTAGGCAAGCAGTGTGGCCGTCGACTGTAGAAGGGCACCGCCAGCAGCGCAGGTATGCGGCTCGAGATCCTTGCGATCGGCGAATTGCCGGCAGAACTCGGTGAGATCCTCAGTGACCTCACGATGCGCCTTTGAGGCTGCCTGTATCTCGCCGTCAAGATAGAGGTCCCAGGTGACGTTACCCGTCTTCACCATCGCGCTGGCTTTGGCGCGCATTTCAGAATTGGTGGCGACAACCGTCACGACCTCAATGCCTGTCGCTTTGGTGAATGGGTCGAACCACGCCTCTTTGAGCGCACGGTCATATGCGCCACCGGTTGAGGCGATGATGACCTGCTGTGCGGCTGTTGCCGACTGTGGAAAAGAGAGAGGCCAAAGCAGGCTGGCCGCCGCGTAGAGAAATCGGCGGATCCGGATCGAGCGCGCAGAGTGGCATTTGGATGACATGCAATGTTCCCTTCGTGTGTGCTTTTGAATTTGTCGGCTTTGGTGTCATTGCCCGGCTTTGCGGGTGGTCAGCAGATGCGCCGTTGCCATCAGAAGCAGGGAGACGGCGACGAAAACCGCAGACGCAGCCGCAATCACCGGCGTCAGATTGAAATCAATGTCTTCGAACATCTTTCGGCCGATCGATTTTCCGCCAGTGTCCGAGATGAAAAAGGCGACCGTTGCTTCGTCGAATGATGCGAGGAAGGCGAAGACGGCAGCAGAGGCGATACCGGGCGCGATATTGGGCAGCACAATTCGAAAGAATGTTTGCCGCCGGTTTGCGCCACAGCTAAGGCTAGCCAGCTCCAACATCGGATCGAGGCGCTGGAGCGATGCCGTCACCGTAATAACGACATAGGGGATGGCAAGAACAGTGTGAGCGATCAGGAAGCCGACAAAACTTCCGGTGAGTTGCAGGGGTGAGAAGACCAGATACAGGGCGACGCCGAAGACGACGTGCGGAACGATCATCGGCCCGACCGACAGGACCTGCAGTGCGTTTTTGAAGGGAAGATCCCCCCGGACAATGGCAAGCGATGCCATGGTTCCGATGATGGTGGCGCTTGCCGTCGTCGCAATTGCAATCCTGACGCTGAACCAGGTCGCCGCCATCCAGTCCGGGTCACTGAAATAGACCCGGTACCAGTGCCAGGTCAGTCCCTGCGGCGGGAACTGAATGTAATCGGTTTGGCTCAGCGACATTGGGATGATGAGCAAGGTCGGCAGAATCAGAAAGAACAGGATAATTCCCACGAGCAGGCCAGCGCCGATGAGTGCTGCCGCCCTGCCAAGAGGATGCAGAACCGCGAGCCTAAGCTTGCCGGTGGCGGCGAAAAGCGGTGGCAAGGTGGACGATTGATCAATGAACACTGCTGAATCCTTTGCTGAAGGAAAGCGCCTTGCGAAACACGATGATGAAGACGATCGTCATGGCGAGAAGAACCGTCGACAGGGCGGCGGCAAATGGCCAGTCAAGCAGAACAGTGGTCTGCTGGCCGATCAGATTCGCCATCAGCATCGATCCCGGGCCTCCGACCAGAGCCGGTGTGATGTAAAAGCCCAGCGCAAGGACGAAACACATGGTTGCGCCGGCAAACACGCCTGGGAGGCTGAGCGGCAAGGTCACGAAAAGGAAGGACCGGATCGCGCCAGCTCCAAGATTGCGTGCCGCCCGGACATAATCCTTCGGCAGCATTTGCAAGGTCGAAAAGATTGGAACAATGACGAAGGGCAGCAGCACATGCGTCATTGCGAGCACGACGGCGCCTTGCGTGTAGAGAAGCTTGAGCGGCCCATCCGTCAGGTTTGTCGCAACGAGCAAGGAATTGATGATGCCGTGGCGTTGGAGCAGCACGATCCAGGCATAGGAACGGATCAGTATCGAGGTCCACAACGGAATAAAGACGCATGCTGCGATGACCAGGGCCAGCCGTCCTTTAAGGCGGGCCATGAGAAGCGCGACCGGATAACCCAGGAGAACGCAGCTTAAGGTGACAGCCGTGGCGATCCCCACGGTATCGGCAAGAACAGCTGCGTACAGAGGATCATCCAGAAGGCGCCCGTAAGTAGCGGATGGGCCTCCTGTGAAGCTGAGGGCGACCAACTTGGCCAAGGGATAAAGAAAGCCGATCGCAAAGGTCGCCAAAAGCGGGAGGACCAGCAGCCATGAAGGAATGGCTGCATAATGCCGCGAAGAGCGGGGTCGCATCCATCTCGCCAATGGCAACTGGCGTCTCGCGATCAAAGGTGAAGCAGGCAACGTCATGCGGCAACCCCCTCCTTGATCGGAAAGGTTTGCAGTCTCGTCTCATCGATGAGAATGCCGACACTGCTTCCTTGCTCGAAAGCGGCGGCCTGTCCGGCGGGCATCTGCACCCGCAGGATAACGCTGGGCAACCTCGTGAGGCGGACAAGCAGGATGTTGGTTGAGCCGAAGAAGACGGAGGCCTCGACGATGCCGGCAGCCGTATTTTCGGGGCTTTGGCCTGATGGTGTCAGGTTGATATGTTCCGGCCGGATGGCGAGATGAACCGCTGTTCCTTTTGCCGGACGGGTTCCATCGCCATGTGAAATGGCCGGCGCTCTCAACAGGACGCCATCCGCGAGTTGGATTGCAAGGTGGCCGCTCTCCGTTCCGACATAGGTACCGGGCACGAAATTCATTACGCCTATGAAGTCAGCGACGAAGGCGTTGGCAGGTTTGCAGTAGAGCTCGGCTGGCGTTCCGATCTGCTGCAGTTCGCCTTGCCGCATCACCGCGACGCGGTCCGACATCGCCAAGGCCTCATCCTGATCGTGCGTGACATAGACGACGGTTGCGCCAAGTCGTCGCTGGATGCGTTTCAACTCGAACTGCATCGCCTCGCGCAGTTTCTTGTCGAGTGCGCCAAGAGGCTCGTCCATGAGAATGACCGGCGGATCGAAGACCAGGGCGCGAGCGACGGCGACCCGCTGCTGCTGCCCACCCGACAGTTGGTTCGGATAGCGGTCCCTGTATCCGGACAGCTGAACGAGCTGAAGTATCTCCTCCACTCGCGATTTAAGCGGCGCTCCCGAAAGAGCACGGCGCATCTTGAGCGGAAAAGCAATGTTCTGCCCGACTGTCAAATGCGGAAACAGCGCGTATTTCTGAAACACCATGCCGATATCACGGCGGTTGGGCGGCAAAGGCGTGACGTCTTTGTCGCCAATGCGGATCTTGCCCGCAGTCGGCATCTCGAAACCGGCAATCATGGTCAGCAGCGACGTCTTGCCGGATCCGGACGGACCGACAATCGAGACGAATTCGCCCGGCTCGATCTCCAGATCTGTTTCTTTGACAGCCCAGATGTCTGCATAGCGTTTCTGGAGACCCGAAAGGATTAATCTTCGGCCAATCAAATCATTGCCCTCCTTCAGTTGAGTGAGAATTCCCCGTTTTTTTGGCGCGCAGCGTCAGCCGTTCGCGGACGGTGCTGGTCTTTTCTGGCAGTCCGGCGGATCGCTTGAATGCGAAATTCATCGAGCCAGCAGCCCCGTGACAGGCAGAAAGCGGGCTGCTAAAGCTGTTTTGATGTGACAATCGCTTTGCGAAAACTTCACATAATCTTTTTGTTGCATCAAAAAAGTGCACTGTCAACATGCAGGAACGGGAAATGGTATTTGAGTCGGACGAGGGTTCGGGCGTCGATCGGCACGCTGTCGGCTTGGGAGATGCTGCCTACCGGGAAATGAAGGAGCGCCTGATCCGTGGCGTTTATGGACCCGGTTACAAGATGACGGTGCGCGCCGTCGCGGAAGACTTGGGCATTAGTTCGACGCCGGCGCGTGATGCCATCAATCGCCTGATCGGTGACGGTGCATTGGTTTATGCCGGGCCTAAGACGGTGATCGTCCCCATTCTCAGTGAGGCCGATCTAAAGGAAATAACCTTGGTTCGCCTTGCTTTGGAGGGGCTCGCAGCGGAGCGAGCGGCACAGGAAGGATCCGGTCAAATTATTGGAACTCTTGAAGAACTACAAGAGAAGATCAATTCCGCCTTACTTGATAAGGACTACACGGCAGCGCTTTGGCACAATAAGGAATTTCACTTCTCAGTCTATCGCCTCGCTGGTCTTCCTCACCTTGTTGCGATGATTGAGGGTCTTTGGCTGCGCATTGGTCCGTCGCTCTATAACCTCTACCCGGAGTTTGCCGAGGAGAAGTATGGGGTTCACAATCATGAGATGGCGATGGAGGCGCTCGCTGAGCGTGACGGTGCCGCATTAAGGGCTGCTTTCGAGAGCGATATTCGCGACGGTTTTCGCAGCTTGCGGCGCGCGGCGCGTGCAAATCTGCGCTCTTAAACTCAAAATTTTGATGCATTGACTTGACGACGAGGATTTTTGTTGCAACAAAAATATAAAGGCGGTGCAAAGACACGCGTCTGACCTTGCAACAGAAAGCTTCCTGCCATGTTTACGGATAAAGCTCAGGGACGAGGCTGGTCGGCTATTCGAGCCCGATCAACTCATCTCTTTCGCCGGGGAAAAGGTGTTTTCCCGGCTGGTATCACACGCTCCACGATCGAGATGGATCCCATCCCGATTTACGTCGCCAAAGGCGAGGGAGCGTATGTGTGGGATGCGGACGGCAACCGGCTGCTCGACCTCAACAACAATTTTACGACATTGATCCATGGGCATGGTTTTGCGCCCGTCACGGAGGCTGTCGAAAAGGTCCTGAAAACGGGCACATGCTTCGCCAATCCCACGGAGCATGAGATCGCGCTCGGCGAGTTGCTGGTCTCGCGCATCCCGGCGATGGAGCAGGTGCGGTTCGTCAATAGCGGTACCGAAGCCGTCATGTTTGCCATCAAGGCTGCCCGCGCCTTCACCCGCCGGTCGACAATCGTCCGCTTCGCAGGGTCGTATCACGGCGCCTATGACTGGGCCGAAGCCGGCCAGGGCGGCATCATAGTAGACAGCGCTTCCGGCCAAAATCGGCCTAAGCTCGGTTATCTGGGTGCGCCTCACTCGATCGCCGACAATGTCCTCGTTCTGGATTTCAACGATGCGGCCGGTATAGAGTCGGCAATCGCGCCTAGAGCAAACGACGTTGCTGCCATTCTCATCGATCCGATGCCGAGCAGGGCAGGCCTGCTGCATCCAGCGCCCGACTTCATCGCTACTGTGTCCGCCGTCGCGCGCAAATACGGCATTCTTGTCATTGCCGATGAAGTTCTCAATCTGCGACAGGGTTTTGCCGGTGCTTCGGCCCGCTATGGGCTTGAACCGGATCTGATCACCGTCGGCAAGATCATCGGGGGCGGCTTTCCAGTCGGCGCCATTGGCGGCCGCACGGACGTCATGACCGTTTTCGGGACCGACAATGAGGCGCCGCTCGTTTCACAAGGTGGGACGTTTTCGGCCAATCCCGTCTCTATGGTTGCCGGAAAGGCTGCAATGGAGGCGATGACGATCGAGGCCTTCGATCGCCTGGAGCGATTGGGCGATGGTTTGCGCAAGGGGTTGGCGCATGCAGCCCTGAAATGGGGCGCGCCGCTTTCAGTTTCCGGAGCGGCGTCCTTGTTTCGCATCCATCCGAGGATGATTGCACCAACGAGTTTCCATATGGCGGCCATGACTCCGCACGAGAATGATGTCATGCGGGCGCTTTCAAGACATTTCCTGGCAAGCGGGATTTTGCTGCCGTTTGGCGCCGCCGCATGCCTGTCGACACCGATGACTGATGCCGATGCCGAAAGCATCGTCGCAGCATTTGATGACTTTCTGGAAAAGAACAGCAGAACGGGTTGGGAGGGATAGCAATGACGGAAACCTCAATGACGGGTACGGTCGCGGACCGGATTGCAGAAGCGCTCCGACGTCATGGCGTCGAGATGATTTTTGCCCAGAGCCTGCCTTCGGCGCTGATCCTTGCCGCCGAGGCGCGCGGCATTCGACAGATTGCCTACCGGCAGGAAAACATGGGCGGAGCCATGGCGGATGGCTATGCCCGTACCTCAGGAAAAGTCGGGGTCGTAGCCGCCCAGAATGGCCCGGCTGCGACCCTGCTTGTGCCGCCGTTTGCCGAGTGCCTGAAGGCAAGCATTCCGGTTGTAGCAATGGTCCAGGATGTTGAGCGCGATCAGACGGACAGGAACGCTTTTCAGGATTTCGATCAGATTGCCCTGTTCCAATCCTGCACCAAATGGGTCCGGCGCGTCACGGTTGCCGAACGCGTCGACGACTATGTCGATGCGGCGTTCACCGCAGCCACCTCCGGTCGCCCCGGCCCCGTAGCCTTGCTTCTGCCTGCTGATCTGTTGCGTTCGCCGACACCCGCTATTGAGGCGTCCCGCACCAGCAATCTCGGTCGGTGGCCGCTTGATCGAACCCGGCCATCGGATCGGGATCTGCAAACAGCTGCTGAACGGATCGCCAATGCCCGATCGCCCGTCGTCCTGGCCGGCGGTGGTATCCATTGCGGTGGGGCAGCAGAGGAATTGTCACGCTTGCAGGACGAGGCCTGCCTGCCTGTCTTCACGACCAATATGGGGAAGGGTGCTGTCAGCGAATTCCATCCGCTGTCTGCCGGTGTCCTGGGCTCATTGGTCGGTCCGCGCTCGCTTGGCTTCTACAGCCATGAACTCATGTCGGAAGCCGATCTGGTCGTCCTTGTCGGGACTCGCACCAATCAGAATGGTACCGACAATTGGCGGCAGATACCGGCCAAGGCAGGCGTTATCCATATCGATATCGACCCGACGGAAGTGGGCCGCAACTATGAGGCTCTCCGACTTGTCGGCGATGCCCGGGAAACATTGGCGGCGTTGCGCCGGTCGCTTGAAAGCTGCGACCTCGCGCTCAGACGAAACTTGCGCGCGCCTCTCGAAGAGCGGATTGCTTCATTCTGGCGACATTTCGATGAAGCGCGCCATGCTCAGTATGCCTCGGTCAATTCTCCCATTCGTCCGGAACGGGTCATGGCTGAATTGCAGTCCTGGCTCGCGCGCGATATCGCAATTGTCGCGGACGCCAGCTATTCCTCCATGTGGATTCTTGGGCAGTTGAGGGCGCCACGCGCGGGCATGCGGTTCATTACGCCACGAGGCCTGGCGGGACTTGGATGGGGTTTCCCGCTTGCACTCGGCGCCAAAGCTGCCGAGCCGAAACGTCCGGTGGTCGCGGTCGTTGGCGACGGCGGTTTTGCCCATAGCTGGGCCGAACTCGAAACGATGATACGCATGCGTTTGCCGGTGACCGTCATCGTGCTCAACAATGGCATTCTCGGTTTCCAGCGTGACGCCGAGACTGTGAAATTCGGCCAATATACGTCCGCATGCAGTTTCGCCGACGTCGACCACGCCGCGCTTGCGAAAGCCTGCGGATGCCCGTCGATCCGCATCAACGATCCGGCAGCGCTCGCTGCAGCTCTGAAACGTGGCATCGAAGGCAATGAACCGCTGCTCATCGAAGTGATGACAGATCCAGAGGCACACCCGCCGCTGTCGCTGTTTGCGCAGATGGATCGTGCCGCATGATCCCGGCTCCCCGACAAAGGCTTGCTGTCGTCACCGGCGGCAGCTCGGGGATTGGCCTGGCAACGGCTTCAAGCCTGCTTGAGCGCGGCTACAAGGTGGCCTTCTTCGGCCAGCGCCGCGACCATGTGACGGCCGCAGAGCAAATACTTTCGGCGCGATTCGGCGCCGAGAGTGTCTTTGCCCGAACGGTCGATTTGGCCAAGCCGATACAGATACAAAGATTCTTTCACGCGCTGGAACGCGCGTGGGCCATGCCGGATATTCTCGTCAGCAACGCGGGGATATCCCCGAAGGGCGAAAGTGGTGCCACACCCTTCGTGCAGATCACCAGTAACGAATGGCACTCGGTTCTCGCGGTCAACCTGACCGGTGCGATGCGGTGTAGCCAAGTCGTTCTGCCGCATATGATGGAGCATGGTTTCGGGCGCATCGTCTTCGTCAGTTCGATTGCTGGCCGCACGATTCCAAGGATCTCGGGCGCGGCCTATGCTGCGTCAAAGTCTGCGCTCGCGGGCTTGGCCCGATCTCTGGTGGCGGCGTCTGCCGGTCACGGCATTACCATCAATCTTGTCGCTCCCGGCAGAATTGCCACTGAAATGGCGGGGCCACCAGACAGTGAAGTCAACAAGGCAGCGCTTGCGCGGATTCCGGTCGGGCGTATCGGGACGCCAGAGGATGTTGCAGCAGCCATCTGCTTCCTCGTCTCGGAGCAAGCAGGGTTCATCAACGGTGCGATCCTTGATGTCAACGGCGGTGAGTTCGCTCCGTTGTGAGGCAAGCTGGAGGAGGAAATATGGATTTTCGCATCCTGGTCCATTCGCACAATGCGCAAATGTTTCTGATGCTGCAGCATGTCCTCGCAATCGAAGGGTTCTCTGTTTCACTCACGGCGAGTATGGAAGATGCGGTAAATGAACTGCACGATAAGTCCGTGCGCGCCATCATTATCGATCATTCTGCGTCTGAAGTTTGTTTGAGAGATGTAGCTGCTCTAAAGGCGGCGCGGCGCGAAATCGCGATCGCGCTGCTTTGCAATCAATCCGATGGAGCGCTTGATGTGCCGTTCGATGAAACTGGCGCCGATCTTGTTTTGTCACGCCCGTTCGACCCAGCGCATCTCATCCAGTTTCTTCGCCGGCTAAGGCTTGACGCATTGATCGCGAAAGGTGGAGCAGAGGCAAGCGCCGATGTACTTCGCTTCGCCGATCTCGAGATGAACTCAGCGACTGTCAAGGTGCGCAGAAATGGTCGCGATGTTCCGCTGACAGCCTTGCAGTTCCGTCTCTTGCGGCATCTTCTGCAAAATCCCGAGGCGGTTCGCAGTCGGGAAGAGCTGATTGCCGCGGCTTGGCCTGCGGACTCTGATGTCGAGCCGCGGACGGTGGATATTCATATAGGTCTTCTTCGCAGAGCACTTCGGACGTTTGGGCCGGATATTATTCGCACTGTTCGCACGCTTGGTTATGCGCTGGATCTAGACACTTGTCCTAAGGCCTGAGCCATGGTGAACCCGCTTTATCGACCATTGGATGATCGCCAAAACGCCTAGCTATTCGTGCTGTTTCGTATGTCAAGAAGGTTGATCTTGCTAACCGCAAAAATTGCGGTAACCTCCGATGCGTTTCCGTGGAGGTTGCAATGATTGATTTTAATAATCTGCCAAGACCGAAAGCTAATTTGGCACCGCTAGATCCCCTGGAAATTTTCGCTAAGACACCGAACCTTAGTAATGCACCCAATGATCTTTGGAAGGGGCAAGCGGAAGCGCTAAGACGATGGCACGATCAACGAAAGTCCGAAGACACTGCAATACTCTTGAATACTGGGGCCGGTAAATCGATCGTAGGGGTATTGATTGCTCAAAGTCTCGTAAACGAGCAAATTGGCCCTGTAGTATTCACTTGTAGCACCATCGACCTTGTTGCCCAAACCGCAAAGGAATGCGATCGGCTCGGCATAGCTTATAGCGCTCGTGTGCAGGGTACATTTTCTAATGACCTGTTTGAGACGGGCAAGGCTTTCTGCATCACAACCTACCAAGCACTATTCTCTCCAATGAATGCGTTTACTAAAGAGAAGAAGCCTGCTGCGGTTATCTTCGATGATGCGCACGTTGCTGAACGCATGATTCGAGACGCCTTTACGCTCAGCATCTCAAAGGCCGACTTTCCGCAGTTATACGCGGAGATAGTTGAGATGGTGCGCCCGGAGTTCGAACGGTTAGGAAAAGGCGCTCATTTGCAATTTATCTTGGACCAGGTGGGCCAGCAATCGGTCACCATGTGTCCTCCTGTAACTGCCTCTGACTGCCAAAACCAAATTCTGGAAGCTATCAAGCGCGTTAATAACTGGCGCGGTACAGAGCTAGCATTCGGTACAATCAGATTGTGGGAGAACATTGGTCGCTGCGCAATTTTTGTTTCTTCAAACGAAATCGAAATCACGCCTCCATTCATACCCACTGGTGTTTTCGATTTTCTCGGGAAAGGCGTTAGGCGGGTATATCTTTCCGCCACTCTTGAGTTCGAGACCGACTTCGTCAGGGCATTCGGGCGGCGCGTTGCAAATCGGATAGAGCCTGACAACGATGCAGGTAACGGTGAGCGGTTAATTCTACTAAGCAGCGAATTCAGAGACAAACCCGAAAAGAAAGCTGTCGCAGATGAAATTCTGAAGGCTCATAAGCTTCTGGTTTCAATCCCATCGTACCCGAAGGCTCAGGCTTGGAAAGCAATAGGCACACCGCCAACGAGGGTCAAATTTTCTGAGGAACTTCAGGCATTTAGGAATAGTTCCAGCGGCGCATTCATTCTCGTCTCAAGAATTGATGGGATAGATTTGCCACAGGATACTTGTCGCGTGATGTTGATTGACGGTGCTCCATCCGGCGCGAACCTCATGGATCACTATCTTTTTCAGCACCTTTCTCTCAGCAATCTGTTTTCAACAAAGATGGCTAGCAGAATTACTCAATTGTTGGGTCGGATAAATCGAGGTAGGAGCGACTACAGTGCTTTTGTCGTTTATGGCGGAGACCTAAACGTCTGGCTAAAAACGGAAAGAAATGTTGCCCTTCTTCCTCCACTCATCCGAAAGCAAGTCATTCTTGGAAATACTGTCCAACAGGGCATGACCAAAGGCGATGCAGCCGCGATTTCCACCATTATATCTCAGGTCATTTCGCGTGATTCGGGATGGCTTCAATTTTATCGAGATACCGTTGATGGTCTCGAAGTTTCCGACGAAGCCCTGAAAAAGGTGAAGGAACGTGAAGCGCAACTCTCAAAATCTGCGGTGGCAGAATGCGCGTTCATGACGCGGCTCTGGCAAGGGGATACGGAAAATGCGCGCGTTGCACTTCTCGATGTGCTGGACGACACTGCGATGGCAGATGCGAGGTTGGCGGGATGGTATTCGGTGTGGTTAGGGGCTTCCTATGAGGCCGAGGGCGACAAGATAACTAGTACGGCTCACTACAAAAAGGCGCGTTCTCGGCTATCTGCGTGGCTGAATGTCCCGTTTAAGAGTGAGTTTGATGGCGTCGTCCAGGCGGCCGAAATTACTACGATGTTGCAAGAAGGTCTGCTTGCGGTCAATCATCATGGACCACAGGCGGTAGGTGATCTTGTTGCAAAATTGAAAGTGCAGGCCCGCGTGCTGCTCGAGGAGGCTGCGAGCTCAAACCAAAAGGAAGAAGCCGTTCGTCTCTTCGGTGAGTTGCTAGGTTTCACGGCCTCTCGGCCGGACAATGAATTTGGATTGGGTCCGGATGTAATCTGGGTGGACGAAGTATCTAAAAGTGGCGTCGCATTCGAGCTAAAGACACAAAAAAATTACCCGGCGGAATATAGCAAGCAGGAGGTTGGACAGGCTCACAATCATGTGCAGTGGCTTCAGGATAATCACCCGGATATAGTTTGGGATGGCTTGTTGGTCGTTGGTCCGGCAGGGATATGTAAGCCGGAAGCAAGCCCGTCCGATGCGCTGTTTTTGGTTGAGACGGGTGCACTTGCAGTGAAAATGCGAGAATTAACGGCGAAGATAGATGACACGCGAGGAAAAATAGCTATCGAACGCTGGGCGCTTCTAAAGGAAATCGGTTCCCTTGCAGAGTGGCAGCTGAAGGGCTGGTTCAAGGTGCTCGCGACCGTCCCATTAAAAAGCTTAAAGCAATGATCCTGACATGTTAGCAAAGGGAGACTAGGTTCTCCCTCTCGGTCTATGAGCGCGCGGAGTAGCTCTATCTATCCATCCTTTCAGAAAAGGATGATCGTGACGAACGACACCAGCTCCTGTCCCGGTCGTGACAAATCGTGGGCGAAGGCGGAATTTCAAGAACCCGCTCCAGCGACTCGGATGGATCTGCGTGATATGGAAGGTGCTCAGAAACTGTTTATCTCCCGTAAACGCCATCTCTTGTACTCGTTCGAACCTTTCTAGGCCGCCTATCTCCCCCTTCTTCTCAAAGTAATCAAATCTGACCCAAACTTCGGGCCGCGACGTCGCATAATTTTTGAACTCCCTCTCTATGGTCGACCCACTGTGGGAGGCTGCAAAATAAAGATTTCGTCTGGCATGAAGGTACTGGAGCTCGTTTAACGCCAAGATCTCTTGATTCTCGTTTATGTTGATCAGGTCGCCTTGACGGCCAGGTATATGATAGACTTTCCCGTCGAAAGCTATGAATGTCAACCGGCTCGGAATATTGACCCCTTATCGGCGTCCAATCTTCACCCCCCTGTAGGCGATCAGCGCTTGGCCTGCCCGGCGCTGGCCGGGGTTGCAGAGGGTAGGCCAAGTGCGGGTGTCTTCGGCTTTAGCTTTGAGAGCGGTTCTTGAAGCGCCAGGACTCGTTTCCTGTTTCCACGATCTCGCAGTGATGGGTCAGGCGATCGAGGAGTGCTGTCGTCATCTTGGCATCACCAAACACCGACGCGACG